>SFWF01000039.1 GCA_004560045.1 bacterium | reverse complement strand
AATTAAATATTCTGCAAAAAATGGAGTAACAGCAGCAAGCATTCGTTACCGAGTATGTCGAAAAGCAATATATGATTGGAAGAAACGTTATGACGGAAGATGGCAGAGCTTAATTGACCGTTCTCACCGTCCTCACAGCCATCCAAGGCAGCAAACGGCAGAAGAATATGCGATGATCGAAAGATATTATCGCAGAACTAAAGATAAGATTATGCTTTGGGATAAGCTTCGTGAGAACGGATATACAAGGTGCTACAATAGTTTGCTTAGAGCAATAAAAAGGCTAAAATTAGAAGAAACACCTGAGAAACGCAAAGGCTACAAACCTAAACCATATCAAAGAGCAGAATATCCGGGGCAAAAGGTGCAGATAGATGTTAAGTTTGTGCCAGCGTATTGTGTTGCGAATGGGCATAAATACTACCAATATACAGCAATTGACGAGTGTACAAGGTTTTGTTTTAGGGAAATGTACGACGAGCACAGCACATACAGTTCATTGGATTTTCTTAAAAAGCTAATAGAATATTTTCCGTTTCCAATCAGAGAAATACAAACAGACAACGGAACAGAGTGGACAAACGCTTTGTTAGTAAAGAAAGCAACACATAAGACATTGTTTGAAGAATATTTAGACGAGTGTGGAATTAAGTACCACAGGATCCAAGTAGCAACCCCGAGACATAATGGCAAGGTAGAACGCCAACACCGACTTGATGAACAAAGGTTTTACAGCAAAATGAGAATGTATAGCCTTGAGGACGGCAGAAAACAGCTTGCTAAATACAACAGAATTTCAAATAATATTTCAAAAAGTTGCTTAAAATACAGAAGTCCAAATGTTGTACTTGCTGACTATCTGGCAGTAATGTAATTAGCGCCGAATTTGTTGTATTATTCGTCGCCTGCGGCTCCTCACAACACAACAAATTCTTTCAAAATACACTTTCATCTTATTTTTTTGAGAAAAGTGTTACCTATCATTGATTTATCTACAAATCTGTGACCGAAGGCCGCCAAATACATCTTGCTTTTTATGGGGTTTTATATTATAATAATAAGGTATATCATTGTTTAATTTCTGTTTACAAATTACTTAAATTTGTGTGGTAATTTGTATACGGATAACTCTCATTTGATAAATTATTTTTAAGGAGAAGTCTTTATGATCGAAGTATCCTCCCTCTCAAAGAGATACGGAAAGCATCTTGCCGTCGACAATGCCAATTTCAGCATTCAAAAGGGCGAGATCGTCGGCTTTTTGGGACCCAACGGTGCGGGTAAGAGTACCATTATGAACATTATGACCGGCTACCTTTCCCTTACGGCGGGTCACGTTTCCATCGACGGATTCGACATTATGAAAAACCCCGAGGAGGCCAAGAAGCGCATCGGCTATCTGCCCGAAATACCCCCTCTTTATACCGATATGACGGTTAAGGAATATCTCTACTTTATGTACGACCTTAAAAAGGTTAAATTCCCGAAAAAGCCCCATATCGAGGAGATCTGTCGCCTCGTTAAAATCGACAACGTTTTCGAGCGCCTTATCAAGAACCTTTCTAAAGGTTACCGTCAGCGTGTCGGTATCGCGCAGGCCCTTATCGGAAACCCCGACCTGCTTATTTTGGACGAGCCTACCGTTGGTCTCGACCCCAAGCAGATAATCGAGATAAGAAACCTTATCGCCCGTCTGGGAAAGAATCATACCGTTATTCTTTCCTCCCACATCCTCTCTGAAATTCAGGAGGTCTGCGAGCGTATCATTATTATCAACCGCGGTCACATAATCGCCGACGATACCCCCGACAACCTTTCGAAAAAGCTCTCGAACGATCATTCGCTTGCCCTTCGCGTTATGGGAAGCGAGGCAGAGACCTATAAGATACTGAATTCTATCCCCGGAATAGAAAGGGTAAGCAGCCTCGGCTCAAAGGAAGAGGGATCCTGCGATTTCGTAATTGAGCCCAAGCCCGGAAACGATATCCGCGCCGCCGTTTCGACCCGCCTTGCCGAGCGTAAGAAAACCCTGCTTTCCCTCCGCTCCAACGAGATGACCCTTGAGCAGATATTCCTCCGCCTCACCGACGCCGCCGACAACGGACGCAGTCTTCTCGGTGACGCCGCAAGGGAAGAAGAGGCAGAGACCCCTGCCGCAAATAAGATAAAGCTTGATCTCGACTCGGATGAAGCCGTTATCGGCGCCGAGACCGAAAGCGAAAAAGAATACGAAAGCGAGGAGGAAAAATAATGACCGCCATATTTAAAAGAGAATTCAAAGCCTATTTTACCTCTCCGCTGGGATATATTTATCTTGCAGTTTTCTATTTCTTCGAGGGAATGTACTTTTCGGCCCTCTACGGCGCCGCTTCTCCCCACGTTGAGTACATTTTTCCCTCCTTCCTCTTCGTTTTAGCCGTCGTTCTCGTTACCCCCGTAATCACCATGCGACTGCTTAGTGAGGACCGCCGTCAGAAGGTGGATCAGGCCCTGCTTACCGCCCCCGTAGGCGTCGGAAGCATCGTTCTCGGTAAATTCTTCTCGGCCTTTGCCATCTACGGCCTCGCCCTTGCACCCACCCTGCTTTTCGAGATAGTTATCTCGGTCAAGGCCGACATAAACTGGCTCGTCTACCTTAATGCGCTGCTTGGAGCCCTGCTTATCGGTGCCGCTCTTATCGCGATGGGAATGTTTATATCCTCCCTTACCGAAAGCCCCGTTATCTCCTGCGTGCTTACTATGGTAATCTTCGTGCTGCTTCTCGCTTTGCCCAGCATGGGCTCCATCACGGGCCTCGATTGGGTCATAGCCGTTTGCGAGAAGGTCGCATTTATAAATCTTTTCGAAGCCTTCGCAGGCTCGATATTCCACATCATCGACGTTATCTATCTACTTTCTATCGCGGGCGTCTTCGTTTTTGCCTCGGTACGTATGGTAGAGCGCCGCAGATGGGCATAAAAGGAGGGGCAGTATATGAATTTATTTAAGAAAAACACCGAAAAAACCGCCGCTCCCAAGAAGGTCGCCCGAAACAAGGGCTCCTGGAAGCACGGCGGCTACGCTATTGCAATTACCGCTATACTCGTTGCGGTGGTTGTTGCCGTAAACATCTTTTTCGAGCTTTTATCTCACCGCGTCAACCTCGATCTCGACATCTCTCTTCAGGGAACCAACACCTTAAGCTCCGAGAATATCGATTTTATCAAGGATATTAAGGCCACGGTCACCGTTACCGTTTGTAACCCCGAGGAGGACTTCGAAAACGGAAATATGTCGGGTATGGCATATTATTACCCCTCCTACTACGGCGCAAACTTCAAGAGCTTCGAGGACAAGAACGGCGACTACTTTAAGCAGACCCTTAACCTCTTAAAGCTTTATGCGGTTTACTCCGATAAGATAGAGCTTCGCTTTGCCGACCCCTCCGACCCCTCCTTTGCCGACATCGTTTCGGAATACGAGGCCTCTGCGCCCAAGTACGGCGATATTCTCGTCGAGGGCTGGCAGATAGTCGACGACGTTGCGGTCGAGCGTCATTCGGTAATTAAATTTGAGGATATTTATTACCTCACCGACGACGGCGGAGTAGAATACGGCTATCCCTACCTTGTAAGCGGAAGCAACTTAGAGACCAAGCTTACCTCGGCCATCTATAAGGCGACGGCTTTAGATACTCAGGAGGCCCTTATCATCGGACCTCACTGCGATACCTCGATTTCGGCCGCCTACGGCGAGATATTAGAGCTTAACAACTTCGACGTTAAGACTACCTCGGGCGAGACTATAAGCGAGATCTCCGAGGAGGTCGACCTTATCATTATCGGCTCGCCTAAGTCCGATTTCACCTCCGCCGAGCTTGATATAATCGACGAATGGCTCTATAACGGCGGCAAGAGAGGAAAAGGGCTTATATTCCTGCCCTCCTACGACTCTCCCGCCACCCCGACCCTCGATACCTTCCTTGAGGAATGGGGAGTTGTCTACGAGCGCCGGCTTCTTTACGAGACCGACAGCTCTAACCATATGGCAGGCGACAACTATACCTTCGGCTTTAGTGCCAACGAGAATAACGGCGTAGAAAACGACTACGACGAGATAATGAGCGCTAATCAGTTTATAATCGCGGGCGGAAATATGCCCCTCTTTGCCGCTTATGAGACCGAGGGCAAGCGTAAGACCCACGCCCTCGCCCTTTCTGCAGGGGGAGATACCGTAGTTTCTACCGAGGTTTCCAACGGCGGCTCCGACTGGAAGCCCGACGGCTCTGAGGAGCTTATTCAGAGCATTGGTATCCTCCTTACCGAGGACGCCGACTACTACGACGATCCCGCTACCGAAAAGGCCGACAACATCTACTGCTCCAGCTACGTTGTAGCCTTCTCGGGTTACGATTTCGTAAGCAACTATTGGACCGCTCAGTACACCTACAACCTCGAACCGGTCGTTGCGGTTGCTAAAATGGCGGCAGGCGGCGACGATGACGGCTTCACCTTCACCACCAAGACCATAACCTCGGCAGAAATGGACGGTCTGGTCGACGCTATGGGTGTTATCGATCAGTCTGAGGCAAATATGATCAAATACATCTTCCAGTGGACTCTGCCCCTGCTTCTCGTGGCCTTAGGAATCTTCGTATTCGTAAGGAGGGCCCGTCGATGAGCACCGAAAACAAGGAAAATCTTTTCGGTGACGGCGAGACCAAGGAGGAGAAAAGACCCTCGAATCCCGAGGGCTTTGTCTCGAGAGTTTATGAGGTAAGCGACGAGGAGTCGACCATTTTCTCGGCTCCCTCCGAGCATAGAGAAAAGGTTAAGAAAAAAAGTAAATTAAAGCCGATAATTACCTCGGTCGTGGCTCTCGCGCTCGTTATTGCCATCACCGTTACCACCGTTATCCTCTGGCCCGTTAAGGAGGAAGAGGAGGACGGGGATTCGATCGGCATAACCCTTATTCAGCTGATCGACGATTCGGTCTTCTATAATATTACCGAATATACCGAGACCGAAAACGACGACGGTACCGTATCGAAATTCCCCGTGATCGGAACCGATAACGTGCTTGTGGACAGGGTGGTTCTAAACCGCTCCGACTATACCCTCGAATTTGTTCTCGCTCAGTATGAGCAGGAGACTACCGACGACGACGGAAACGAGGTTACCGTAACCAAAAAGGAATGGGCCCTTAAAAACGTAGACCGCTCCCTTACAAGCTACTCTACCATCGACAATACCGTAACCAGCTTTATGGAGCAGGGCTATGTAAAGAAGATCTCCGACGATAAAAACGACGGAAGAGACTACGGCTTCGACAATCCCGAGTATAAGGTCGATTTTTATAAGCCGGGCTCCGACGAGGTTTATATTTCCCTTATCGTAGGCGGAAAATCCCCTGCCGACGACGGAAGATACCTTACCACCTCGAAGGATGAAAAGGTTTATTTCGTCCGTTCTACCGACCTTTATCACTACGAAAAGGTCGAGACCGATTTCGTTAATGCCGAGTCTATTCCCGCCATTGGCGCAGAGGAGGATTACAGCTCGGAATACTTCACCGACGGTCAGCTTATTATGTGTGAAAAGCTTGAGCTTTGGGGTAAGGTACCGGGCGACCGCTACGAAATAATTACAAAGACGGTCGACCACGACAGAATCTTCAATTCCTATCATATCGTTTCCCCCGTAGCCCGTCCTGCCAACGACGATAATATGGGTAATATCGTATCTCTCTTCTCCTACGGAATTACTTCTACGGGCTGTTATTCCTACTCTACCGACAAGGAAGAGCTTAAGAAATACGGCCTTGACGACCCCGATTTCGGCGTTAAGCTTTACGTTAACGACGTCGAAAGCTCCTTTATAGCAACCCTTCAGGAGGACGGAAACTACGCCGTTTACTATGCCGACAACAAGACCATTATGAAGGTCCCTGCAAGCAGTCTGATCCCCGCCGCCTATACCAAAAAGGAAATATTCAACGAGCTTCTCTTTATTGAGGACATCGCTTCTACCAGCTCGATCACCATCGAGTCGGCAGGGGAGAAGGTCACCTTCGATATTTCCACCAAGTATGACGAGGAGGCCGACGACGACGTTATAAGCGGAGTACGCGTTGACGGAAAGTCGGTTACGACCCTTAATTTCCAGAACTACTATTCCTATCTTATTCAGATAAAGCCGCAGTCCTACGACGTTCAGGATACCTCCAAGCTGACCCCCGTTACCGTTATGACCATAGCTCATAAGGATGGCAGCGCCGCAACGGTGCTTAAATACTTTAAGGTCAGCGAATCCCGCTATCAGGTCGAGACCAACGGGGTTAAAATGGGACTTATTTCTTCCTCGGAGCATACCCGCATAATGAAATATGCGAAAAACGTTGCCGCCGATAAAACCTATAATTCCCGTTAAATAGGTACTTGTAAAAACGAAAAAAATATGTTAAAATAGATCATCGGAATTTTCCGATGATCTATTTTTTCTGTCAGAGTAGGAAAAAAGGCGTTTAAGTGCCGTCGGGACGGGGAGTTGTCCGACGGACGAACGGGGGAGACCTCGGCGGCCTTTTTTCCGCATCCCGCTACAGTACGGCTTCAGACTTTTATGCCTTCTTGCCCGATTTCTGTAAGACGGGGAAGGAGGATTTTTTATGAACAAAAAACGTATACTCATCCGCCTGACCGTTATCGCCCTGCTAACCGCGCTTACGGTCATACTCAACCGTTTCGGCAGTATTATGACGGCCGACATAAAAATCGGCTTTTCCTTTGTGCCGATAATGCTTTGCGGTATGCTGTTCGGCCCCCTTTGGGGCGGCGTCTGCGCAGGGTTAGGGGATATTTTGGCCGCTATACTTATCCCCCTCGGTCCGCCACATCTCGGAATTACCGCGACGGCCGTGCTTTCGGGAATAATTTACGGCTTTATAGGAATTGCGGCCGAAAGGCTTAAAGGCAACGGGATATACCTTACTTTGTCGGCGGCCCTTATACTAACCGAAAAGCTTGTTTGCACCCTGCTTATAAATTCGTTCTGGATCTCGGGTATGACGGGAAATCCCTACCTCGTTCAGCTTGCCATCCGTATACCGCAGGCGGTAATTCTTATCCTGCCCGAGCTTATATTGGCCTTTGTGTCGAAAAAATATATTGCCCCCGCACTAAAAAAGGCCTTACTTTAGGAGAAGGTTATGGAAAATTCGCTTTTTGCCGACAAAACTGTTTACAATACCCGCAAGGAGAACTGCTCCGAGAGGGAGACCGCCTGCTACGACGCCCTTGAGGGCCTCGGCATAGGGTACAGCCGCGTATCCCACGAGCATATCGGGACCATTGAGGGCCTTTTTGAGGTAAATAAGGCTCTTGACGTGGAAATTTGTAAAAACCTCTTTTTGTGCAATGCGCAGAAGACCGATTTTTATCTTCTTTTGATGCCGGGGGAAAAGCCCTTTAAAACCAAACTTCTTTCTCCTCAGCTCGGCTGCTCAAGGCTATCCTTCGCAACTCCCGAATATATGGAAAAGCTTATAAATTGCACACCGGGCTCGGCTTCGGTCCTGGGACTTTTCTTCGATAAAGGACTTAAGGTCCGCCTCGTTATAGATAAGGACCTTCTCGGCAGAGAGTATTTCGGATGTCACCCCTGCGACAATTCCTCGAGCCTTAAAATAAAGACCGAGGATATTATGAATAAATTTATCCCCTCGACTCACCACACCCCAAGCTTTGTGGAGCTGTAGGCGGCGAGCCGCCGAGCGACCGAAGGTCGCAATTAAATTCGTTTCCCCAATGGGGGAAACGAATGAAATCCCTAACGGGATGAAATCCGCTGCGGCGGATGAAACGTATTTGATTTCATTATAAAACGAAAGTTTTATGATTTCATTTTCTAACGGCAACCGTGAGATATCGCAAATTTCGTAAAACTATTCGGCAATCCTTGTAGGGGTCGGTGGTACGGCTTACGCCCAGACCCTTTTGTCGCTTCGCGACATTTCCCCTATGAGGGGAATCCCCTCAACGACCCGAGCGCAGTTTTATGTTTGATAATGTAAAGCTTGGATATTTTCCCGTTTTGTTTTGCGGAGTAGGTTTCTACTCATCCACCACTACGTGGTCCCCCTTCCCTGCTAGGGAAGGCTGACGGATACCGAAGCAGTCTTGTTTTCGGTATCCGTTTTTAATTTTCAACTTTCAATTTTAAGTTTTCAATTTTATCCGCGTCGCTTGCCTCTTCCCTCGGCCCTAACCTTTCCCATTTCCCCTTTCCCTTTTCCCTGCTTCAAAGGCGCTACTCTTTTCTGACCACTGACCACTGTCTACTGAAAAACGACCCTTCTCTCGAAGGGTCGTTTTTGTTATCTGATTCCGTAATGTTCAATTACGTAGTCCATATCCTTGTCGCCGCGGCCCGAAAGGTTTATAAGAACCGAGCCGTGATCCATCTGCTGCGCCAGCTTTATTCCGTAGGCTACCGCGTGGGAGCTCTCGATCGCGGGGATTATACCCTCCATACGGGAAAGCTTGAAGAAGGCGTCAATGGTCTCCTCGTCGTCGATAACGTCGTACTTAACGCGGCCGATCTCCTGCAGGAAGGCGTGCTCGGGGCCGGAAGAGGGATAGTCGAGGCCCGAAGCCACCGAGTAAACGGGAGCGGGCTCGCCGTTCTCGTCCTTAAGCATTATGGAGTTAAAGCCGTGCATAACGCCCTCTGTGCCGAACTTAAGGCTTGCGGCGTGGTCGCCGAGCTTGGGTCCTCTGCCTAAGGGCTCGATTCCGTAGATGTCGACTGGGTCGTTTAAAAAGCCCGAGAAAAGGCCTGCCGCGTTACTTCCGCCGCCTACGCAGGCAACGATAGCGTCGGGAAGATGACCCGTCATTTCGATAAACTGCTCTCTTGCCTCTTCGCCTACGACGCTCTGAAAATCGCGAACCATCATGGGGAAGGGATGGGGTCCTAAGACCGAGCCGATGCAGTAGATGCAGTCTTTATATTCCTTGCTGTATGCGTCGAAGGCGGCGTCGACGGCCTCTTTAAGGGTGGCAAGACCGTGAGTAACCTCAACGACGTTTGCGCCGAGGATCTTCATACGGGCAACGTTGGGGGCCTGCTTCTTTATATCCACTGAGCCCATATAAATGTCACATTCAAGTCCGAAATATGCGGCGGCGGTAGCAAGAGCAACGCCGTGCTGACCCGCACCCGTCTCGGCGATTATCTTCTTTTTGCCCATATATTTGGCAAGAAGCGCCTCGCCCATACAGTGATTAAGCTTGTGTGCGCCCGAGTGGTTAAGGTCTTCACGCTTGGCGTAAAGCTGAACGTTGCCGAGGGAGTTGGAAAGGCGCTCAAGGTGGGTTATGGGAGTAGGTCTGCCCTGAAATTCCTTTCTTATTCTTCTGAGCTCGGCGATGAATTTTCTCGACTGACAGATGCTCATATATGCGTCTGTAATTTCGGCCATTGCGGATTTAAGCTTGTCGTCGATGTAAACGCCGCCGTACTTTCCGAAGTAGCCGTTTTTGTCGGGGTAGTTTTTGAAATAGGTGTCAAAATCGATTCCGTTAATTTTCATTTTTCATTCTTCCTTTTCAGTTTAAATTAAACCCAAGATCTTCAAATCTAAAAAACAAAATCCGCCCCTTATATAAAGGGCGGAAGAATATCCACGGTGCCACCTTTATTATTCCCGAAAGGGGAATATCTCGTGAAGAAATGCCAACACATTTCCGGCCTTTAACGCAGACCCTACGGTCCGACTACTAAGCATACGCCTTTCGCCTTTCCCTCAGCGACCCATTTGCCGTACAGCATACTGCGGTTTTGCACCATCCCCGCTCTCTGTAAGCGCCTCTTACGGTTTAACCTTCGCTTCGTCGGTTTGAAGAAATTCAGTTTAATTTATTATAGTATGCGCCGTGGAATATGTCAATACTTTTTTAATCTCCCTGCTTTCGCCTTACTGTGACACCCGCCTTTGACAAATTATTCGTCGGGTCTGATTTATAATGATATCACGAACGGGAATTTAGAAAAGGAGCGAAAAAATGAAGGAATCTATAAAAGAAAAGGGGAAGCTTTCACAGATAGGAAAAAAGGCGATACTAAAGGAGGTCGGCTATCAGGCCCTTGCCGCTCTTACAGGCTTTTTAATGGCAAGAGGACGGATATTCGGGGAATTTTGTCCCTTTGGGCTGGCCTTCAGCGCGGCGGTGCCGGGGGAGTATCTTGCCCTTTCGGCGGTCGGCTGTTTTTTGGGATACTTGGTCCCCGGTACGGTGGCCGATACCTTCAGATATATGGCGGCCCTCTTTGCGATAGTTGCCATAAAGGCCCTGCTTGCGGCGATGACCAAATACGCCTCTTCGCCGCCCATATCCTCGGTGGTAGCCTTTCTCGTGACCTGCGCAACGGGGCTTGTCAGCAGGGTAGGGGACACCGAGGGCAGTATCTACGCGGCAGTCGAAGCGGTCCTTTCCTTAGCGGCGGCTTATTTTATCTCCCGCGTGTTTAAAATTTCGGGTCGCCTTACCGCAGGGCTTCGCTCGGAGGAGCTTTCCTGCCTTATAATTACTTTAAGTCTCGCTTTGACGGGGCTTATGAGCCTGCAGCTTAGCGGAATATCCCTCGGAAAAATACTTTCGGTCACCCTTATTTTAATAACAGCGCGGTTCGGACAGGCTTCTTCGGGAACGGTCTGCGGCGCGGTTACGGGCTTTTTCGCCGCAATATCGGGCGGCGGTCTTGCTTCGGGGATAACCTTTTCCCTTGCAGGCCTTTGCTCGGGGGTCTTTTCGGGCTTTGGTAAATACGCTCAGGTCGCGGTGTTTATAATTTCGGGTCTTGCGGGAAGCGCCGTAGCCGAGGATCCCGTCTTTTCGGCGGGGCTTTTGGTCGAGAGCCTTTTCGGAAGCGCCCTCTTTCTCTGTGTGCCAAAAACGGCGGTTCAGGCCCTCGGAAAAATATTTTCTCCCCCCGTAAGGGCCCTTTCGGAAAATCATATGAAAAAGGCGGTAACAAGGAGGCTGAAGCTTGCCTCCTCCGCCCTTGGCGACGTCAGCGAGACGGTGGATACGGTGGCCAAGGAGCTGGCAAAGATAAATTCCCCCGATTTCGACTGGGTCTTAAAGGGGATAGAGACCGAGGCCTGCGCAGGCTGTTCTCTGAGGATCGCCTGCTGGGAGAAAAGTAAAAACGATACGGTATCGGCCGTCCTCGATATGATAAAAACGGTAAGAGAGGCTGAAGGCTCCCCCGAGGAGGGGGCTCCCGAGAGCTTTAAGGGCAGGTGTCTTCGCCCCGCCAAGGTGGGGGACGCGGTTTATAAATATTATAGCGATTATGCCTCCCGAATGGCGGCCGAGAGCAGAATAAGCGACGTCAGAAGCGTTGTCACCGAGCAGTTTGACGGAATTTCCGAAATGCTAAACAGTATGGCCGAGGAGCTAAACGCCGACGAGACCTTCGACGATGCTACCGCCGAGAAGATCTCCGAGGCCCTTACGGCAATCGAGATAAACTGCCTTGAATGTGGCTGCGGAATCGATAAAAACGGGCGGATGACGGTGGAGCTGATCTGTCGCTCGGTGGCGGGGGTGCGGCTTAACCGAATGAAGCTGCTCCGTCAGGTCGAGCTTTGCTGTGATCGGGATTTCGACCCGCCTGCCATAACCGAAGCGGCAGGAAAAATGTATATAACCCTTACCGAAAGGGCGGCCTTTACCACCGAGACGGGGGTCTGTCAGCTTGCCTGCTCTCCGTCGGGAATTTCGGGGGATGCCTATAGCTTTTTCGCCGACGGAAGAGGTCGGGCATATATGGTGCTAAGCGACGGAATGGGTAGCGGAGGCCGTGCGGCGGTGGACGGGGCTATGGCCTCGGGGCTTATGACGAGGCTTCTAAAGGCGGGCTTCGGCTACGAATCGGCCCTTAGTATTTTAAATTCGGCAATGCTTTTTAAATCTACCGACGAGTCGCTTGCGACGGTTGACGTGGCCTGCATCGACCTTTTAAGCGGTCGTACCGAGCTTTTGAAGGCAGGGGCCGCCCCGACGGTTATGCTGAGAGGAGGAAAATGCGGCGTCGCAAGAAGCAATTCTCTTCCCGCGGGGATACTTAGGGAGATCGGCTTCGACCGTGCGGCGGTAAAGCTCAGGGCAGGGGATATTCTCGTTATGATGTCGGACGGAGCAACCTCCGAGGGCACCGATTGGATATGCGCCGAACTCGAAAAGGCTGAGGATATGCGTGCCGAGACTCTGGCCCGTCACCTTGCCCACTGCGCCCAACGACGGGTAAGCGGCGGCCGCCCCGACGATATAACCGTAATGGTGTCGATAGTGGAAAAGGCGGTTTAGCGGCCTTTGGCCGCAATTAAATCCGTTTCCCTTTTGGAAACGGGTGAAATCCCTGACGGGATGAAATCACTGCGTGATGAAATCCGCCGCGGCGGATGGAACGGATTTGATTTCATCATTTATGCGAAGCATAACATCATTTGCCGTAAGGCAACATCGTTTTCCGACCGCAAACGAAAACGATATTTGCGCCTTTGGCGCAAAATGGTGTTCCTTCCTGCGGTCGGAAATACGACCCTACGGGTCGTGGTCCCCCTTCCCCCAAGGGAAGGCCGACGGATACCGATATCTTACGGTCGGGCTTACCCATTTTTGCTTTTATTGAAATAAAATTCGCGTATGGGAGCGGCGGCTCGCCGCCGTAGGGGTCGGCTACGAGGTAATTATCCTTCGAAAAGTTCGAAAATTTTTAAAATCTGTTCTTGAAGAGTAAAGGGGAGTGTGATATAATAAGTATGTTAAGGGCCTGTAGCTCAGTTGGGAGAGTGTTCGGTTCGCATCCGAAAGGTCGAGGGTTCGAATCCCTTCAGGTCCACCAGAAAAGAACCCACATTTGTCTATGACAAGTGTGGGTTCTTTTCAACTAAATCCGTCCTTGCGGACGGAATAAATCCATCTTCGATGGATGAAATCACTTTGTGATGAAATCCGACTTCGTCGGGAGATAGGGACGGATTTAATTTCATCTGCGAAGCAGATTTCATCCGAGCGGAGTGAGGATTTCATCGCGCTTGCGCGATTTCATTTAAAATCATTGAAATCTGTGATATAAGGAACTGATAACATACAAGGCTTCGGATTGATTTATTTGTGATACTGTGATAGAATCTGTTCGATAAATAAAAATTTGACGGAGATTAGATATGCTTGAAAAGATGGCTGATTTTTTTGGAAATAGATTAGACGGATACGATGAACACATGATGACCAACATTGAAGCGGCAGATGAGTTCTATCCCTTTACGGCTAAGCGGTTACCGACTGCCGAAAACTGCCATATACTTGATTTGGGTTGTGGCACAGGATTGGAGTTAGAAGAATACTATCTGCTAAATCCGTCCGCAAAGGTAACGGGTGTCGATTTATCGCAAGGAATGTTGTCGGCGCTAAAAAAGAAATTTGCCGACAAAGACATTACTTTGATTTGCGATTCCTATTTTGATGTGCCTTTTGGCGAGAACGTATTTGATGCAGCGGTGTCGGTGGAGAGTTTACACCATTTTACCAAGGAAGAAAAAGTGCCTTTATATGCCAAATTACATAGGGCATTGAATGATGGTGGATATTTTGTGCTGACGGACTACTTCTCTTTGTCTGATGAGGAGGAACAGATGCACCGACAAAACTTGATTGCATTGAAAGCAGAGCAAGGAATTGCCGATGATGCGTTTTACCATTACGACACTCCTCTTACTGTAAAACACGAAACAGAAGCACTTCTGGAAGCAGGTTTTTCTTCTGTTGAGGTGCTGAAGAATTGGGGAGCGACCTATACAATAAAAGCAGTTAAGTAAATTTCAATTTGTTGAACGGATAGATGCCATACTTTTGGTCGTTTGTACCTCTATTCTGCTCCGCTTGGTTACTTTTTCGCAGAAAACAAACAACCTTTGTCTACCGGACAAAGGTTGTTTGTTTTCATTTAAAATCATTGAAATCTGTGATATTCTCGGCATCGTTTTCAACTTTCAACTTTCAATTTTCAATTCTCAATTACATACGTGCCGACAGAAAAAGCTTTTTTATTTATTAAGCGTGCGGTTTATTTCCAAAAGCTGACGGCGGGAGGCGACGCCGAGCTTGCCGTAAAGGTTTTTGTTGTGGAATTTAAGGGTGTTTTCCTTGATGTTAAGCTCTTCCAAGATCTCTTTAGTGTGCTTGCCGCCGACGTAGGCGTCAAAGATGAGCCGCTCGGTGGGGGTAAGGGAGCTAAGGCCGCGGGTGAAATATTCGAGGGCCTCGGGGGAGACCTCGGAAGCTTGTGCGCCCTTTTCCGACTTCAGGGTCTCCTTTTCTTTGACCAGGCCGCGGAGCCGCTGATTTTCGCTTGCCACCATATGAACTCCAAGGAGGAAAAGCTCGCTTATAATATAGGAGACCGAGAGCATTTCGAAGGTCATATCCGAAAGCTGCTCAATAAGCCAGACCCCGATGTTGACAAATACCGCGGTAGCCAAAATCATGGCGTGGTGGGGGGGCTTCGAGGGTCTTTTTTATAAATGCGCGGATTATTACCGCTATCATGGCGGCAAAATAACCTACCAAAAAGACGAGATACAAGGGGTGAAGGGGTCCGTAGACCTTTATAAGGGTCGAAACACCGTCTATTACCGCAAAGGAGACATCTTTATAATATATATCGAGGATGCCGGGGCTTGCGGCCACAAGAAAGACGAGTCCCGAGAGGAAAAAGAGGGGCAGAGGGAGCCATTTTACGGTTTTCGTGCCCGAGACCTCCAAAATTATCATCAGCATTGAAAGGGGTAAAAATACCGAGCCGAGATAGGATAGAGCGTTGGCAAAAAGGGCGGTTTCAAGAGAATCCGACACCGAAAGGACTGTATAGCCCGCGTTTATCACGAGCACCGAGGAAAAAAGGGTTATAAACCAGCTCTTGTTTTTCTTTACCAAAAATATACAGCCGATAAGCAAAAGCAGGGAAAATACCGCGGCGGCGCAGTATATTGCCGAATGACTTTCCTTCTTTGCGCCCACCGCGCTACAGCCCGAAAGCATTATCGGGAGCAGTATCAGCGCTACCGTTTTTAGTAAGCGTTTTTTCATAGATTTCTCCTCTGACGGGGCGACGCCCCACACTTTTTCCCACACTTTTTTAAAAAATTTTTCATATCCCACACTTTTTAAGCTTCAGGTGTGGTGACATAAGAAGGGGGAACAGATATAATTATAATGTATTTTGATATATTATACAATATTGGACGGCTTGGGTCAAGCGGTCCGAGAGGGGAGCAGAGGTATGAAAAACAAATTTTGGAAAAAATCGTAGGAGGCCTTCTTGCGCTTGTAATGCTTGTAAGCGTAGTTCCTGCTTCGGTCATCAGCGTTCTTGCCGACTATGAGGACGGTATGGAATGCTGGAACTGTGACCACTATCACTGGGACGAATACTGTTGCGGAATGTGCGGTGCCTGCAGTATCGAATGTACCAATTCAACCTGCTTTGTGGAAACCCACTGTAACGAGTGCGGAAACTGCTTCAGCGAGACCGTCTTTTGCCTCGAATGTATGGCCTGCGAGGATTGCTACGCAAGCAACGGCTGGCACTGCCTCGGTTGCGGTGAATGTTACTTTTTCTCGGAGGAGGAGCTTTGCGGCTCCTGCGGACTCTGCGGCGACTGTATGGGCGGTCTCTGTGACGGCTGCGGCTTCTGCGAAGACTGTTTTGGAATCGAAAATATGCACTGCGCAGAGTGCGGCAACTGCTACAGCACCACCGAGCAATGTGCCTTCGGCTTTGACCACTGCGAGGAGTGCTGTATTATATGTGAGCAGTGCGAAGAATGTCTCTTCGATGACGGAATAGAGCTTTGTGACGACTGCGAGCTTTGCGTTTACTGCTGTCGGGATAACGCCGATGCCGAGGGCTGCTCCTGCCAGGAATACTGCGTAGAAAGCGCCGATTGGTACGACCATCTCTGCCCCGACTGCGGAACGGCCTTCTGCGAGGTGGACCGCTGCGACACCTGCGAGCTCTGCCTCGAGTGCTGTGAGAGCAATTCCGAGTGCTCCGACACCCCTCCCGTCTGCATCGAGGACGGCGATTACGACTTTCATTTCTGCGAGGACTGCGGCGACTGCTTCCATAATAGCGATGTCTGCGAAGACTGTGAAGATGCAGGCGATCTGCTTTGTAAAAACTGCTGTAAGCTTCGCCTCGAGCAAGCGGGCTGTGACTGTGACGACCGATGCATAAACGACGCCGATATAGAAAAGCATATCGCCTCGGCTCATAAAAATGCCACCGGCTCACACGGCGCTAATCCTCAGAGCACATGGGATATGAATGATACCCATCACTGGAGAAACTGCCGCTACTGCGACAGCACCTCTCATATATCCTCCAAGGCGGCCCACGTCTACGATAAGTACGGAGTTTGTATCGTCTGCGGCTTCGACAGCCAGAAGACCATTCTTATCCTTAAACAGCCCGATAGTCGCGTGGCAAAGGTGAGCGATCATCTGATCGAGGACAAGACCGACCCGACCTATCCCGACAATAACCGCATAACCTTTACGGTTGCGGCCAAGGGAACCTCGAATTTAAGCTTTCAGTGGTACAAGCAGGCAAACGGCGGAAAATGGGTCGCCCTTAAGGATATTCCCGATTCCTTTACGGGCTATATCAAGGGTACTTCGACCAACGCCCTTACCCTTACCGTACCGGTAGATGCTTGCTATGTAAGCTACGCCTACCGCTGTGTTATAACCGACAAAAAGGGCAACAAGGTAACCTCAAACACCGTATATCTTAAGGCCCGTCATATCTATAAAAACTACGTCGCTCAAAAGGGCGCTCTCACCGACACCATTCATCAGTCGGGAACGGGTAACAATATCAGCGTATATGCCTTCAAGGGTCACTATTCGTACTGTGTCGGAGACGGCTGTGAGGAGCAGAAGCTCACGCCCCACAGCTATTCCAAGCAGACCCGCGTTATTGCCGACCGCAAGACGGGGGTAAAGTGGGTAGAGAGGAGATGTATCCATTGTGGCTTTAAAAACTATATTCTCAACCACGATCACTTTTTCTACGACCCCAAAACCTACGAATGTGAGGTAGATACCTCCTTTAAGGACGAGAATCAGCACAAGCTTAAGTGCTTATGGCCGGGCTGTACTAAAACCACCCTTGAGGCTCACGATAAAATGGGCTGGCAGAACCACGGAACCCCCTACAGCACCTCCAACAAAACGGGTCTTCCCTATCAGGAGTGTCAGATCTGCGGCTACAGCTCCACCAAAAAGCTTCAGACCTATAACCCCTCCAAGAATCAGATGGTGGATGCGAAATGGACCCAAAGCAACAATCTCGTTTACGTTGAGGGCGGTTATGCAAGCTGTGACGTGGTGGTAAAGGGAACAAAGCTCACCATCGGATTTTCTCCTTCGACTTATTATAAGCAGGAAATCCTTAAAAGGAAGAATCCGAAGATAACCGGCTGGAAGGTACGCTACCACTGTAACCGTGCTCCGTCGGGAACCGTCGTAGATACGGACGTAACCAAGGATTTCAAGCTTACCAAGGCAGGAAACGAGCTTAAATGGACCCTTACGGTGCCCTCCTTTGCGGGCGGAACGGGCGGCGGAATACTTACCTTTACCCCCGTTATCGCCTCGGGTGAATGTAAGCATACGGGAGCCACGAGAATAAAGGGCAAGGTAGACCCCATCTGTACCTTCGACGGCTATACCGGTGATACGGTCTGTGCCGACTGTGAGGGAATTATAAAATACGGCGAGACAATAGAGGGCGGCAAAAAGCATACCGGAAAGCTGACCCTTATTGCGGGAACGGCCAAAAAGGGAACCTGCGAGCAGCGTGGCTACGAGGGAACCTATCGCTGTGACCACTGTAAAAAGACGGTAAGAGGAAAATCCACCTCCAAGGAGCATAACGGCAAAACTACCCTTAAAAAGGCCGTTGCCGTTACCTGCACCAAGTTCGGCTACAGCGGCGATCTTTACTGCTCCTGCGGCGCACTGCTTAAGGAGGGCGAGATACTTGCTCCGAGACATACCAAGCTTCAGCTTATAAACGCTAAAAAGGCTAACTGTCAGACCAAGGGCTATACCGGCGACTGGAAATGCCTTGCCTGCAATCAGATAACAAAATACGGCTATAATCTGCCCAAGGGCGACCACGCCTGGAGCAAATGGGGCAAGATAAACGACGTTTATCACCGTCATACCTGCACCGTAGCAGGCTGTGGCGCGCAGGAGACCACCAAGCATATAGACGGCAACCGCGACCTTACCTGCGACAACTGCGGCTACGGTTGGGGAAGCGATTCGCCCTATATCCGAAGCCTTACCTTTAATATCGACGTCCCCGTGATCGGCAAAAAGCCCGACTACACCAAGTTCGACGGCAAAAGCTACTACAGCGACGGCGTAAGCGCCTATCGGCAAAACGGCGTCGAATGGTACGACGTAACGGCAAGCAAGCGCTTCGTCCCGGGCGGCGTCGGTCAGGAATATAAGGAGGGTCACGTCTATAAGGTTACGATTCATTTCCGCTCCAAGGTAGGCTACGATTTCGTTGAGGAAGACGCAATGATGGCCACCATTAACGGTCGCGAGGCGGTAGTTGAATATTCCTCCTACGGCTCCCACGCGGGAATGTCCTATACCTTCGAGGCATTAAAGCACGAGCATACCATGGAAAGGGTAAATAAGGTTACCGCTACCTGCACCAAGGCAGGAAAGAACACCTATTATCATTGCTCCTCCTGCAAAAAATACTACGAGGACGCGGCAGGCAAAAAGCAGATTTCGAACCTTTCCTCCTGGGGAATAGTTAAGGCCAAGGGTCATAAGCCCTCCGAGCTTAAATCCAACTCCACACATCACTATAAGGTCTGCACCGTTTGCTACGAGGAGATCGCAGGCTCCAAGGCGGCCCATAGCGGCGGCACCGCATCCTGCGTCGAAAAGGCAAAGTGTAAGGACTGCGGAGTTTCCTACGGAGCGCTTGCCGACCATAATCTCGCTACCGAGGTATGGGGCTTCTTCGATGCGGTAGGTCACGCCCACGTATGTAAGGTTCAGGGCTGTGGCTACAGAAGCGAGGTAATACCTCACCGCTCAAGCGGAGCCGCCACCGAAGACACCGACGAGACCTGTTTGGACTGCGGCTATGTTATAACCCTTGCCGCCAACCATACCCATACCCCCGTCGCAGGCTATCAGTACGACGAGGAGGGTCATTGGAGCGTATGCGGTTGCGGCGAGACCATGGAAAAGGAAGACCACGTCGACAAGGATAACAACAAGGAATGTGACGTCTGCGGATGCATAATAACCGGCGAGCTTAAGAATAATAAGGGCGGTTCGGGATCGCTTATCGTAATAATTATTATTCTCGTAGTCTGCCTTATGGCGGCAGGCGGCGCGGCGGCCTTTATAATACTTAAAAAGAAGAAAAGAGGTACCGTAAATGACGAAGAGGAAGCTTCGACCGATGAAGAGACTGATGAAGAGATCACTTTGCCTTCTGACGATAGCGGCGCTGATATGTAGTTTCTTTTGCATAACTGCTTTTGCGGCGTCGGACGCCCCCGTAATAACCCTTGATCCACAGCGTCCGACCTACCCCGAGCATAGCGTTGCCGTCTATACCGTAAAGGCCGAGGGCAAAAATCTTCAGGCCTTCTGGTATATGTCGTGGGAGGGTAGCGTTTACGAGCTTTCTAAGGCAAGCGGCTCTGCACAGCAGCCCTGGGAGGCCTATGCAGGAGAGTCCTACGGCCCGAGAAAGCTCGACGATAAAACCTTCGCCTATATTTTCGAGGGAATCGGAAAGGAGCTGAACGGCGCCTATCTCTGGTGTAGCGTCGAGGACGGCCACAACAGCGTTACGAGTCAGCAGGTTCAGATCTTCGTGGGCGGAGAAAAATCGCCCCCCGAAATAACCGCATTTCCCACCGAGCTGAACGTCGAGCAGGACGATCTTGCCGAAATTCGCTGTGTTGCCAAGAGTGTCGACGGGTCTCAGCTTTCCTTTACCTGGTACGAGACCGATTCGGGAAATATCGAGGACATCCGTGTCGTAAACCGCGGCACCGAAACCAACGATACCCTCGTTATCGATACCAAAACGACCAGCTCGAAATACTATATCTGTAAGGTAGAGTCGGCCAACGGCGGCATCACCTACAGCAGTACCGTAAAGGTTCTCGTTGCCGCAAAGTCGCCCCTTACGGGCGACCCGAGCAGCTCGGAGGACTCCTCGGATGCCTCCACCGACCCTTCCTCCGATACGACTATCGGGGCCGATAAAGAGGGCTCGGAGTCGGGCGCCTCTTCGGACGGTGCGGGCGGCGAAAACGACCGAGCTGAGGGCGGCTTCCCCTGGTGGGGAATTCTCCTTATCGCTGTCGCGGCGGCAGGCGCAGGCTTTGGCGTAACCTTCTTTATAATGAAGAAAAAGGGTTAGCTATAACGCAAAAACACAGAATAAAGATAAACGGCGTTAGTAGCGCTGTGCGTAAAAAGTAACGGATACCGAAGCAGTCTTATTTGCGGTATCCGTTTTTAATTTTCTGCTTTCAATTTTAAGTTTTCAATTTTATCTGCAACGCTTGCCTCTTCCCTCGTCCCTAGGCCCCGGGCCCTCGTCCCTAACCTTTCCCATTTCCCTCGCGAAGCGTTCGGTATCCGTTACTCTTAATTTTGCATTTTTATAAGGCATAGGTCCAATCGAAAATACCTAATGAATCGCGTCGTAGAGCTTGTTTTTTCCTTAGAGGGAGCCTATTCTACCGTTAAAGCTCCCGTATTATTCATAATACATACGTAGGAATTGCCTTGATTTACGGTAAGCTCGCTGCCGTCGGCGGCGGTAAATTTAAAGTTTTCGGAGGCTTTGCCCTTTTTCCATTTGATCTCGGTCATTCCGCCTGCCGATATGTACCAGCCGTCGCCCGAGGAAAGGTCGATGGCGCGGTGCTTTCCGTCGGGATAGTTATAAATAGAGGTTTTAAGAACGAAGACGTTGGTGAACTGCTCCTCCTTACCCGTGTGGTAGGTCTTGAAGATATCGCCGTTCTTGTTTGCACGGGCATATTTTCCCGTTTCCTCGTCGAGGAAGAAATGAGTGGTTGAGGCGCCGTTGAATTTAACCGTTACCTTTTTGGCGGCCGTTTCACCTGCGGCGGTTTTTTCTTCGGTTTCGGCGAAGTTAAGCCATACCTTGCCGCCGCTCGTGTCGAATTTCTTCGCCTCGGTGAGCTTCATTACCCTTTCGCCGTCGGTATAAAGGGTATGCTCGTAGGAGTGGCCGTTTTTCTCGCGGAAGCCGTATTTGGAGTCGTCGATCTGCGTGTAACTCAGGCCAAGGGAAGGGAGAAGGGGACGGCAGTAGGTGTTGTCCATTCCGTGGAAGTAGAGGATGGCGTTCATACCTCTTGCCATTTCGGCAAAGGGAACGCGGAGACTGCGGATGGTTCCGATCTTGCCAACGTCGGAGGGGTCGGTGAAAAGGGCGAGGAGACGGGTAATTCCTCCCTCGACCTCGCTTTCGAAAACAACGTCGGCCTTATCGAGTCCCGACTGCACAGCCTGCGCCGAATAGATGTTGTTTATGGAGAAGGCGATGGGGCGGCAGCCCTCGAACTCGGGGTCGAGCTTCTTTTCGCCGGTAAGGGGATTTATAACGCAGTTTGCGTAGGGGTCGACCGGCTCGGGCTCGGAGGAGGTGACGTTGCTGTCGGCGGTGCTTGAGTCGGCGGTGGGGTCGCCGCTTCCTCCGCAGGCCGCAAGGCTTAAAATCGATACAAAACAAAGTAAAACTGCTAAAAGACGGGGAAAATGCATTTTTTATGGCTCCATTCGATAAAAAGATATGTACATGTATATAATACAACATAGAGCTACAACTTGCAACCGGAAAAAAATGAATTTTTTTTTAAAATTAAAAAAATAATGCTTGCATTTTTTCCCCGCTTGTGGTATTATACTATGGCACAATGAAATTGTGCCTAATAATTGCGCTGATAGCTCAGCTGGATAGAGCGTCTGGCTACGGACCAGAAGGTCGGGTGTTCGAATCATCTTCAGCGCGCCAAAAAATTCCGTTCACGAAAGTGGGCGGAATTTTTTACTGAAACTTGTCAAGAATTTCGGACTGATAGAAGAGTGAAAAATTGATTTGGTACTGAATAATTGATTCCCGAATGTAATCTTACTGAATTGTAATATAAT
>SFWF01000132.1 GCA_004560045.1 bacterium | reverse complement strand
TTCCTTAAGGCTCTGCATTGCCTTTTCCTCAACCCATTTTACAAAATCCTTGTCTTCAACCTTTTTTGAATAATAATCAACGTCTTCAGCGGCTTCGTCCTCCGAAAGTCCTTCCTTAACCTTAGACTTCGCCTCACTGTCGGCGTTTATAAGGGCGCACATATAATACGCCGAGGTAAACTCAACATCCCCGATTTTAACGGCAACCTCGTCCTTAGGGTGGCAGGCGGCGGCGGAGACAGCCATAATAAGAACCAGCGCCGCGGCTAAAATTCTTTTAATATTCTTCATTAATATTCCTCCATAAGAGCTATAATGTATTAATTATATATCAAATCTTGAAAAATGTCTACTAAAATTTTGTAAATTTACAGCGCCGCCGAAAGCTCCGCCGCAAGGTTGGACATTTTCTGCCCCTTGTTAAGCCTTACGGTATAAACAGGCTTGTCGGTTGCATTAAGCGAAAAGCGGTTGCCGAAGTACTCCGAAAGCTTGTGCATAACCTCGGGTTCTATCGAGGTTATGTGCAAAATAGCGGTGTTCGACGTTCCCGTTATCTCGGTTATTTTCGCCGCCGCCGCTTTATTTCTGAGCAGAGCAATATCAATAAGCCCCATAACCGCCTCGGGCGGCTCGCCGAAGCGGTCGCACAGCTCGTCTATAACGTCGCTCGCGTCGTCGTCATTCCTTATAGCCGCGATTCGCTTGTAAATACCCAGCCTTGCGGGGAGCGATTCGATATACCTTTCGGGGATATGCGCCGAAATATTAAGGTCAACCGTGCAGGGAATGTCCTCCTCGACAGGAGCGCCGTTTTCCTCGTTCACCGCCTCGTTTAGGAGCTTTAGGTACATATCGTACCCTACCGACTCCATATTTCCGTGCTGGTCGCCGCCTAAAATACTGCCCGCTCCCCTTATTTCAAGGTCGCGCATAGCGATTTTATAGCCCGAGCCGAACTCGGTAAACTCGCGTATCGCTTCAAGCCGCTTTGAGGCGACGTCCGAAAGCTGTTTACCCGCCCTAAAGCAGAAATACGCATAGGCGCGGCGGGGCGAACGCCCTACCCTGCCCCTTAGCTGGTGGAGCTGTGAAAGCCCCATATTGTCCGCCTCCTCGATAATAAGGGTGTTAGCGTTAGGCACGTCAACCCCCGTCTCGATTATGGTGGTGCAGACAAGCAAATCAATCTCGTGCTCAATAAGCCTTCGCCAGACCCCGGTTAACTCGTCCTCCCCCATCTGTCCGTGGGCGATTCCTATATTAATATCGGGCAGTCGCGCCTTAAGAGAAGCCGCACAGCGTTCAATGCTATCAACGCGGTTGTGGAGATAGTAAACCTGTCCCCCGCGGCGAATTTCCTTGTTTATCGCGTCGGTGATTAACCCTATATTGTACTCCAGCACATAGGTCTGCACAGGGTGGCGGTCGCCCGGCGCCTCGTCAAGGGTGGACATATCCCTAAGCCCCGAAAGCGCCATATTTAGAGTGCGGGGAATAGGGGTCGCGCTAAGGGTCAGAATATCGACAAAGGGGTAAAGCTCCTTAAGCCGCTCCTTTTGGGCTACTCCGAAGCGCTGTTCCTCGTCGATTATCACAAGCCCGATATTTTTGAAGGAAATATCCTTTGAAATAAGCCTGTGGGTTCCGACAACCATATCGAGCCTGCCGCATTTTAGGTCGTTTATAATCCTTGTCTGCTCCTTATGCGATACAAAACGGTTAAGCAGTCCCACGGTTACCGGCATATCCCCGAAGCGGCGAACAATGGTGTTATAATGCTGCATTGCGAGAATGGTTGTGGGGACTAAGAGGGCGCATTGCTTGCCCTCGCTTATGCACTTAAACGCCGCGCGCAATGCCACCTCGGTCTTGCCGAAGCCGACGTCGCCGCAAAGCAGTCTGTCCATGGGGACCTCCCGCTCCATATCCCGCTTAATTTCATTTATACAGCGGAGCTGGTCGTCGGTCTCGTCATACTCAAAGCGGCGCTCAAAATCGTTCTGCAAATCGGTGTCGGGGCTAAACGCATAGCCCTTTACCGACATACGCTTAGCATAAAGAGCGGTTAACTGCTTTGCCATATCCCGAACCGCCGCCTTGACCCGCTTTCTGGTCTTTTGCCACTCGGTGCCGCCTAATCGGTTAAGCTTAATGCCGCCGTCGGTCGCCGCGCCGATATATTTTGACACCAAATCAAGCTGGGTTACGGGAACATAAAGTATGTCCCCCTTGGCGTAATTTATTTTAATGTAATCCTTTGTAACCCCGCCGTTAGTAATTCGCTTAATTCCGTCAAAAACGCCGATTCCGTGGGATTCGTGAACAACATAGTCGCCTGCCTTTAGCTCGTCAAGAGAGCCTATCTCCTGCCCGTTTTTGGGTCTTGCCTTTCTTTTTTTGCCCTCCGAGGCAATATGGCGGTGGGTTATAAGCAAAAACCGCGCGGACGGTATTTCAAACCCGCCCGAAAGTCCCCCGATAGTCACCGTAACCCCCGACGGAATAAAATCGTGCGACTCCGAAAAAATGCTTTTTATACCCTTTTCGTTAAGCTCGGTATTAAGCACCTGCGCCGCGCGCCGTGCTCCCGCCAAAATTACCACCGCGCCGCCGCTTTCCCT
>SFWF01000131.1 GCA_004560045.1 bacterium | reverse complement strand
TTTACCGAAATATTGTTACAAATCATTGGTTTCACCTAAAGCTTAATCAGAGTAATTTTCTAAGACGGTCTGCCGCCTCAAGGGTGGATTCACGACTGCCGAAGGAGGTTAAGCGGAAATATCCCTCGCCCGCGTCGCCGAAGCCCGCGCCCGGAGTGCCTACAACCTGAGCGTTGTTAAGCAAGAAGTCGAAGAACTCCCACGACCCCATACCGTTCGGGCATTTAAGCCAGAGGTAGGGGGAATTTTCGCCGCCCGTAAACTCAATACCTTTTTCTTTAAGCACTTCGCCTATTATGTGGGCATTTTCCATATAATAGGCGATAGCCTCGCGGCACTGCGCCTGACCCTCGTCGGACAAAGCCGCTTGAGCCGCGCGCTGAACAACATAGGGTACGCCGTTAAACTTTGTCGCTTGTCTTCTCGACCAGAGGAAGGAAAGCTTGTTTTCGCCCACAGTCAGTTCGTCGGGGAATACCGACCAGGCGCAACGCGTACCTGTAAAGCCCGCGGTTTTTGAAAAGCTGCAAATCTCCACCGCGCAGGAGCGTGCGCCCTCAATTTCGTATATAGTGTGGGGATAATCGCCGTTGATAAAGGCTTCGTATGCCGAGTCGAATATGATAAGCGAACCCGTCTTATTGGCGAAATCTATCCACTTTTTAAGTCCCTCGCGGCCGTAAACCGCGCCGGTCGGGTTGTTAGGGGAGCAAAGGTAGATAATATAGGGCTTTTCCTCTACGCCGTCGGGCAGGGGTAAAAAGCCGTTTTCATTACTGCCCTTTAAAAAGCTTACCTTTCTGCCGCTCATAATATTGCTGTCGAGATAAACGGGATAAACGGGGTCGGGGATTAAAATCTCGTTATCGCCCAAAATATCAACTATGTTGCCGACGTCGCTTTTTGCGCCGTCCGATACAAAAATCTCCTCTGCGCTTAAATCAACGGGGAACTTTTTGTAGTAATTCGCAATCGCTTCGCGCAAAAAGTCGTAGCCGTATTCCGGAGCGTAGCCCCTAAACGTAGCGGCGTTACCCATCTCGTCCGCCGCCTTTTTCATCGCCTCAACCACAACAGGGGAGAGGGGGAGGGTTACGTCGCCTATACCGAGCCTTACTATTTTAGCCTCGGGATTAGCCGCCGAATAGGCGTTTACACGCTTTGCAATCTCGGAAAAAAGATAGTTCTTTTTAACGTTGAAGAAATTTTCGTTAACCTTAATCTGTAAACTCATAGCTCATACACTCCGTCATAAACTTTTTCCGCCGCGCCCCTCATATATATATGAGAATTATCGGCATAGGTTATATTAAAATCGCCGCATTTTAAATGCACCGTTATTTCCGTTCCCTTTTCGCAGTAGCCGTTAAGCACCGCTGCTACCGCCGCCGCACATGCGCCCGTACCGCAGGCGAAGGTCTCGCCGCTTCCGCGCTCCCAAACCCGCATTTCAAGAGTTCTGTTATCTATAACCCTTATAAATTCGGTGTTGACCTGCTCGGGGAAAATCGGGTTAAATTCAAACTTAGGACCTATCTTTTCAAGGTCGAGGTCTTTTACATTATCGCAGAAAACCACCGCGTGGGGGTTGCCCATAGAAACGGCGGTAATGCGGTATTCCTTGTCGTCAATCTCTAACGGCTCGTTTATCATACGCTCGCCGTCAAACAAAACAGGAATGTCCTTCGGAACTAAAATCGGCTCGCCCATATCCACGGTAAGGCTTACCGCCTTGCCGTTTTCTTCTGTGACCTTAAGGGTTTTAATACCGCTTAGGGTCTCAACCGTAAGGGTTTCCTTGTGAGCTATTCCTGTGTCGTAAATATATTTACCCACACAGCGAATACCGTTGCCGCACATCTTGCCCTCGCTTCCGTCAAGGTTGAACATACGCATTTTCGCGTCCGCCACCTCGGAGGGGCAGATAAGTATAACCCCGTCGCTGCCCACGCTCGTTCTTCTTGGGGACATAACCCTTGCTAAGTATTCGGGATCGGGAATATTCTCCTTAAAGCAGTCGATATATATGTAATCGTTGCCGATTCCGTGCATTTTTGTAAACCTAATTTCTCTCATAAATCCGCCGCCTTAAATCTTAATTCCTACCTTGCGCATTTCGCCGAACAGCACCTCGCGGTGAGACTGCTCCATAGGGGTAAGCGGCAGGCGCAGATAATCCTCGCAGAAGCCCATAGCCGCCATAGCCGCCTTAACAGGGATAGGGTTAACCTCGCTGAAAAGGGCGTTTATCAAAGGCAGATATTTAAGCTGCATTGCCGCCGCGCCCTTAACGTCGCCCGCCTTAAACTTAGCGCACATCTCTGCCGATTCTTTAGGTAAGAGGTTTGACAGCACCGAGATACAGCCCTTACCGCCTAACGACATAATCGGAACGGTCTGATCGTCGTTGCCCGAATAAATGTTGATGTTATCGCCGCACAGCGCCGCAATCTCGGCTACGGCAGATATATTTCCGCTCGCCTCTTTAATTGCCGAAATGTTGGGGTGCTCGGAAAGCGCCTTTACGGTCGCGGGTTGAATGTTAACGCCTGTTCTTGAGGGAACGTTGTAAAGAATCACGGGAGCGGTCGCCTTGTCGGCAATCTCGCTGAACATTTTAATAAGACCGTTCTGGGTCGCCTTATTATAATAAG
>SFWF01000130.1 GCA_004560045.1 bacterium | reverse complement strand
ATATACATTGAGCAATGACGTTCGGTGATGTCAGGGGGCTTTTGTCCCCTTTAAGGCATCGTAGGACGTTTTTTTTAATGCAAAAATCCGCATAATTTTAGGAGGTACGGCAATGTATTCATACGATGAGGTTATGACCTTTGTCGCGGAGGAGGACGTAAAGTTTATAAGGCTTGCTTTTTGCGACGCGAACGGCAGGCAAAAAAATATTTCTATAATGCCGCTGGAGTTAAAGCGCGCCTTTACCGAGGGAATTTCCTTTGACGCGTCGGCGATAGCGGGCTTCGGCGACGTGGTGAAATCGGATTTGTTTCTCCACCCCGATCCGTCAACCCTGTCGATACTGCCCTGGAGACCCTCCAACGGCAGAGTAATAAGAATGTTCTGCGATATTAAATACCCCGACGGGACAAGATATGAAAAGGACGGCCGCTATATATTAAAGAATGCGATAGAGGCGGCAAAAAAGGCGGGGATTTCCTGCTATTTCGGCGCGGAGTTTGAGTTTTATCTCTTTAAGCTGGACGATAACGGCAACCCTACGGGAGAGACCTTCGACAAGGCGGGGTATATGGATATAGCCCCCGACGACAAGGGGGAGAACGTGCGCCGCGAAATCTGCTTTAACCTGCTTGAAATGGGTATTTCGCCCGAAAGCTCCCACCACGAGGAGGGACCCGGTCAAAACGAGATTGACTTTAAATACAGCGGACCCCTAAGCGCCGCCGACAATGCGGTTACCTTTAAATCGGTTGTTCAGACAATCGCCAGAAGAAACGGACTTTTCGCCGATTTTTCGCCCAAGCCCTTAATGCACGAGAGCGGAAACGGACTTCATATAAACGTATCAATTAAATCTGAGGACGGGCGCGACTATTCCGACAGTTTTATGGCGGGAATACTTGACCACGCGGTTGAGATGACGGCGTTTTTCAATCCCGTTAAGGAATCCTACAAGCGTTTAGGAGAGAAAAAAGCGCCTAAGTACGTCGCCTGGTCGCCGGAAAACCGTTCGCAGTTAATAAGGATTCCCGCGGTTAAATCGTCGGATAAAAAGCGTATCGAGCTCCGCTCGCCCGACCCCTGCGCCAATCCGTACATCGCCTACGCACTTATTATATATGCGGGGCTTGACGGAATAAAGCGCGGACTAACGCCCGGCGAGCCTAACAACTCAAATTTATTTACGGCGGAAAGCGGAATTACCGACGGGCTTGTAGGTCTTCCCGACACGGTGGAAAAGGCGAAAAGCATTGCAAAGCACAGCGATTTTATTAAATCGGTGCTTCCGGACGGATATACGGATATACTTTAATTCATAGAATACAGAAGAAGCGAAAAAACAGGGGGGTGAGCGGTTGTACGGCGATAAATACGATTTAAGCGTACTTATTGTTTCTTCTTCTGAGAAGGCGGAGGACTATTTGCGCGAGGTTTTAAGCGGCGGCGCGTTTTCGCTTGTAAAATCCGCAAAAAGCGTATCCGAGGCAAAGCGGATGCAGCTTGAAAACCAATTTGACATTGTAATAATCAATACGCCGCTCACCGACGATTTCGGGATTGAATTTGCCGAACAGCTCTGCGAGGACAGCTCGGTCGGAGTTTTGCTCTTTGTTAAGAACGAGCTTTTTGAGCAGGTCAGCTATAAGGTTGAGAATTACGGCGTTTTAACCTTCGCAAGACCCGGAACGAGGCAGTCTATTACGCAGGCGATTAGGCTTTTGGTCGCAACCCACAACCGCCTTGCCGCCTTTGAAAAAAGGGCTGTTAAGCTTGAGGCGAAAATGAAGGAAATAAGGCTTATCAACCGCGCTAAGTGGCTTCTTATAGACCGCTTTAATATGAGCGAGGCGGAGGCGCACAAATATATTGAAAAAACTGCAATGGATAATTGCGTAAGCCGCGGTGAAATTGCTGAGAATATTATAAGGACATACGAAAGTTAGAAAGAGGTTAAGAGGTATGGACAGTATGTTGAAGAAAACAAAATATATTTTCGTCACGGGAGGAGTCGTATCGGGCTTAGGCAAGGGCATTACCGCCGCTTCTCTCGGCAGACTTTTAAAGGCGCGGGGGTTAAAGGTTGCGGCGCAAAAGCTTGACCCTTATATTAACGTAGACCCGGGAACAATGAGTCCCTACCAGCACGGCGAGGTTTACGTTACCGAGGACGGCGCCGAAACCGACCTTGATCTCGGTCACTACGAAAGATTTATCGACGAGGATCTTAATAAATTTTCAAACCTTACGACCGGTAAGGTTTATTGGAACGTCCTTAATAAGGAGCGCCGCGGCGAGTATTTAGGCGAGACGGTGCAGGTTATCCCCCACATCACCAACGAGATTAAGGAGTTTATTTACAGCGTCGGCAGAAAGAGCAACGCCGACGTGGTTATTACCGAGATAGGCGGTACGACGGGCGATATTGAAAGCCAGCCGTTTTTGGAGGCGATACGTCAGGTAGGCCTTGAAGTGGGCAGGGAAAACTCCCTCTATATTCATGTAACCTTAGTGCCGTTTCTGCGCGGCTCGGACGAGCATAAGACCAAGCCTACGCAGCATTCCGTAAAAGAACTCCAGGGAATGGGAATCAACCCGAATATTATAGTTCTTCGCTGTGACGAGCCGTTGGAGGATAATATTTTCAAGAAAATTTCGCTGTTCTGCAACGTTAA
>SFWF01000129.1 GCA_004560045.1 bacterium | reverse complement strand
CACTCCAGAGGCTAAAACCGTATTTATCGGTCCCTGCGTCGCAAAGAAGGACGAGGCGGACTATTACGCGGGAATTACCGACGCGGCGCTTACATTTGAGGAGCTTACCCGCTGGTTTAATGAAGAGGGAATCACCTTAGAGCAAAAGCTTGATAAAAACGACGAAAGCTTAGCCCGCTTTTTCCCGACCACGGGCGGCATTTTAAAGACAATGGAGGCTAAAATGCTTCCGAATTATACCTACCTTGCGATTGACGGGGTGGAAAACTGCAAGGCGGCGCTCCACGATATTGAGGAGGGCAGAATCAGTCACGCCTTTATTGAGATGTCTGCCTGCGCGGGCAGCTGTATCGGCGGTCCCGTAATGGAAAAATACCACCGTATGCCCGTAAGGGATTATATGGCGGTCGCAAGCTACGCGGGCAAAAAGGACTTTGACGTGGCTCAGCCCGATTTTTCGTCATTACGCAAAAATCTTGAATTTATCGACCGCAAGCTACCGCAACCCGCCGAGTCCGAAATTAAGGACGCGCTTCGCAAAATGGGCAAGCTGAAGCCCGAGGACGAGCTTAACTGCGGCTCCTGCGGATATGATACCTGCCGTGAAAAGGCGATTGCCATTATTCAGGGCAAGGCGGAGGTTTCGATGTGTCTGCCCTTCCTAAAGGAGCGCGCCGAGAACTTTTCCGACAATATTATCAACAACACACCCAACGGAATCGTCGTATTAAACGAGGATTACGAGGTTCAGCAGATAAACAGGTCGGCGCTGAAGCTTATGAACATACCCCGCGCCTCCGACGTTATGGGCGAGCCGATTATACGTATTCTTGACCCCAAGCCCTTTATGGACGTTCAGCGCACAGGCAGGGCTATAAGGGACAGCAAGGTCTACCTTGCGGAGTACGATAGGTATGTCGAGCAGACCATTGTTTGGGATAAGGAATACAAGGCGCTTATCTGCATAATGCGCGACGTAACCGAGGAAGAGGAGCAGAAGCATAAGAAAGAGGACTTCAGCCGTCAGACGATTGAAACCGCCGACAAGGTGGTTGAAAAGCAGATGCGAATCGTTCAGGAAATCGCCTCCCTTTTGGGCGAAACGGCGGCGGAAACCAAAATCGCCCTTACCAAGCTTAAGGAGTCGATAGGTGATGAATAATCTTTGCGCCGATATAGGCTACCGCAGTATTTTCCACGAGGGAGAGGAGCTTTGCGGCGACCACGTTGACGTTATCGAGCAGGAGGACGGCTCGACCGTCATCGTGCTTGCCGACGGCTTGGGCAGCGGCGTTAAGGCGAGTATTCTCTCAACCCTCACCTCTAAAATAATTTCCACTATGATTGCGGCGGGGCTCAGCCTTACCGACTGCGTAAGCACAATAGCCGCTACCCTGCCCGTATGCTCCGAGCGGCATGTGGCGTATTCCACTTTTACGATAATGCGGCTTGTCGGCACGGGCGAGGCGGAGCTTATCCAGTACGATAATCCGCTTGTAATAATGCTTCGCGACGGCGAGGAGTACGACTACCCGAAAACCGAGGTAAATATCGAGGGTAAAAAAATCTTTCAGTCGAAGATAAGACTTCGCGAGGACGACGTTTTCGTTATGATGAGCGACGGCTGTCCCCACGCGGGAATCGGCACCGAGTACAACTTTGGCTGGGAGCGCAAGGATATAGTCGAGTTTATGAAGACCTTTTATTCGGTCGGCTATACCGCGAAAACCCTCTCTACCATACTGATTGACGAGTGCAACCGCCTTTACGGTGGAAAGCCGGGGGACGACGCAACCTCCTGCGTTGTGCGAATAAGACGGCGCGAGCCTATGAATCTCCTGTTCGGCCCGCCCTCCAACCGCGACGACTGCGATAAGATGATGTCCCTTTTCTTCTCAAAGGAGGGCAAGCACATTGTCTGCGGCGGTACGACCTCCACAATCGCTTCAAAGTATTTGGGCAAGCCGCTTAAGCCTAAGCTTGAGTTTATCGACAAGGATATTCCGCCGATAGCCGAGCTGGAGGGGGTCGATTTGGTAACCGAGGGGGTTATCACCGTAAGCCGTGTGCTTGAATACGCAAAGGACTATATTAAGGATAATGAATCCTATTCACATTGGGGAGTAAAACGGGACGGCGCGTCTTTGATATGCCGTATGCTTTTTGAGGAAGCGACCGATATTAACTTTTTTGTCGGCAGGGCGGTCAATCCCGCTCACCAGAACCCCGATTTGCCGATAAACTTCAATATTAAAATGCAGCTTGTAACCGAGCTGTCCGACTGCCTTAAAAAGATGGGCAAGCGGATTAAGGTAAGCTATTTTTAGGCTGGCGAGAGTCGAACCCGTTACGGTTTGGGTGTCCGACTTTTCCCGCCTGCTTTGCACTCATTTTTGAAATACCGCGTATTCCTGCAAATTCGTGACTTCGCAGGGCGAAAAAAGGCGGAGACACAAACTCTCCGACCTGCCATTTAGAAGAATTTTGATTCGGGCGAAGTCGAAAAACGCAGTAATACCGGCGTATTGCAAGTGATGAGACAAGTACGAACAAAATTATTCAAATGTCAGGCGTGACGGGTTCGACTCTCGTCAGCCTATTGAGGAGGAACAGCTGTGAGAAAATTCGATACTAAGGTTCAGCATTTAAAATATAAGGTGTTGCGCGAGGTCGCCAGAGAGGCTTGGAACGGAACGTTAACCCAAAATTTGCTTGATATTC
>SFWF01000128.1 GCA_004560045.1 bacterium | reverse complement strand
GAATGCTTTCAAAGACAAAAAGAGCCGATACCGGAATTCGCGTTACGGGCAATGCCGAAACGATTTCGGTTGAACTGCATATCGTTGTGACCTACGGTATGAATATCAACGCAATTGCGGCAAGCATTACCGAAAAGGTAAAATATGCCGTTAAGGAAATCGCGGGTATTAACGTTAATAAGGTCACAATAAAAATTGACGGAATCAAGGAATAACCTGTTTTAAGGAGTGTTTACATTTGTTTAACGGCGATACTTTACGCGACGCTATGATTTCCGCCGCGAATAATCTTACCAACAATCGCAAGCAGATTGACGATTTGAACGTATTTCCCGTACCTGACGGCGATACCGGTACAAATATGTCTATGACCCTAGGAAATTCTGCAAGAGAGCTTGAAAAGCTTAGCGGCGAGTCCGCGGGAAAGGTGGCAAAGGTCAACGCCTCCGCCCTTTTGCGGGGAGCCAGAGGAAACTCAGGCGTTATTACCTCATTGCTTTTCAGGGGCTTTGCAAAGGGAATAGGCGACGATGAATTTGTCACCGCCGATAATATTGCCTCCGCCTTTGAGCTTGGAGTTGAGGCGGCATATAAAGCGGTTATGAAGCCGACGGAGGGCACGATACTTACAGTAGCGCGCGTAGCCTCCGAATACGCAAGAGCGGCTCTTAACGAGGGAAAGGACGCTTTGGGAGTTTTTGACGCCGCTATCGAGGGCGCTAAAACAGCCTTGGAGCAGACCCCCGAATTACTGCCCACACTTAAAAAGGCGGGCGTTGTTGACGCGGGCGGCAAGGGCTTTGTCACAATACTTGAGGGTATGATGTCGGTATTTAAGGACGGCGTTATGATTAAATCAAGCGCTGTGGCGGAAACTCCCGCAGAGGAAGAAGGCTCGGTAAGCGCCGCGGGTGAATTTGAAACCGAAATCACCTTTACTTACTGTACCGAATTTATTGTAAACCGCTCTGCCGAATCGGACAAGGAGCCCTCGGAATTGAGAGCATATCTTGAAACAATAGGCGACTGCGTTGTTGTGGTTGACGACGATGAAATAATTAAGGTTCACGTACACACCGACCACCCGGGTAACGCTATCGAAAAGGCGCTAACCTTCGGTCAGCTTGTGCATATGAAGATAGAAAATATGCGCGACCAGCACGAGCGCGCTAAGCACGACTCGGAAAGCGCGAAGCAGAAGCCGGCGAAGTCCGCCGACCGCACCGAAACCTTTACTCCCGTCACTCCCACAAAGCCTGTAGGTTTTGTCTCTGTTTGCGCAGGCGAGGGTCTTGCAAGCCTGTTTAAGGATTTGGGAGTCGATACAATAGTCAGCGGCGGTCAGACTATGAACCCGAGCACCGACGATATTTTAAGGGCGGTCGAGTCAACACCCGCCGAGACGGTTTACGTTTTGCCTAACAATAAGAATATTATTATGGCGGCGGAGCAGACAATTCCGATTAGCACAAGAAAGGTTATCGTAATTCATACAAGAACCGTCCCGCAGGGCATTTCCGCGATGCTTTCCTTTGACCCCGATACCGATGTTGAGGCCAATGCTATTGAGATGCAGAAGGCAACCGAGCGCATTGCTACGGGTCAGGTAACCTTTGCCGCGCGCGATTCGGATTTTGACGGTCATCAAATTAAAAAAGGCGAGCTTTTGGCAATGCTAGGCGGTAAGATTTCCTTTACCGAAACCGACCTTGAAAAGAGCGTTATGAAGCTTTTAAAGCAGATGATTAAGCGCGACAGCCAGTTTATAACCGTAATTTACGGCGAGGACGTGACCGACGAGCAGGCGGCAGAGCTTGTAGAACAGATTCAGGCTAAATACGGCTCTAAGGCGGAAATCACCGTAATTAACGGCGGACAGCCGATTTACTACTATATCCTTTCGGTTGAATGATAGTAAAAGGAGATAATTTATGCTTACAGCCTCCACCGACATTCAGTATCTAAAGGGCGTGGGTGAAAAGCGGGCGGAGCTTTTGCGTAAAAAGGGCGTCGATACGGTCGGCGCCCTTCTGCGCTTTTATCCGAGAGCATACCTCGACTGGCGAAATATTACCCCTGTCGCGGAGTGTCCATTTGGTGAAAACGTCTGCGTAAGGGCTAAAATAATTACTCCCGTGCAGTCGCAGTACATCAGACAGGGAATGACACTTTTTAAATTTGTCGCCGAGGACGGAAGCGGAGAAATTTTAGTAACGCTTTTTAACCAAAAATTTTTAGCGGAAAAGCTTAATTACGGCTGTGAGTATCTTTTTTACGGGAAATTAGGCGGCAGTCTTGCCGTCAGGGAAATGCCTTCCCCCGAAATAAGGGAGGGCGCGTTTTGCGGGATTGAACCAATATATCCCGCCTCGGCTGGGCTTTCATCGAAAAGCATTGAAAAGCTTGTTAAAACCGCCCTGTCCCTACTGCCCGAGCAGGAGGAGATACTTCCCGAAAGCGTAAGGGAACGAAACGGACTTTGCGGAATTAATACCGCAATTAAAAACATTCATTTTCCGCTTGAAACAGAAAGCTTTGAAAGGGCGAAGCAAAGACTTGTTTTTGAGGAGCTTTTTATTTTGCAGACGGGGCTTTCCTTTCTTAAAAAAAGAAAGCGGGGGCTTGCGGGGTGCGTAATAACGCGTAATCTGCTCGCCGAGTTTGAAAAAACCCTTTCCTTTACTTTGACCGACGCGCAGAAAAGGGTAATAAGCGAGTGCCTTGCCGATATGTCCTCGGGCAGACCTATGAACAGACTTATTGAGGGAGGC
>SFWF01000127.1 GCA_004560045.1 bacterium | reverse complement strand
ATCTCCGAAGAATCGGTCGTCGATGAAGGCTCGGAGCTTTCGGCGATATCCTTATTGGTGCAGCCTGCGGAGCATAAGATCAACGCAACCACACAAAGAAGTATAAATACATTTTTTAGTGCTGTCTTTTGAATCATTATTTAATCACCGTTTCCTTTCGACCTTCGGCGGTATAAAGCACCGCCAAGGTAATTCGCATCGTATCAGAGGTACGACTTCATAGCATATATATCGGGGCCGTACATAAGGCCGACTCCGAGATTCACACGGTCACGGCCATGTGCACCGTCAAACATATAGTAGTTTCCGCCGCCGTAAATCAGACTTGCGCGGTAAAGACCCTGTGAAGCCCATCCGTTAGGTAATATTCAAACAGGTGGCTTCTCCGAGGGGACGGAAGAAGTCTTGTTCTATAAACCATCCTTATCCGCACACCCGTTCAGGGCGAAAGCTGCGATCAAAGCCGGCGTTAAAGCCAAGAAGACCGAAGCTCCCTTTTTTTATACGGCTTATATTCCGATGTCCTTTTTCTTAACTATCATCTGATCCACCGTACCTCCGGGAGGGGTCATGGGAAGAACCATTTCGTCCATATCGATATGACAGTCGATAACGGCGGGACCACCCTTAGCGAAGGCTTCGGAGAAGGCCTTTTCGAACTCGGCCATAGTGTTACACTCGTAGCCGTCGGCTCCGAAGGCCTCGGCAAGCTTTTTAAAGTTGGTCTTACGGCCGAGAGTAGTATTGGAATAGTGCTTCTGATAGAAGATGCTCTGCCACTGACGAACCATTCCGAGCACTCCGTTATTCATAAGAACTACGATTACGGGAACGTTAAAGCTAACGGCGGTAGCAAGCTCGTTAAGATTCATACCGAAGCTTCCGTCGCCCGTAAAGAGGACGGTTTTCCTTCCCGTGCCTACGGCAGAACCGATAGCGGCGCCAAGACCGTAGCCCATAGTACCAAGGCCACCCGAGGTAACGAAGGTGCGGGGAGTTTTGAAGGGATAGCGCTGAGCCGTCCACATCTGGTGCTGACCGACGTCGGTAGCAATAACGGTATCCTTCTCGGCATATTTTCCGACACAGTCGATGATCTGATAAGGACGCATATCGTCGGGATTAAAGTTGGGATTAACGCTTCTTGCCTTAAACTGCTCTACCTTGGCGCGCCATTCGTCGTTTTTCTTTTCTTTTACGGCGTCAATAAGTCTTGCAACAGCATCCTTAACGTCGGCGATTATTCCGAGATAGGCGGGGATATTTTTGCCGAGCTCGGCAGGCTCGATATCGATATGAATAATTCGGGCGCCCGAAGCGAACTTCTTTTTGTTGCCCGTAGCACGGTCGGAGAAGCGTACACCGAGAGCGATTATAACGTCAGCCTCGGCCATAGCGCGGGAGGCGGCGAAGGTGCCGTGCATTCCCTGCATACCGAGAGCATTTTTATGATCGCTTGAAATAGCCGAAAGGCCCATCATCGAGCAGCCTACGGGAGCGTCGATCTTTTCGGAAAGAGCAACGACCTCTTTAGCGGCGTTTCCGATTACAACACCGCCTCCGCAGTATATGTAAGGTCTTCTCGACTCGCTGATTATGTCGGCGGCGGCTTCGATGTTTTCATCAGACGCCAGCTCCATGGGATAGGGCTCGGTTACGGGATGAACCTCGTATTCACAGGAGGCAAGCTGAACATCCTTAGGTACGTCGATAAGGACGGGACCGGGACGGCCCGATTTAGCTATGGTGAAGGCCTCGCGGATGGTATCGGCAAGCTCGTCGACGCTTTTTACGAAGTAGTTATGCTTCGTAATTGGGATAGTGATGCCCATAATGTCGACCTCCTGAAAGGAGTCGCGGCCGATAAGGTCGGTAGAAACGTTGCCCGTAATGGCGACCATGGGGACCGAGTCGAGCATTGCGGTAGCTATTCCCGTAACGAGGTTGGTAGCACCCGGGCCCGAGGTAGCGATAACGACGCCGACCTCACCCGTAGCTCTTGCATATCCGTCGGCGGCATGGGCAGCGCCCTGCTCGTGAGCGGTTATGATATGCTCGATACGATTCGAATTATTGTAAAGCTCGTCATAGATATTGAGAACCGCGCCGCCGGGGTATCCGAAGGCGGTTTTACAGCCCTGCTCTATGAGGGTTTCGATAATAATCTGTGCGCCTGTTAACTTCATAACTTTTCCCTTTCAATTAAAATAGGTCTATGCCTCCGGTGGAGCCATAGACCTTTAGAAAATAAAATTTATCTGCGAATAAAAACACCTATTACGATAAACTTATTTAAGGCTGAAGGCACGACCGGACTGACCGTTATTCACCACTAGGACGAGGGTAATAACAGTTAGTAGGACTATGCTTTCGATACCAAAAATAAACATAACGATCTTGCTCCTTCGCAACTTGTGAAATAGTTTACCACACTAAAGAGCGTTTGTCAATAGGTTTTAATCTGTTTTTAAATATTTTTGCGAATTTATTCACCGAAACAATAGGTAAAAAAAGCGTCTGCTCCGCAGACGCTTTTTTTTACCTATTTCCATAAGTCTTTTATAGCCTGATGAATTCTTTTACAGTTGTTCTTATCTCTGTAAAAATAGAATTTATTTTCCCGTTCGACATACTCTTCTTTGTTCTTGCAATCATTTTTCATAAGATTGATCAATTCGTTTACAACTTCATCAAGTTCGGTAAGAACAGGTCCGAATCCGTCCCTGTCATACTTAAAGTATCCGGGATTGTAAAGATGCCCCTGATAAAACGTGTCTT
>SFWF01000126.1 GCA_004560045.1 bacterium | reverse complement strand
TGACACACATCATGACATCCGAGGATTTGATGCTGATAACAATATTGCCGTAACCCATCTCCTCGATCATACGAACCTTATCGAGAGCCGAATCAGTTATTCCCTCCGCAGTCACATGTCCTCCGTATTTTTCAATAAGCTCCTTTTTGAGAATTGAAGCGCCCGTACCGAGGGCCGCTGCACCGTTATCTAAGAACAACTCTATAGTGTCGGGGTTAACGCCTCCGGTGCAAATAAAAGGTATGTGAGAAATGGGGGCGGATATATTCTTAAGATAGCCGATATCATCTTTCGTTATGGGGAAAAGCTTGACGTAGTCTGCACCCGCGTTGTACGCAGTCATAATTTCGGTGGGGGTAAAGGCGCCGGGGATAGAAAGCATTCCGAGCTCCTTCGTGCGCTTTATAACCGTGACGTCGGTGCTTGGAGAAATGATAAACTCGGCTCCCGCAGCTCTAGCCGCTTCGACCTGAGGAACGGTCAGCACGGTGCCTGCTCCCACAAGCAGGTCTTCTCCGACGGTCTTCTTCATCAGCCTTATTTTTTCGGCCGTATCAGCAAGGGTGTTTTCGTCCTTTTGGTCAAAGGTTACCTCGATTATTCGGGCACCGCCGTCATAAAGCGCTTTTACGATCTTCGGGATCTTTTCCTTAGCAATTACCCGAAGGATTATTATAAGCTTCTGCTCGTCTATCATCTTATCCATAGATCTTATCCTCTAACTCCTTAAAGTAATACAATGTATCGTCCTTGGGTCGGATGTCGGTAACGGTACCGGTATAGTGACGGAGGTTGCGGGGGGTATAGGGTCGTTTTAATACCTCTTCGACGTTTACGTCAATACCGAGACCGGGCTTATCGGGAATAAGGATATAACCGTCTTCAAAATGAACCTCTTCGTTTGTTATCTTCTTTCTGAATGAGCCGTCGGTAAGCATAATTTCGTGGATACAGAAATTAGGTACGGTTGCGGCAAGCTGAAGAATTGCGGCGTTTGAAACGGGACCTGAAGGGTTATGATAAGACATCATAACATGCTTGGCTTCGGCCATTGCGGCAATCTTTTTGCCCTCCATAAGTCCTCCCGTATGGAAAACGTCGGGCTGTGCATAGTCTACCGCATCCTTGGAGAAAATTTCCTGAAATGCGTATTTGGTGTATACGCGCTCGCCTGCGGCAATAGGCACGCGGGAATGAGCACGGACGTAGGCGGTGGAGTCGATGTTGTCGGGGACGCAAGGCTCCTCCATAAACATAGGCTTAAACTGTTCAATATCACGGGATATCTCGATGGCGGTGGTGGGGTTAAAGCGGCCGTGGCACTCGATAAGCAGATCTACGTTCTCACCTACCGCTTCTCTGACTGCGCCTATAATATCTACGCTTTTATGAAGTTGTTCGCGGCTTATGGTCATGTGAGAAGAACCGAAGGGATCCCATTTAAGAGCCTTTATTCCAAGCTCTGCCGTGCGCTTTGCTTTTGCTGCGAACTCTTCGGCAGTACGAGCGCCCACGAACCAGGCATTAGCATACATTTTAACCTTATCGCGCATTTTTCCGCCCAAAAGGTTATAAGTAGGAGTATTAAAATACTTACCCGCAATATCCCAAAGGGCGATCTCGATTCCGCTTATGGCAGACATCAGGACCGGTCCGCCCTTCCAGTATATATCGCGGTAGACCTCGAAGCACATTTTTTCGATCTCAAGGGGATTTCGGCCCACAACAAGTCTTTTGAGGTCGGCCACCATTCCCTCAAGAGCGTTTTCGTTGGTGCCGAGGGAGGCTTCTCCCCAGCCGTAAAGGCCTTCGTCGGTTTCGACCTTTACAAAGGCCCAATTTGTTCTGAAGGCGTCAAGAGTATAGATTTTAACGTCTGTAATCTTCATTATTTACACATCTCCTTATAGGGTAATAAAGAATTTAATATTCCCGAATCGATCGCGAGCTCTGAACCCGTAACGGTTTTTGAAAGGTCGGTTCCGAGGTAGAAAACTCCGTTGGCAATATCCTCTCCCGTGCTCTCGATTCCGAGCGGCCAATTAGCCCGCCTTGCGGCTTCCTGCTCGGGCGTGATACCGTCCCAGCGGTTAGTTCTGATAGCGCCGGCAATGATACAGTTGCTTCGTATTCCATCCTGCGCAAGCTCGATCGACATCGCCATTGACAGAGCATTAACTCCACCCTTCGAAGCGGTATAAAGGCTTCTTCCGATAATCGCACCTTTAGAATGAACCGAGCTTATAAATACGATAGAGCCTCTACCCTGCTCCTTCATAGTAAGGGCGGCCTGCTGAGCGCAGAAAAAAGAGCCTTTTAAGTTTGCATCAACCACCGAGTCGTATTCTTCTTCGGTAACGGTTAAAAATTTCATATCTATTCCGAGATTCGCCGCATTTGCGACAAAGGTGTCAAGACCGCCGAAATCTTTTTTTATTTCGGCAAAAACGGATCTTATGTTATTTATATCGGTAAGCTCAAGTATATATCCTTTAATTTTAACCTTATATTTTTCCGAAAGACTCTTCTCGGCAGATGTGATTTCTTCCCTACTTCTTGCGGTAAAGGCAACGTCAAAGCCTTCCTTGGCAAACTTTTCGGCAATTGCAAAGCCGGTGTTTTTAGCGCCTGCGGTTATACAGACAGTTGGCATATACACTCCTCCTTTTGTCTTGATTATAATGTATCCTCTCCTTATTTAAAATGTAATATACAAGCACAGATTTATAAATTTCGATCATTATATTGACTTTATTTTCCTATTTAATGTATAATTCAATCAAAAGGAGGCGGAAATATGAATAG
>SFWF01000125.1 GCA_004560045.1 bacterium | reverse complement strand
TCAGGAATATAATCGCCATTTTTAAACAAAGCTTCGAGAGCGGTGTTTTTAAGGGTAATTGTGGGGTATATCCTTATGGTTTTCGGCGATAGTTTAATAAGCTCTTTAGCGGTATATCTATCCTTCTCATAAGTGCTTTTATAAAGCCCTGTCATCATCTGAAGTCCGAGCTCAAAACCGAAGTTTTTTATAAGTGTTGAGGCGTTTCTGACGTCGTCTGAATTATGACCTCTTTCATTAAAGCGAAGAACGTCGTCGTCCATACTTTGTGCTCCAAGCTCTATCGACGTTACGTGATGCTCCTTTAAAAGCTTTAGGATCTCTTCGTTAATGCAGTCGGGTCGGGTAGAAATTCTTATGCCGATAAACCCGTATCTCGTGACACAGTCGGAGGCAGCAGAAAGCAGCTTAAGCATATACTCTCTGTCTATAGCTGTGAAGCTACCGCCGAAAAATGCGATTTCTGAGGCTTCGGGTGACTGTCCGCATTGTAAAGAGGCGTTAACCGCATCATATACGCTCTGTGGCGTTGGTTGCTCGACACATCCCGTAATATGCTTCTGATTACAAAAGGTACACTGATGGGGGCAACCGAGATGCGGAACAAAGATCGCAATGTTCGCGTGACTCATTCGTCAATTCCCATAAGCTGAAGCGCCTGCTTGGCGGCGGCCTGCTCGGCCTGCTTCTTGCTACGTCCCGAGCCCGTTCCGATAACGTTTGAATTAAGATGAACCTCAACCGTAAATCTCTTATCGTGGTCGGGGCCTGATTCGCCGGTCAGAACGTAGGTCAGACGCTCTTCGGGATTACGCTGAATAACCTCCTGCAGAGCAGTTTTATAGTCTTTAAAGAGGTCGAAATCTCTTTCACTCAGTTCAGGAATAACAAAACGCAATACGTGCATTCTTGCAGGCTCCATTCCTCCGTCAAGGAATATGGCGGCAAGAACGGCCTCAAATGCGTCGGCAAGAATCGAAGAACGCTCGTTGCCTTTATTCTGAGCCTCTCCCTTACCTAAGAAGAGATAATCACCGATGTGTAATTTTCGGGCAAAAACACTAAGGGTCTTTTCGCATACGAGAGACGCTCTTAGCTTTGTGAGCTCACCTTCGGGAAGCTCTGAGTAGGTTGAATATAAATACTCGGAAACGATTATGGAAAGCACCGAATCGCCTAAAAATTCAAGCCGCTCGTTTGAACCGTAGTACGCGTGCGTTTCGTTAGCATAAGACGAATGCGTAAGCGCATTTTTAAGTAGATCGATATTGCCAAACTGATAGCCGAGTATCTCCTGAAATTTTCTCATAATTATACAGATTCCTTTTCGCTGAAAGCCTGCTCAATTATCGGTATTACACCGTTTTCCGCAAAGAGAGCAGCCTTATGTATAGCGTTTTTAAAAGCAATGGCATCGGAGCTTCCGTGTGCCTTGAAAACAGGCTTTTTGGTACCTAAAAGAGGAGCTCCACCTACCTCGGAGGGATTCATCTTATTCTTTATACCGCGCAGTCCGCTTTTAAGGGTAAGATAAGAAAGCTTCGTAAGCAGATTTTTTAAGAATACGGGCTTAAGCATAGAAAACAGTGTAGAAACAGTACCTTCTATAAGCTTTAGAGCAATGTTGCCCGTGTATCCGTCGGCGATAACCGCATCACAAACACCCTTAGGAAGATCTCGGGATTCAACGTTACCGATAAAGTTAAGGTCGCTTTCTTTGAGAAGCTTGTATGCTTCCTTCTGAAGCTCGGTACCCTTAGTATCTTCGACGCCTATGTTAAGCAGTCCGATGGTAGGATTATCGATTTTCTCAACCTTTTCAAGATATGTCGATGCCATCACACCAAACTGATGAAGCATTTCGGGACGGCATTCTGCGTTAGCGCCAACATCCATAAGCATATATCTTGAGTCGGGAGACGGAAGAATAGCCGCAAGAGCAGGTCTTTTTATTCCCTTGATTCTTTTTACTATAAAGGTACCGCCTACAACAACTGCACCTGTTGAGCCCGCCGAAACAAATGCGTCGGCTTTTCCTTCTGCTAAAACCTTGAAGGCAACGGCCATTGATGAATCTTTATGTTCTTTTAAGAGTGAGGTCGGTTCATCGTGCATTGAAATAACGTCGGCGGTATGAACTATTTCAAGCTCGTTAAAAACAATATCGTTATCTTCGATACACTTTTTTATAGTGGCTTCGTCGCCGCACAGAATAATATGTACACCGTATTCTTTTTCAGCCATCGCGGAGCCTTTAATGATTTCAAGCGGTGCGTTGTCGCCGCCCAAGGCATCTACTACAATTCTCATTTTAGACCTCCATAATTTATTTATAATTTTTTAGAATACCAGTCAAGCGAACGCTCGGAAAGAGCGGTATATCGTTCAGCCTTATCTTTAATTCTTATCGGGAGCGACGGAATAATACCAAAGTTGGCTCCCATCGGCTGAAAATCGGTTACAGATTCGTCGGTAATATATTTAATAAGCGCTCCGAGCATAGTTATGTCAGGAAGATGAAGCCGTTCCTCACCTTTTAATTTTCGAATCATATTTTCTGAAGCGATAATACCGCAAGCGGCGGATTCCATATAACCTTCTACTCCCGTCATCTGTCCTGCGAAGAAGGTTATATCGTTTGATTTAAGGCTAAGATCTTTATTTAATAGCACAGGAGAGTTTATGAAGGAATTTCTATGCATTACGCCGTACCTTATAAATTCGGCGTTTTCAAGACCCGGAATCATCGAGAAAACACGTTTTTGCTCGCCAAATTTAAGATTTGTTTGAAAACCGACAAGATTATAAAGTGT
>SFWF01000003.1 GCA_004560045.1 bacterium | reverse complement strand
CTTTAAAGAGGGTGTTCTCTCGGCATTCCCCAGCGGGGGAGGGGGACCGCCGCAGCGGTGGTGGAGGAGAACAAAGTTTTCTGTATTTAAACGGGAAAAGCTGCTCAATTTCCGTCGCGGTCGGTAGAAAGTTTAGATAATATCCCGCCCGAATTTGTGGTGTAGGTTTCTACTCATCCACCACTACGTGGTCCCCCTTCCCTGCTAGGGAAGGCCTGCGGATACCGAAGCAGTCTTATTTTCGGTATCCGTTTCTCTTTTCTGTCCACTGTCCACTGACCACTGTCCACTGCCAACGGCCCCTGCGTAGCCCCTCGTCCCTAACCTTTCCCCTTTCCCATTTCCCCTTTCCCTAAAAAAAGACCCTTTCGGGTCTTTTTTTATTTCTTCTTTAATTCCTCAATAACCTTAAGCGCGGCTTTGTAATTCTTGTCAGCGGGGTCGTCAACCGCGCGGAGGCATAAATATCTCGTCTTTTTGGGGCTGAAGGCTGCGTTGTTTTTTATCAGCTCGGAAAATTCGTCGGAAAGCTCGACTATATTCTCTTCGGGGAAGAGGTCGACCGAAATAGCGGTACCGTTTTTGATATAATCGAGGCTCTGCTTATCCATAATATAGAAAAGGGCGTCCTTTTCGAGAAGCAGCGACTGAAGCTTGCGCTGCATTTCGTCGATATAGGCCTTGTTTGAGGCCTCCAGCACGAAGGAGCAGTTCTGAACCGAGACCTGACTCTTTCCGTTTCCGTTGGTGTCGGGGAAGTAGCCCTCCATCCATTTGGCAACGGCATTTACGTTTTCCTCCGAATAATATTCGAAGCAGTAGAGGGTAAGGGTGGTATCGTAGCGAACCTTGGTGACCTCGCTGTGAATAACGACCGAAAGGACTATGGCGGCGCAGACGGCGGTCACGACCTTCCACTTATGGTGAAAAAAGAAGTTGGAGACCTTTTCGCCAAGGGTCCTGGGTATAATTTTTTCGTCCTTTTTAAGCTCTGCGGGGTCAAGCTGACCCTGCTGCATCTTCTTGAGCTCAATCAGGTCTCGTTGAGCCTTTTCGCGCTGAATCAGGGTCTCACTTTTTCTTTCGGGCATTGGTTTCTCCTTAAATTTACGTTATCTCTTAAAAACGATTCCGGTCGGTTTAAAATTATTATACGTTAAACTTTAAATAAAGTCAATGAAACAAAGTGTGAACGCTTCGCGCAGTGAACAGTGGACAGTGGACAGACGCAGGGAAAGGGGAAATGGGAAAGGGGAAAGGTTAGGGACGAGGGGCTGGGGCCGGTGGCAGTGGACAGTGGTCAGTGAACAGTGGACAGAGTAACGCCTTCGGCGTGAGTAGCGCTACGCGCGAGTAATAAGAGTGAAGAAAGCAAAATTGCTTCGGTATCCGTGTAGGGGTCGGTGTCCACAACGACCCGAGCGAAGTTTAATGTTTGATAAAGTAAAGTTTGGACATTATCCCGTTTAGTTTTGCGGAGTAGGTTTCCCTCATCCACCACTACGTGGTCCCCCTTCCCCCAAGGGAAGGCCGACGGATACCGAAATCTTACGGTCGAGCTTACATACTTAATCTTTTCATATAATATAATTCGCGTATGGTGGCGGCGGCTCGCCGGGAAGGGCGACGGATACCGAACGCTTCGCGAGGGAAAGGGGAAATGGGAAAGGTTAGGGAAAAGGGGCGAGGGCCGGTGGCAGCAGACAGTGATCAGTGGTCAGTGATCAGAAAAGAGTAACGGATACCGAGGCAGTCATTTTCAATTTTAAATTTTAAGTTTTAAATTATAAAAAAACGAGGGCGTTGCCCTCGTTTTAGGTTATTTCGAAATTCCTATGATCTTGAAGTTGAGCTCGCCCATGGGGGTTTCGGCGGTAACCTCTTCGCCGACCTTGGCGCCGAGAAGCGCTTTTCCTACGGGAGAATCGTCGGAAATAAGGCCGTTCAGGGGATCTGCCTCGGCAGAGCCTACGACGCGATAGGTAAGCTCCTCCTCAAACTCCTTGTCGAAAACGGTTACGGTAACGCCGATGGTAACAACGTCGGTGTTGACGTCGTCCTCGATAAGGGTAACGTTTTCAAGCATTTTTTCGAGCTCAATAATTCTTGCTTCGATTTTGGCCTGCTCATTTTTGGCCTCGTCGTATTCGCTGTTTTCGGAAAGATCGCCGTAGCCTCTGGCAACACGGATCTTTTCGGCGATCTCGGTACGGCCGTCGGTTCTGAGGTATTCAAGCTCGTCCTGAAGCTTTTTGAGCCCGTCTTTGGTGAGCTGTACGGATTTAGACATTTAAAACTCCTCCTAACAAAATAATATGCCGCAAAAAAATCTGCGGCTCCGGTGTCTAAGAGATGCGCGAGTGTTAACATTATATTCGTTTAACACCAAAAAGTCAAGCATTATATTTATTGGACATAAATTTTATAATTTTGGGAACAATTCTTGACAATAATAACGAAACGTATTATTATACATATGATAAAATAGAACGAGTATTCGTAAAAGGAGCATATAATTTATGGAATTTAATGCAACGCTTGTTATTATGGCCGCGGGTATGGGTAGTCGCTTCGGCGGACTCAAGCAGGCAGAGCCTGTCGGAAAGAACGGAGAGGCTATCGTTGACTACTCGGTCTACGACGCTATGGCCGCAGGCTTTAATAAGGTTGTTTTCGTTATTAAGCATTCTATCGAGAAGGATTTTAAGGAGCTTGTAGGAAACCGTATCTCAAAGAAGATAAAGGTTGAATACGCTTTTCAGGAGACCGACGATCTTCCCGCAGGCTACACCTGCCCCGAGACCCGTCAGAAGCCCTGGGGAACGGGTCAGGCAATTCTTGCCTGCCGCGACCTTGTTAAGGAGCCCTTTGCGGTTATAAATGCCGACGACTACTACGGGAAAACCGCCTTTAAGGTTATGTACGACGAGCTTAAGAAGCAGAAGCCGGGCGAATACTGTATGGTAGGCTTCCGCCTTATAAACACCCTTACCGACAACGGCACCGTTTCCCGCGGTGTTTGTGAGGAGAAGGACGGCTATCTCGCAGACGTAAACGAGGTTACCAAGCTCAAGGACTGCAAGGCCTACGACGACGAGGGCAACGTAATCGGCGAGTATGCTCCCGAGACCCTTGTTTCGATGAATATGTGGGGCCTCACTCCCGACATTTTCGACTATCTCGCAGAGGACTTTAAGAAATTCCTCGACGAAAATATAAACGAGCCCAAGAAGGAATTCTTTATTCCCATGGAGATCGACTCTCTTATCAAGAAGGGCGAAAAGAAGGTTAGAGTTCTTTCCTCTCCCGACCGCTGGTACGGAGTTACCTATAGGGAGGATAAGCAGAGCGTTGTCGACGCCATCGCCCAAATGACCGCAGAGGGAATGTATGATTAGAGCGTCAGAAAAACGTTCGATGCGTTAGGGAAGAGGGAAGAGGGGCTTTCCCGGAAGAGAGATATAAATTTGTTTCCACTTGTCCCTTTTTCTATAACCTTTTCCGTTTTCCGTTTCCCTTGGTTACGGCGCCAAGTGTAGCTCCTGTCCTAAAAACGGGACTTCGTGTACGGCGGTTGCGCAGAAACGCAATAAAATTCTTAAAACATTGCTTTTTAGTGCGATTTACAAGAGCTTTTAAAACCGATAAAATTATAAACAGGCTTTCCTATTATACATAACATCAAAATGTTTCGGAGGTAAAGATCTTGAGCATATTTAAAAAAACAATCTGTTTGCTGCTTCTAACCGCTATCTGCATCGGCCTTGTGGCCTGCGGCGGAAAAGAAATCGCATCAAAGCCCGATTCCTCGTCAGACACCACGTCCTATCGCGAGCCCTATGATTCGGGAAAAGAGGAAGTAGTCGAATACGTCGATACCGACGGCGAGTTCGACTCTGCCGAGGTAGACTGGGAGGGACCCGAGGGCTACGTTATAGTCGTTCCCGCGGGAAATACCGAGGCTAAGAAATCGGCTACCACCTTGCAGGGATATTTTGCCCGTCAGAAGGTGACCCTACAGATTGTTTCCGATAAAACCGCCGAGGTGGAAAAGGAAATCCTTATCGGAAAGACCAACCGTTCGGACAGCAAAAAGGACCTTAAGGAAAATCAGCTTGAGGTTAAGGTTGTCGGCAAGAAGCTCGTATTTTGCGGCGGTCACGACGTAACCGTCGACTCGGCCGTTAAAAAGTATACCCGCTTCGACTATAAGAAGGGTAAGGCCAACACCTATGCCCTCGATACCGACTTTTCTACCACCCTTTCCTATGCCGGTCTTGAGGACTATAAGTACGTATGGGGCGACGAGTTTGAAGAGGCCGAATACGACGATATAAACTGGACCAAATGGGGCTTCACCCATTCTATGACCGGTACCAACGAGATCCAGACCACTCAGGGACGTGAATGCACCGATATCGGCGACGGCCGTCTTAAGCTCTTTGCTATCAATACATATAATATTGAAAATACCAAGGTTCGCTATATCGTTCCCTGGGCAACCTCTCACCGCGAGACCATGAACTTCGTTTACGGCTACGCCGAGATCCGCGCCCGCGTTCCCTTCTTCAAGGGTGCATGGCCCTCCTATTGGGGAGGCTCGGCCTGCGATATCCGTAACGGCGACGGAACCCGCTTTGACGCATATCATACCGAGATCGACGTATTCGAGATCTTCGGAAGCGATAACACCGTTACCCCCAACCTTCATAAGTGGTATGAAAAGTTCGACTATGCGGGAACCTACGGCATCTCCGAGAACCATACCCAGTGGGCGGGCGGCCGCGGCTACTACAAGTTCACAAACGATCAGGATCCCACCCACGAGTATCACCTTTACGGCTTCGAGTGGACTCCCACCGAAATGAGCATGTGGGTTGACGGAGAAAAGTATAACACCTTCGACATTTCCAAGTCTTGGGATAAGGATTCCAGCATGCAGGGCTTCAACGAGCCTTCCTATCTTATGTTCAACAACCACGTTTTCTCGGAGGACTCCTCCTTTAAGCCCAACACGGTCACTGATAACGTGGATATGCTTCCTGCCGAATATTTCATCGACTGGTACCGCGTTTATCAGAAGAAGGACGGCAAGAGCAAGATCTATATAAACGAAACACCCACCCGCGAGGACCGTCCCGTTCTCGAAGACAAATCTGTCAGGAGGTAGGAGTATGAAAGAATTAGCTGCTTTAAAGAAAAGAATATGTTCGTCCTCGGTTGCGGTAATTCTTGCCCTGGCCGTAATTCTTTCTACCTTCTCGGGTATGTTTATCCTTGCAGGGGTACTGCCGAGCATCTGGTCAGGTCAGACCGCAGACGGCTTCGCAGAGGGAAGCGGTACCGAGACCGACCCCTTTATCGTTTCAAACGGTGAGGAATTAGCCCTTGCGGTATCCTCTACCGGCCGCGACAAAAACGGAAATCAGTATTACTACAGTATGTCCTCGGATATCTTCCTTAACGACGTTACCAACGTCGCTTGGAAGGACGACGCTACCAATAACGAATGGGCATTTGTGCAGAAGGACGCAACCTCTGCCTCCAAGGCCTTCTCGGGCGTTTTCTACGGAAACGGCTATAAGGTTTACGGACTTTATATTAAAGAGAGCTTTGCCGCTCCCGATAATGACAAGCCCGACGAGTCCTACGCCGCAGGACTTTTCCCCACCGCTACGAGCGGTGCGGTAATAAGCGGTGTTGGACTTGAGGACTCCTATATTGCCCTCACCAATAACCACGCTAACTCGGGCTATGCAAGAACGGGTAACGTCGGCGCAATTATCGGCTACGTTTATGCCGATTTTGACGCTCCCGTTAAGCTCGACCGCTGCTACAGCTCCGAAAGCGTTCAACTTACGGGCGCATTCTGCGGTCTTGTAGGCGGTATCTCCGGTTCGAGACAAAGCGGCGGAAGCACCGCCCTTCGAATGGACTCCTGCTACGGCGTCAGCACCGCCACCGTCTTCTTCGACTGGCAGGGCTGGGTAGGCAATCGCTTTATGATGCTCTCCTCCTCAAACAGTAATAACCTTACCGCCAACTACTGCTACACCACCGGCGGCTACGGCTTCTACGACCTTATTTCCGAGACGGGAGCCTCCAACTACACCCCCAACTGGATCGCCAACACCTCCGTATGCGCCAATGTCTCCACCGACGCTATGAAGGGCGACGGAGCTCTTTCGGCCTCGGGTATGGCCCTTCTCGCAGACAGCGGAAACTACGTTACCACCGCTAACTATCCCGCTCTTAAGATATTTGCCGACCGCGAGGTCATCTCGGATAAGGATATCTGGGACGGAAGCAAGGTTGCCCCCTCAAAGGGAACGGGAACCGAGGCCGACCCCTATCTTATCGAGACCCCCGAGGAGCTGGCCTACGTCGTTTATAACCAGGGCGAAGTCGGTAGGTTCTATAAGCTGGTAAACGATATTTATCTTAACGATATTACCAAGATCGACTGGTCTACAGGTGCGGTAGCCCCCGGCTACTCCGTAAATACCTGGGTAGGCTCCCGTGACGGCTTTAACGGCACCATCGACGGCGACGGACACACCGTTTACGGTATGTACTATAAGAGCACCTCCACCAAGGCCTGGGGCTATAACGGTGTAGGTCTTGTAGGAAAGATCCTTTCGAACAGCGTCACCATCAAGCGTCTCGGCGTCGATAACGCATACTTAGAGCACAGAAACGCCGCGTCGGCCTTCGTCGGCTGGCTTAAAAGCGGCGCTACCGCCAACATAGATATGTGCTTTGCAGGAGAAAACGTGACCCTTAAGGCCTGGGAAACGGGCGCCTTTATCGGTCAGGGCCACGGAGCCGACTTCAGCTTCCATATCTCAAATTCCTTCTCCCGCGCTTCTATGACCTCCAGTCACTGCTACGGTCTCCACGGCGAGTTCTATGGCGACGGACTTAAGAAGTCCTCTATCTCTAACTGCTTTAACGCAAACGGTCCTATCTTTTCGGCCTCAACCTCCGCTACCGTAGCAAACTGCTACGCTACCGCAGGCTCGGTGGGAACGATTCTTACCGCCGCTAATATGCAGGGCGAGGACGCTCTCACAAGCGCAAACAAAATGCCTGCCCTTGGAAACAAATTCCTTGCAACTCAGGGCTACCCCGAAATAAACTTCGAGGGTAAGGTAATCATCCCCACCCCCGACTACGTATGGGACGGCACCACCGCCGCACCTGCCGAGGGCGACGGAAGCGAGGAAGCTCCTTATATTATTAAAACCGCCGAAGAATTCGTATACGTTATGAGAAGCGGCGGAAACGGCAAGCACTATAAGCTTGTAAGCAGCATCTATCTTAACGACGTTAACAGGGTCAACTGGGAAACGGGCGAGGGAATCGACGGCTACAGCCCCCGTTCCTGGGGCTCGATTCCCGAAAACTGGAACGGTACGGTTGACGGCGCAGGCTTTACCGTTTACGGCCTCTACAGTAATGGCGGAAACAGCTTCTCTTGGGGCTGGAGCGGCGCAGGTCTTATCCCCAAGCTCAAAGGGGACAGCGCAAGCGTTACCTTTAAGAATTTGGGCCTCGATAACTGCTATATGGTGCATGCAAATGCCGCAGGCGGCTTCGTTGGCTATCACGAAAAGGGAAATCTTACCCTTAACAAGTGCTTCGTTGGACAAAACACCTACTTTAAGGGCTATTCCGCAGGTACCCTCTTCGGTATGGCTCCCGGCGGAGTATACAACGTCACCAACTGCTACTCCCTCGGTACCTCCGAGCGCGGAGCAGATAAGGGCGACTCGCAATACGGCCTCCACGGTCAGGTCTACGGCGGAAATGCCGCTTCGACCCTTTCAAACTGCTATAACGCAAACGGACCCATAACCACGGGCGGCGAAGCAGGAACCTTTAAGAATAACTACGCCATCGAAGGCACCAAGGGAACCATCCTTACAAAGGATAATATGCAGGGCGCAGACGCTCTCACAAGTCCCGACAAGATGCCCAATCTCGGCCGCTTCTTCAAGGCCACCGCAACCTATCCCGTTATCGATTTTGACGCAGCCGAGGAGACCACCCCCGACTACGTATGGGACGGCTCTACCGTAGCTCCCACCAAGGGAAGCGGTAGTCTTGACGACCCCTATCTTATCGAAAACGCCGAAAATCTTGCCTATGTTATAAAGAGCGGCGGCAAGAAGGGCGCAAGCTATAAGCTCACCACCGATATCTATATCAACGATATTACTAAGATCGACTGGGCTACGGGCGAAATTGCCGACGACTATACCGTAAGAAAATGGGGCATTGGTTGGCCCGACACCTTCAGCGGTATCATCGACGGCGACGGTCACGTGGTCTACGGACTCTACTACCTCTCCAATTCCACAATGGCCTGGGGCTATAACGGCGCAGGTCTTATCGGAAAGATTGTCAGCGGCGACGTTGTGCTTATTAAGAATCTCGGCGTCGACTGTGCATACGTTAAGCATCACAATGCCGCTTCGGCCTTCATCGGCTACGATAACGCCGGCGCTTCCGCCTCTATCGACAGGTGCTATGTCGGCGAAATGGTAACCCTCGCAGGCTATGAGACCGGCGCATTTATCGGTCAGGCCCCCGGCGGCAGCTTCTCCCTCACCAACTGCTATTCTCTTGCTACCCTCGTAAAGGGTCCCGGAAATGACTCGTCATACGGCCTCTTCGGTCAGGCCTACGGCGAAGGCAGCTCAAACTCGGCTGTAATGCACTGCTTTAACGGCAACGGACCTATCGGAGGAACGGTCGGCGCAATGAAGAACAACTACGCTACCGTAGAAGGCGGCGGAGCTTCAGTTCTTACCGCCGACAAAATGAAGGGCACCGACGTATTCGACAATATCGCAAAAATGTCGGTATTAAACCGCACCAAGGCCTTCGTCGCAACCGATTCCTTCCCCATACTTAAGGTATTCTCCTCCGACCCCTCTACCGGCGACGGAGCTCAGGGAGATATCTGGGACGGACTCGTTATAAACGCATTCGCTCAGGGAAGCGGTACCAAGACCGACCCCTATATAATCTCTAACGGAAGCGAGCTTGCCTTTGCTGTCGGAACGAAAAGCGAGCTCTACTTTAAGCTGGCTAAGGATATCTATCTTAACGACGTTTCTTCAAACGGCTGGTATTTAGGAAAGGACCTTAACGAGTGGTTTACGGGCAAGTTCTTCGCGGGTCATATCGACGGCGACGGACACTGCGTCTACGGTATCTGGTACCCTGAGGGTAACAACTATCAGTTCGCCGGCCTCCTGCCTCAGATGTCCTCGGGCTCGGTCAAGAATCTCGGTATCCGCTACTCCTACATTACCGCTAAAAACTACGCCGCAGGTTTCACCGCCTACATCGAGGGCTGGAGCGGAAATGCGGTCACCTTCGAAAACTGCTTCGTAGACGATACCGTCCGTATCGGCTTTACGGGAACCGAGACCTGGGACGACCACTCCTACGGCGCAGGCGGATTCGTAGCCTACATCTACGGCTACGATAGGGAAGCCGCCGCGGCAAACAAGAAGGTCGCACGCACCGTATCCTTTAACAACTGCTACACCAAGGCCACCATCGAGGGCACCTCGGTTAACCGTATGAACGGTATGATCGGTACCATCTGGCTCTCCAACTACTCTATCAAGAACTGCTATTCCATCGGCTACCCCATCATTAAGGCCGCAGGAAGCACGATGGCCTTCGATATTTATAATCATCAGACCGGCGTAGAAGCTACCGATTATTCCGACGTATTTAAAAACAACTACTCCGACGTCGGAAGCGAGGCTATGAGCAAGGTCTATACCACAGTTCCCGACATTGCCGACTGGCGCGGCGAAAAGGCCAAAAAGAGCCTTAAGGGCTTCGACTTCAGCGGCGTTTGGGAAACGGTAGAAAACGGAAGCCCCAAGCTTCGCATATTTAAGGATATTTCGGGCGAGGATATCTCTATGCCCGATCCCACCGGAACCTTTGCTTCGGGTAAGGGTACTAAGAACGATCCTTATATCATCAAGACTGCAAAGCACCTGCGCAATATGGTCGAAATGAAGATCACCGCAGGAAAATACTTCGTTATCGCAAACGATATCTACGTAAACGATACTTCGGATAAGAATTGGAAGAAGAACGCGGTCAAGTGGATCGACGGCAAGGATCTCCCCCCATTCGGCGGATACCTTGACGGCGGCGGACATAAGGTCTACGGACTTTACGTTGCAAACACCGCAGAGAAAGGCTCCGAGCTTTCTACCTTTGCAACAGGACTTATCCCGAGAGCAGATATCGGAGCAACCGTTAAAAATGTCCACGTTAGAGACTCTTACATTTCGGGTGTCGGCTACGCAGGCGCCATCATCGGCTACACAAACGGAAATAGTACGGGTAACTACATCTCGGTTCTCGGCTGCTCGGCCGACGAGACGGTTTCTGTTCAGGGTCAGACCGCAGGCGGTATCATCGGCGGCGGTCCCACAGGCATCAAACTCTACTACTGCTACTTCACCGGTAAGCTGACCGCTACAAGCGAGGGCAGAGGCAACGCTCTTATGGGCGATATCTGGAACAACGACTGTCAGGTCGTAGAATGCTACTCGGTAGGCTATACCAGCTACCGCAACTCTCCTCAGAATATCGTAAATGTCTACGGTACCGAGGAGGATACCAAGGTGAGCGTTCTCACCAAGACTCAGATGACGGGCGCTAACGCCAAGAAGAATATGAAGCTCAGCTTCGATACCTATTGGTACGTAGCAAACGGCAAGACGCCGCAGCTTAAGCTCGTCGACGAGAACAACCTCGGCTATACCTTCAAGGACGAGGGTAAGAAGGGTCAGGTCTGGTCGGGCAAGATCGCAACCAAGTTTGCGGGCGGAAGCGGTACCGAGGCGGATCCCTACCTCATCGAGACCCCCGAACAGCTTGCCTATATGTTCTATCGCGGCGCAGGCTCCTCAAGCTATAAGCTTATTGCAGACCTGAAGCTCAACGATACCACTAAGGCCGATTGGGAAAAGACGGCAAATACCTGGTTCTCGGGCAGAAACTACAGCTTCTCGGGTCACTTCGACGGAAACGGCCATGTCATTACCGGTCTCTACGCCGAAAGCACCGACGCTATAGTCGCTCTCTTCCCCTACGTTTATTATAATGCGGTTATCGAAAACCTCGGTATCGACGATTCTTCTATAGTTAACCCCTCCTCCGACGGCTATAAGCAGAGCTACTCGGCCGCCCTTGTGGGCTATATCGAGCACTGGGGCGCGGACGCAAGCAACTATAAGCATCCTCCCATTATTCGTAAGTGCTTCGTCGGCGACGGAGTTTACGTCGAAGGCTTCTTCGCAGGCGGCTTGGTTGCAGGCTGTGCAAAGAGCGCCGTATTCGAGGACTGCTACGTAACCTGCGAGCTTACCGGCTCCTCTATGTCGGGCGCATTTATCGCGACCGCCTGGAACGGGGAAATTCCGATAAAGGTTACCAACTGCTATGCCGCAACCGTTAACTCGGATAACTTTATCTCTAACGGTGCCGCTCAGACCGCCGTCTATACCAACGTTTATCACGACGGTGTCCGCGGCGGTGTGGGAGATACCTTGAACATCCTTTCGATGCACTTTATGCAGGGCAGACAGGCCGCAAGCTACCTTAAGGGCTTCGATTTTGCAAAGGTCTGGAACACCACCGAAAAGGGTACCCCCGTACTCCGCGTATTCGGAACCAACAAGTATTCCTGCACCCGCGAGCCTAATAAGGTCGAGATCTCCTTCGCCACCAACGGCGGCGAGCCCATCGAGCCTCTGACCGGCTTCGGCTATACCGATATCGGGCAGGAACTGCCGATCCCCGTTCGCTACGGCTATAAGTTCCTCGGCTGGTACTACACCTCCAACTTTGCGATCGAGTTCGACCTTAAGCAGTATCCTCCCAACGATATGATGCTCTATGCCAAGTGGGAAGAGGTAGGCTTCGAGAACGGCTTCGAGGGCGACCTTGATACCGAGTACGATATTTACGGAAATGTCGAGCATCACCGCCCCGGCGTTGTGGGCTACAACCCCAAGAACGTCAAGGCAGGCCTTAAGGCTCTCCGCATTTTACCCGAGAACGAGACCGATCCCTTATTCCTCGTCAACTACGAGTACCCCTTAGAGGTCGGTAAGGAATATGCGGTTACCTTCTGGGTAATGACCGCTTCGGCGGATAAGGTAGACATCGACTTCCTCTATGCCGAGCATCCGCAGGCAAATTCCCCCGTGATCGGCTATGAGAAGATAGTTGAAGGCGCAGGCGGATCGGGAAGCGTCTGGAAGCAGTATAAGGCTACCATTACCGCCGCTGCTCCCTATATGCTTGTCAGAACGACCAAGGGCGTCGAGGTCTTCTACGACGAATTCCAGATCGTTCCCAACGACAAGGACGGCGATCTGTCGAACATTATCACCTTCGCTCCCGAAAATGTTCAGACCGAACCCGATAAGAGTGAAAAGGGCGGAAACGGCCTTATCCTCATTCTTTCGATCGTCGGCGGAGTGATCCTCCTTGCCGCAGTCGCCACCGTTTCGGTTATCTTTATTAAAAAGCGCAAAAAAGCATAAATAAAAAATCCCCTCGCAACGTTGCGAGGGGATTTTTCAGTGATCAGTGGTCAGTGGACAGTGGACAGTGAACAGTGGACAGAAAAGAAACGCCTTCGGCGTGAGTAGCGCTACGCGCGAGTAATAAGAGCGAAGAAAGCGAAATTGCTTCGGTATCCGTCAGCCTTCCCTAGCAGGGAAGGTGCCGAGGTACGAGGCGGATGAGTAGAAACCTACTCCGAAAAACAAAACGGGAAAATGTCCAAGCTTTACTTTATCAAACATTAAACTTCGCTCGTGTCGTTGTGGGGATTCCCCTCATAGGGGAAATGTCGCGAAGCGACAAAAGGGTCTGGGCGTAAGCCGTACCACCGACCCCTACACGGATACCGAAACCGTAAATATATACGGCAACCGTAGGGGCGATCATCGGCCGCCCTTGAGATATCGCAAATTTGTAAAAGACTGTTCGGCTATATTTGTAGGGGATGGCGTCCCCGACATCCCGGGCGGGGACTTATTGTTTAATTAAATATGGATTGTATGTTATCCCATTTTGATTTGCGATATAGGGTTTCCCTCATCCACCGCTACGCGGTCCCCCTTCCCCCAAGGGAAGGCCGACGGATACCGATATCTTACGGTCGGGCTATCGTAATAAAAATTAAGCAAAAACTTAATTCGCGTATGGGTACGGCGGCTCGCCGGAAAATGGGACGGGGATAAACTAAATTCCGCGAAGGCGAATAAAATTCTTTACGAACGGGCGAATATATAGTATACTTTATGTATTAGTAATTTTTTAGGAGAAAAACGATGAAGTTTTTGAAAAAGTTGACGGTATTTTGCCTTGTGGCAATTATATCTTCGGGCTTTGCGGCCTGCGGTGAGGAGAAAAAGCCCGAGCCCGAGCCGAGCTCCTCTCAGGTCTCTTCGAGTGAGCCCTCAATACCTCAGCTCAGCGGCCCTGCGGGAGTTGAAATAACCCCAAATGTTGAGAAAGAAAAGATATGGGGCGGAAAAGCGGCCGAAAAAATAACCCTCGGCGGCGGAACCGAGGAATATCCCTACCTTATTCAGACCCCTGCCGAGCTTGCCTACGCCTTTTCGATAGGCGGCGGCGGAGCCTATTATAAGCTTACGAGCGACATTTATCTTAACGACGTGTCTGATGATAAATGGTACGAAAAGAAGGACGTAAAAAGCTGGTACGAAAAGGAATTCAAGGGTCATATCGACGGCGACGGTCACTGCGTCTACGGAGTCTATTTCGATTCGAACAAGCCACCGCGTTTCGCAGGCCTTATTTGTACCTTTATGGGCGGCTCGGTTAAAAATCTGGGAGTCAGAAAATCCCGTATTATCGCCACGATGTATGCCGGCGGTATCGTCGGAATGGCAAGCGGCGACGATCAGAAGGTCTTCGAAAACTGTTTTGCCGACGAAACGGTGGTTTCTATGTATACCCAAAACGGAACCAACGGCGCAGGCGGAATTCTCGGCTATGCCGCAGGTGGCGGCGGAACCCTCAAGGACCCCACCATCATATTTAAAAACTGCTATTCAAAGGCCAAGCTCGGCGGCTACGACACCGAATACCGTTTAAACGGTATCATCGGAACCTCTTGGGACTGCGGCTATACTATGGAAAACTGCTACTCGGTAGGCTTTGCGGCCTATCGCGGTCACTCCGACCGTGCGGCCTCTACCATTCTTCAGGATGGAACCAAGGCCGATAAGGTTTATAAGAACATTTATAACGACCTTCGCGGAGCCGCAAATTTAGAGGTTATGACCAAGATCGAGACCTCTAAAATGAACGGCGCCGCCGCGAAGAGCTATTTTAAGGGCTTCGATTTCGAAAAGGTTTGGGAAACCGTCTCGGGCGGTACGCCGAAGCTTAAAATATTCAAGGACATCGACGGCAAAAACATAAAAACCCCCGACGCTCCTACCGTTCAGGTCGTAAACAAGCTTTTCGAGTCGGGAAGCGGCACCAAGGCCGACCCCTACGTTATTATAAACGCTCAGCAGTTTAAAAATATGATGACCGCAAACACCGCCGACAGCTACTATAAGCTCGGTCAGGATATTTACGCAAACAACGTCAATAACCGAAATTGGAAAACCGACAAGCCCGAAGCCTGGCTCAGGAGCGGAAGCTTCAAGGGCAATTTCGACGGCTGCGGCCATAGCGTTTACGGCCTTTACGTAAACGAGATCCCCGCCGAGGGAGCGATAGTAAACGGCAATACGGGACTTTTCCCCAGGGTCGAAACCACCGCCGTTATACGAAACGTTCACCTTAAGGAATCCTATATCTGCGGTAAGGCCTATGTCGGCGGTATCGTCGGTTCGGTAAACGGAAGCCCTACGGAGGAGAAGTATGCCCTTATTACCGGCTGTACGGTTGACGAGACGGTTCATCTTTCGGGACAGACGGTCGGAGGAATTTTAGGCGGCGGACACGGCGGCGCGGCAATAGCCTACTGCAGCTTTACGGGTACCATCGACGAGTTTACCGGCGGATCTATGCGCGGCAACGGAATTGTCGGCGATATCTGGAGCAAAAACTATAAGCTGGCCGAATGCTTCACCCTCGGCTACACGGTATACAGAGGACAGTTCCTGCCCAAGGTTATGGGTACCGTCTATTCCACCGAGGAGCAGAAGGGAGTGCTTAAGATGAGCAGCGCCGATATTTTAGGCGCGGCGGCAAAGACCGCTATGCCAGGCCTCAACTGGAGCGTCTGGAAGATCTCCTCGGGCAAAAATCCCATCCCTGCCCTTATAACCGAGAAGAACGACTATAAATTTTAATATAATTGAAAATTGAAAATTGAAAATTGAAAATTGATAAAACAAGAAAAGCAGATGCAACGCATCTGCTTTTCCTTTTTATCTAAACTTTAAGCCTGCTTTAAAACTCCAAAGAAGTCGAGGATGGCGAGGACGATACCGATGAGGGTATAAAGTCCTATGAGGGAAGCAACGGCGGAAAGAAGGAGTCCGACGATGGGTATCCACCAGAGAAGTCCGACGATAACACCGACGATAACATCGGCAACGACGTAGATGATGATAGCGATAACGAGGGCGGTTACGTCCTTAAGCCTGAAGGACAGGGGAAAAAGCGTCTTTAAAAGATCCATAATTAAGTCTCCTTTTTTAGATTGAGCCTAAACTCTTTGCATATTATACAGCAGGATGAAAAATTTGTCAATTAGAGATGAAAAAGGTGTCGGGTTTCTGCGACCGCAGGTCGACGCTATCTCATAAACCCTTTTCTGAACTCGCTTGGGGAGACCGCGCAGGTCTTTGTGAAAATTCGGCTGAAATAAAGGGGGTCGTTATATCCGCATTGCTCGGAAATTTCGGCCACCGACAGGTCGGAATAGGCGAGAAGCTCTCTTGCCTTTTCTATTCTTAGATTGGTCTGCATCCTTCGGGGAGATATCCCCATAACCTCGGTAAAAAGGTGGGTAAATCTCGTTCGGCTTATGTTACAGCGGTCGGCCGCCAGGTCCAGATCTATTTCACCCGTAAACCCCAGCGCAATATTTTCGGCCTCCTTACGGATAAGGCGCCGTACCATCGAATCGCTCTTCTCGGTATCGGGGGAGAGGGAGGAAAGGAGCCTTATGAGATAGCTTATGGCCGAAAGCCCGTCCCCCGCAAGATCGTGACGTATGACCAGCCTGAAAAGTCGCTCGGTTTCGGCAGGGGAGACGGGGACAAACCTGCCCGACCGTGTTATACCTGCCTTTTTTATAAGCTCCTCGGCGGCAGTACCGCAAAAATGAACCCAATAGGACTCGGAAACGGGAGCGGGAAGATGGGTATAATCCTGAGGCTCGTCCTTTAAATAGACAAGCACCTCTCCCTCGTTTATAACCGCGTCTTCACCCTTTATCCGAGCAAGCATCGGACATTTTTGCACAAGACACATAAAAATATCAACGCGGCCGCTCGGACGGTAGATTCGGAGCTTTGCCTTATCGCAGGCAAAGCCACAGCTGTTTATATGCAGAAACTCATCCGAGGGGAAATTGGTTTTATCCTTGAATATCTCGACCTTTTCGTTCATATCTTCACCTCGGGTAAATTATAGTGTATATGCGCTCTGTTTGCAATATAATTTTTATCCGTTTAGCCGTTTTGTCCATATTTACGACCGTTTTGACCATTGAAAAACTGCTTTTTGGGATTATAATTGAAGAAAAAAGCCAAAAAGGAGTTTTTTGTATGAAAAAGTTTGCATTTATCGGAGCGGGAAGCTTCGTCTTTACCCGCGCGGTCGTTCGCGACCTTCTGACCTTCCCCGCCTTTGAGGACAGCGAGTTTTGTCTTATGGATATAAACCCCGAGCGTCTTGAGGGAATAAGACGCTGTGTTCAGAAGCTGGTAGACGTCAGCGGAAAGCCCGCCAAGGTCACTACCACCCTCAGCCGTCCCGAGGCGCTGAGCGGTGCCGACGGAGTTCTCTGTACCGTATTTAACGGCGATATCGACGTATGGCGCTACGATACCGAGGTCCCGATGAAATACGGAGTCGACGTAAACGTCGGCGATACCCGTAACGTTGCGGGAATCTTCCGCGCCCTCCGCAACATCCCTCTTATGCTCGAAATTTGTGACGATATTAAGAAATACTGCCCCAAGGCGGTATTCCTCAACTATACCAACCCAATGTCTATGCTCTGCAAGGCGATGCAGACCTATTCCGACGTAGACGTGACCGGCCTTTGCCACAGCGTTCAGGGTACCGCCGAAATGCTTGCAGGTTGGATGGGTCTTACCCTCGGCGATATCGACTACACCTGCGCAGGTATCAACCATATGGCCTTCTACCTTAAGCTTGAAAAGGACGGGGTCGACCTCTATCCGAAGCTTCGCGAGCTTATGAAGGACCCCGAGATATATAACAAGGAGCAGGTCCGAAACGAGATGTTCAAGGCCTTCGACTACTACGTAACCGAGTCCAGCGGACATAACTCCGAATATAATCAGTGGTTCAGAAAGCGCCCCGAGCTTATCGAAAAATTCTGCACAAACGGCACCGGCTGGAACCCCGGACACCACGCTTATTCCTTAAAGCTCCGTCTTGAGCGCGAGGAGAAATGGAGAGCTCAGCTTGAGGACTGGCTCGGCGGCGAGATCGATACAAAGCGCGGTCTTGAATATGCCGCACCTATCTTCAACGCACGCTTCGGCGACCATACCCCCTTTAACTTTAACGGAAACGTTATAAATAACGGCGCTATAACCAACCTGCCGCAGGATGCCTGTGTAGAGGTTCCCTGCCTTGTGGACAGAGCGGGACTTCATCCTATGACGGTCGGAGCCCTTCCCTCCCAGCTTGCAATTATGATAAACAACACCGCTCTTATCGAGAATATGGTGGTTGAGGCCTGTATGGAGAAAAACAAGCGCAAGGTAATTCAGGCGGTCTGCCACGATCCTCTTACCTCGGCGGTCTGCAGTCTTGAGGAGATAAACCTCCTGTGCGAGGAGCTTTTCGAAATAAACAAGCCCTTCCTCGGAGACTATAAATAATAGGGACGAGGGCAAGGTGCCGAGACAATACTATGCACTTTGCACAAAAAAAGCGGGCTTTTTTGTGAGTTTTTGCGATTTGAATATAAAAGATCAATTTGGTATAATATTGGATATAGGTGTGAAAGTGTCTCTATACGGGACACGGCGCGCCCGTTAAAACGACTTAACGGAGGATATTATACTATGAAACTGCTTAAAAGAAGCCTTTGTCTTCTCCTTGTAGCCGCTTTTGCCATTTCTCTTGTGGCCTGCGGCGGAAAGACCGAGACGGCAGATACAACGACAAAGCCTCCCACAGCTTCTGCTGGGGATGAGGGTAAGTGGCGTCCCAACCCCGAAAAGGTTGAGAACACCAAATTCGTCGATACCGACGGAAGGTTCGAATATGCCGAGGTTTCCTGGGACGGACCCGAGGGCTACGTTATAGTCGTACCTGCAGGGGACGTCGAGGCCAAGAAGTCGGCAACCGCTCTTCAGGAGTATTTTGCCGCTACCGCCGAGGTGACCCTTAAAATAGTTACCGATAAGACCGCCGAGGTCGATAAGGAGATTCTTATCGGCAAGACCAACCGCGCCGCTTCCCCCAAGGATATGAAGGAGGCCGACCTTGAGGCCAAGGTCGAGGGCAAGAAGGTAATTCTCTGCGGAGGTCACTACGTTACCACCGGCTCGGCCGTCAATAGGTTCATCCGCCTTCTTCCCACCAAGGAAAAGGCTTATACCTTCAAGGTCTCTACCGACTTTACCTCTACCGTCCTTGACGATTACTACTACGTATGGGGCGACGAGTTCGAGGGAACCGATATCGATTTCACCAAGTGGGACTTTGAGGCAAGAATGAGCGGCTCTACCAGTAACGAGCTTTCCTGGGAAAAGGACTGCATCGAGGTTTTAGACGGACGTCTGGTTATCCGAGCCCGCCGTCATTTCAGCGTTCAGAATCAGAACATCGGCTACCGCTCTCCCTATTCTACCCTACATAAGTATCACATGAACTATCTTTACGGCTACGCCGAGATCCGCGCGCGTATTCCCTTCGAGAAGGGTATCTGGCCTTCCTTCTGGGGTGTTAATAGCTGTGATATAGCCGAAAAGAAATACGGCATCAAGTACAACGAGGGCGCAAAGTACGGCGTTGAGGTCGACGTATACGAGGTCTTCGGCTCCGACAGTCTTGTCGTTCCCAATATACATAAGTGGTACAATAATAGCTACAACTATCCTAAGATCCACGGTGTTGAGATGGACGGCAACCATACTCAGTTCAGCGGCAACAAGATCTCCTGGGACTGGGCCGATCATATGGACGACATCAGTGTTCTCGATCAGGAGTATCATCTCTACGGCTTCGAGTGGACCCCCACCAAGATGTCTATGTACGTAGACGGAAACGAGTATATGGTCTTCGACATCACCAAGTCCTACGACCTCTGCTCCGATATGACTCAGTATCATACCCCTCTTTATAATATGTTTAACTGCCACGTATTCATCGACGATCCCGAGAACTCCTTCGTTCCCAACAAAATCACCGATAATCTCGAGGTCCTCCCCACCGAATACTGTATCGACTGGTATCGCGTATATCAGAAAAAGGACGGAAAGAGCAAGATCTATATAGACGAGACTCCCCGTGACATCGTTTACACAGGACGCTAAGAAAGGAGATTTTTATGACTAACTTATTTAAGGCTTTAAAGAAAAGCAGATTTGCTTCTTCCGCGGTCTCTGTAATTCTCGCATTTTCGGTCCTCCTTTCTACCTTCGCAGGACTTTCTCTCTTTGCCGCAAGCGATGTCTGGGACGGCTCGGTCGCCGACTCCTACGCATCGGGCAGCGGTACGAGCGGCGATCCCTTTGTGATCGAAACCGCGGCACAGCTTAAAAAGCTCGTTACCGACACCGAGACCGAGGGTAAATTCTTCCTTCTCGCAAACGATATTTATCTTAACGACACCACCGACATAAACTGGGCAAAGGCCCCCGATGCCAAAAAGTGGGTCGAGCCCGTATCCAAGGAGGGCGTAAGCTTTAAGGGTAAGCTCGACGGTCGGGGTCATAAGGTCTTTGGCCTTTACATCGACGCTACCGTAGCCGACGATACCCCCACCAAGGCCGAGGCGGTAACCTGGGGCGCAGGACTCTTCCCCGTAGTAGGCACGAATGCCGAAATTAAGGGTGTCGGTATCGAAGGCGCATACATTTCGGTTAAAAACAGCGGCTCCGACGCAGGCATTCCTTATTATGCCGCCGTCGGCGGACTCGTTGGCCTTATGAACGGCGAAAATATTCATATTTCCCTCTGTTATCAGAGTGAGGACACCTATCTTGAGGGTACTTACGCAGGACTTATCGGTTATTCTAACGATTCGACCGTCTCGGTGACCTCCACCGTCGTAGGCTGTTACTCCTTAGGCTCGGCTACCGTTCCTGACTCTAAGGACGCAGGCTTCGAGGGCAACCGTATCGGTGTTCTCGGCGCTAATGTCACCTCCGACGCAGTTCTTTTCGATAACTGCTATGCTATCGGAAACGTTTCGGGAAACCTCAACAAGCCTTTAGGCAGTGAAAAGACCAGCTACTGTACCTCCAATTGGGGCGCAAACGTTGCTACCCCAAGCGTTAAAAACATTACGGGCTCTGTTGCGGCCTCCTCTATGCCCCTTCTCGACTGGGAGACCACCTATCGTACCACCACCGGCTATCCCGTGCTTCAGCTCTTTGCTCCCACCGCCATTATTCCTCCCTCCTACGACGTATGGGACGGAACCGCAAGCGGCGACGGCATTACGGGAAGCGGCACCACTGCCGATCCTTATCTTATAAAGACTCCCGAGCAGTTCGCCTACGCTATGCAGAAGTGCGGCGACCTCGGTGATCAGACTGAGGACTACATAAAGCTCGCAAACGATATCTATCTTAACGATATTTCTGCCATAAACTGGGCAACGGGTACCCCCAAGGCAGGCTATACCGTAAATAAATGGACCCCCAATAAGTTTAACGGTATACTCGACGGCGGCGGACATATGATCTACGGCCTCTACGTCGATACCAACCCCGTTTCCTATGCCGGTGCCTATCATAATGCAGGCGCAGGCGTCGGTCTGGTTGCTTCCGACCGCTGTTCTGAGTGGAGCTGGATCTCCTTTAAGAATCTCGGTATGGATAAGGTCTACGTACACGGCGCAAACTGCGTTTCGGCCTTTATCGGAACCCTCTCCAATTGTCCGAACAACAAGGTTTATTTCGAATCCTGCTACCTCGGCAGTGACGTTACCCTTAAGGGCTACTGCGCCGGCGGCTTTGTAGGCGGCGGCGGTGCAGAAAACATCAACCACGGACTTAAGATACTAAACTCTGTAAGCCTTGTTACCCGTATGACTGCCGCAGGCGGTAAATACGGCGACTTCTTGGGCGACGTCTGGGGCAACAACTATATGGAGGTCAAAAACCTCTTCTCTATCAATAAGTTCTTCGGAAACAGCGGCGGTGCGCCCAAATACCACAGCAATCTTTATTCCAAGAACTACGGCGCTGAAGGCTGGGTCGTTAAGGTTGACGATCCTACGGGCTACGACGCTCTTACCAAAATGTCCCCCCTCGAGGGTATGAGATCTACCGATTCTTATCCCGTTCCCGCCGTGCTTTATCAGGCCATAACGGGTATCTGGGACGGAACCTCGGAAATTCCCACCAAGGGCGGCGACGGTTCTTCGGCCGATAAGGCGATAGAGATCCATACCGCCTCCGAGCTTGCCGGCCTCTTCTCCTGGGCCAACAGCCACGGTGACGGCAAGTACTATAAGCTTATGAGCGATATCTATCTTAATGATATAAACGCCATAAACTGGGAGACGGGCGAGGTAGCCGGCGGCTACACCCTTAATACCTGGAACTCAGCTCCCTTCAAGGGTCACGTTGACGGTAACGGACACGTGATCTACGGTCTTTATAACGATAAGAACCCGGGTCAGTATACCGAAAATTATGCTAACGAGACCGGTCTCGGCCTTATTTCGGACGAATATACCACCCTTCCCATAAGCTTTAAAAATCTCGGTCTCGATAACGTTTTCTTCGATGGACCTCACTCTGTAGGCGCCTTCGTAGGTAACGTCAGAGGAGACTACGGAATAACCTTCGACTCCTGCTACACCGGCGAAAATGTTACCCTTACCGGATTTTCGGTAGGCTCCTTCGTCGCCTACGGAAACAAGAAGGTAGATATTAAAAATTCCTATTCTCTTACTACCCGTATGAACGTCAAGGCCGCCAATAAGCTCCCCGGTATGCTCGGAAGCGGCATCTGGGACGGCGGTAAAACGGTAGAAAACTGCTTCTCCTTAAACCGAATCTTCGGAAACTACTGGGCGGACGTAACCAATTCTTACGGCGTCCTTCCCTACGACGAAAGCTATCCCACCGTATCGGCCGATAAGATGGTAGGCGCTTTAGCCGAGACCTATATGCCCAACCTCGACTGGGAAAACCATTTCGTAACCACCGACAGGTATCCCACCCTTAAGATATTCGCTCCTCTTGCCGTAGAGGATAGCGAGGTCTGGGACGGCTCCAAGATAAAGCCCTCCGAGGGAAGCGGCTCAGCCGACGATCCCTACCTTATATATACTGCCGAGGAATTTGCCTGGGCACTTACCTCTACTACGGGAAGCACGCTTACCTCCTGCTACAAGTTGACGCGGGATATCTATCTTAACGATATCACCAAGATCAACTGGGAAACCGGCGAGGTCACCGACGCCTCCTACACGCCCCGCACCTGGACTCCTGCCGACTTTGCGGGTACCGTCGACGGTAACGGACACCTTGTTTACGGCCTCTATATCAACCGCTCCGCCGCTGTTACTAAGGAAGACTATGGCGCCGGCGGCGCAGGTCTTGTTTCGGCAAACTGGCACGGTGCTTCGGCTAATTTCGAAAAGCTGGGTCTCGATAAGGCCTATATCCGCGGAGCAAGCTCTTCCGCAGGCTTTGTTGCCAACGCAAAGAAGGGCGGAGTAAATATCGACCGCTGCTATGTAGGTAAGGACGTAACCGTTAAGGGCTATACCGCCGCAGGTATGGTCGCAGGCGGCGCGGACCCCATCTCGGTCACAAATTCCTATTCTCTTACCACGAGAGTCTCCTCTACCTCCACAGGCTATGTTGCAGGTATTCTCGGTAACGCTTGGGGAGCAAGAACTATCATAGGCTGCTACTCGGTAGGCGTGCTTTACGACAACGGTAATCCCGCAAACGTTACGGGCAGCTATTCGGCCGCAAGAAGAACCTCCTTCGACGTAGTTCTTGAAGAAGCCGATATGAAGGGTATGGACGCCCTTACAAACGCCGCTAAAATGCCTCTCCTCGGCTACGCCTTTACCGCTACCGAGGGTTATCCCGAGCTTTGCGTATTCGCAGGCATCGAGGAGGTTAAGCCCTCCGAGGATCCCACCGTTTGGGACGGTAGAACCGTAACCAAGCCGTCGGGAAGCGGTACCGCCATGGATCCCTATATTATCAGGGACGGCGCCGAGCTTGCCTGGGCTATGAGCGGAAAGGATAACGGAAAGGTCTTCCGCTTAGCTAACGACATTAAGCTTAACGAACCCGAGGCCATCGACTGGACCACGGGTAAGGTTATCAAGGCGGGCTATACCGCACGCACCTGGCAGGGCGGCAAGTTCGCAGGTACCCTTGAAGGCGACGGCCACGTGATCTACGGACTTTACATCAATTCGGGCGCTACCTCGGGCTCCTGGGACTGGTCGGGAATCGGCCTTATCTCCGAGAGCGCAGGCCCCGTAAATATTCAGATGACGGGTATCGACAAGGCTTACATCTGCGGCGCAAACGCTGTTGCGGCCTTTGTCGGAGTTAACAAAGACGGAGGCGCAACCCTTACCTTCAGCGAGTCCTACGTCGGCGCAGACGTAACCGTTAAGGGCTACTCTGCAGGCGGCTTTGTAGGAGTCTCCTCCCGTCCCGTTAACATATCCTCCTGCTACTCTCAGATAGCAGACAACCGTCTTGTTAAATGGGCAGACACAAGCGTAACCACACCGGCTCTCCGCGGCGGATTCGTAGCCGACGGCTGGGGCGGAAACTATATTTCTAACAGCTATTCGATAGCTCCCATTACGGGTCACAAGGCGGACCTTTCGGGATGCTATTTCGGAACCTCTACCACCGATAAGGAAGGAAACTCGAATTATCGTACCCTCCTTACCGCTGACAAGATGCAGGGTCTCGACGTTCTTTCGAACACCCAGAAGATGCCTGCTCTCGGCAATAAGTTCTATGCTACGAGCGGCTACCCCACCTTAAAGGTATTCGAAGAAGGAACCGACTTCTCCGACAGCGAAGGGGATATCTGGTCGGGTAAGCTTGCCCGCACCCTTAAGGGTAAGGGTACAAAGGCCGAGCCCTACGAGATTACCAACGGCGCCGAGCTTGCCTTCGCCGTTTCCAATGGCGGCTTTGGCGGCGCATACTTCGTAATCACCAAGGACATCTATCTTAACGATGTTACCGCCGCTAACTGGAAGTCTAACGCCAAAAATAACGTATGGCTTTCCGACACCGAAGGCTTCAACGGCCATATCGACGGTCAGGGTCATATCGTTTACGGTATCTGGTACCCCGAAACCCATAGCGGTACCGCTTCGGGACTTATTCCGAGATTCAAAGAGGGTACTATCGAGAAGGTAGGCGTTCGTTACGCACAGATTTACGGTCAGATGTATGCCGGAGGTATCGTAGGACGCGACCTTGAGCAGACCTACACCACCAAGACCATCCGTCAGTGCTTCGCAGACGATACCGTATACGTTAAGTTCACCGCTACCTCCGCTACCCACAAGGAACCCTACGGCGGTGCCGCAGGTATCGTCGGATACGCTTCTCCCAACACCAACGGAGAATCCCTCCTCACCATCGATACCTGCTACTCCAAGGCCACCCTCGGCGGTTGGGACGGCGGACGTCTTAACGGAATAATCGGAACGGCCTGGGCCTCCAAGTACGTTATAAAGAACTGCTATTCCTATAAATACAAGCCCTTCAGCGGACTTAACAAGAACACCGCCTCCTACCTTATTACTATGGGCGGCGAGGAAGCTCTTCCCAACACCGAGTACGTTTACGAAAACATTTATACCAATGTGGGAGCCGCCGCAGGCTTTGAGGATTTCGTAACCCTTTCTTCCGCAAATATGACCGACGCTGACGCCAAGGTCAATATGAAGGGCTTCGACTTCGAAAACGCATGGGAAACCGTATTCGATGCCACTCCCAAGCTTAAGGTCTTTAAGGACTACGACGGAAAGGCTACCGTTGACGCCGAGGAAGCCGCAAACTTCGCAGGCGGCGCAGGTACCATGCGCAACCCCTATATTATTAAGACGGTTGCACAGCTCCGCTACCTCGTAACCTCAGACGGTACCGCAGGTAAGCACTATAAGCTGGCCAACGACCTTTATATCAACGACACCACCAAGAAAAATTGGAAGGTGCTTAACCCCCAGACCTGGTACGGTGCTAACGGACAGGGAGCCACCTTCGAGGGAACCTTCGACGGCGACGGTCACTTCATCTACGGTCTCTATATGAACGAGACTCCCCAGAAGTACGATAACAATAACTTCGTTCCCTACGCTACCGCCCTCTTCCCCTGGGTAAAGGGCAGCGCGACCATCAAGAATGTTCATATCCGCAGCTCTTACATTTCGGGCACGGGCTACGCGGCCGCTATTGTCGGCTATATCGGAAGCGGCAATAACGACATCACCGTAATGGGCTGCTCGGCAGACACCTCGGTCACCATCAAGGGTCAGACCACAGGCGGTCTCGTCGGCGGCGGCTACAAAAAGCTCAGCCTTTACTACAGCTACTTCACGGGAACCCTTCAGGCTACTGCCGCGTCCGTAGGCCGTCAGAACGGCCTCGTCGGCGACATCTGGTACACCGATCAGGAGGTTGTCGAATGTTATACCTTCGAGCCTTCGGCCTACCGTCCCGGATATACCCCCGACCTTCGCTTCAGTCTTTATGCAACCGGCGTAGGAAGCGGAGTTACCACTCTTACCGAGGCCCAGATGACCGGTCCTGCCGCCAAGAAGAATATGGCTGACCTCGACTGGGATAAGGTCTGGACCGTTAAGGCGGGCAAGACTCCCCATCCCAAAGTGATCGTAGGCGACCCCGTATTTAGCATCTACGACGAGGGCGAAAAGGGCCGCGTATGGTCGGGTAAGCTGGCATCCAAGTTTGCAGGCGGTACAGGTACCGAAGCAGACCCCTATATTATCGAAACTCCCGAGCAGATGGCTTATCTCGTCTCCCTCGGTGAAGGTGGTACCGCCGGCAAGTTCTTTAAGCTTACCGCAGACCTTAAGATGAACGACGCAAGTTATTCGGGCTGGCAGGCAAACGCCCGTCCCTGGATATCCACAAGCGCCGACTTCTGCGGTCACTTCGACGGCGACGGACACGTCGTTTCGGGCCTCTACTTCGACGGCACCGCCCGTGAAATGGCCCTCTTCCCCTGTGCCGGAGGCGGCGCCGTTATCGAAAAGGTCGGTCTTACCAGGTCTTACCTCGTAAGCAAGATCGGCGGAACCACAGTCGAAACCTACGTTGCTTCCTTTATCGGCTACTGCCGTAACCTCAGAGACGGTCAGTTCCCCGTAGTAAGTCAGTGCTTCGCGGATACCTCTGTTTACCTTGAGGGTCACTTCGTAGGCGGTCTCGTTTGCGGATCTCCCTTCGCATTTACCATTGATAACTGCTACTTTGTCGGTGAGATTACCGCTGATGACCACCACGGCACCATGATCGGCAACACCTGGGATAATGGAACCTACATTTCCACCGTTACCGACTCCTTCAGCAGCTCTCTCGACCGCAACAAGATCTCCTCCAACAACGGTACGGCTCATATGATCCTTAAAAATTACTACCACGACGGAGATGCTAACGTAGCAGGTGCTATCAGCCTTAATATGATGTATATGAGAGGCGCTCGGGCCAAGGAAAGCATGAACGGCCTCGATTATAAGAACATCTGGATGATCGTTGATGGCGGAACCCCCGTACTCCGCTGCTTCAAGAATGCCGCCAAGTATTCCTGCACCAGACCGCCCGTCAAGAACTCCATTTCCTTCGTAACCGGCGACGGTGAGCCCTGCGATCCTATCTACGGTATCGCGGGCTGGGATAAGGTTCCCGAGCTGCCTACCACCTCGCGCTACGGCTATGAGTTCGGCGGCTGGTACTTCTTCGATGAGTGTCTCCTTCCCGCAGAGTTTGATACCTTCCCCTATTTCGACTGCTTTGTATACGCTAAGTGGATCCCCCTCGGCTTTACGCAGGGCTTCGATAACCAGATTGACGAGGCCTACGACTTCGGCCCCGGAGCTGAGCTCTATAAGCCGGGCGTCAAGGGCTACAACCCGAAATACATCCGCGGCGGTCTCCGTTCGGCTCACGCTAAGGGTGACGGCGAAAACGACGCAGTATTCCTCCTCTCCTACGACAATATGTTAGAGGTAGGCAAGGAATACGAAATGACCTTCTGGATGACTACCAATACGGACGGCGCATCGGGCAAGGTCGAAATGCTCCACGCAAACCACGGTCAGTACGATTCCGACGTTGTCGGATCACAGGTGCTCATTGAGTTTGACGGCCTCACCGCAGGTAAATGGAGTCAGTACAAGGTGGTCTTCACCGCAAACGCTCCCTTCCTCCTCTTTAAGGTTGACAAGGGCCTCAGCCTCTACTTCGACGACGTAGAAGTAACGCCCACCGGTAAGGACGGAGAGCTGGGTAAGGACATCATCGGCTTTAACCCCGGCAGCGTTCAGACCGAGCCCGAAAAGGACGGCGGCGATATGACCCTCGTTATAATCCTTTCGATCGTCGGCGGAGTTATCCTCCTGGCCGCAATCGCAACCGTAGTTATTATCTTTGTTAAAAAGGGTAAGAAGACTAAGGTATAAATAGAATTATCCCCTCCAACGGGCGCACACCCGTTGTGAGGGGATTTTTTAGTGGTCGGGGATCGGGCGCCCTCGGTCGCAACCCCCAAATTATGAACAAAAGGCCGATTTTTGTGCAGGTTGCACAAAAATCGCAAACCAAACTGTGTCATTCGCAAAAACGGCGGCGGGGGAGCATACTTTTTCTGTAAAAATTCTGTCGGATACGGATTTTAGAATTTTTTAAAATCACAGTTTTAACAACTTATTGTGAACAAAATTTTCCTTAAATACAACATATTGACCATAAGATACCCCAAACTTTGAGATAATTTGACTATTCGGGGAAGTTTTGACGGTGTGGGTTGGTTAAAAATTAAAGCAGAATCGTCCGTATTAAAAGCAGAATTGTGTATTTATTTAATCGAAGAAATAGTGTATAATGTATGAGCAAAATGTACTACTATAGACTTTTGTGTTTATTTTGGAGGTATGAGTATGAAAATGTTCAAAAGACTTATCTGTTTAGCCCTTGTTGCTATTCTCTGCGTAGGCCTTGTTGCCTGCGGCGGCAGCGGCGAAACATCAGTACCAGAACCCTCTTCCGAGGATACCGGATCACACCGCGAGCCTTATAAGGAAGAAGCGCCCAAGACTGTCTTAGAGGATACCGATCACGAGTTCGACCACGAGGAAATCAAGTGGGACGGACCCGAAGGCTACGTTATCGTTGTTCCTGCAGGCAATAAGCAGGCCAAGAAAACCGCCGTTATGCTTCAGGATTACTACAAGACTCAGGACGTAACCCTTCAGATCGTAACCGATAATACCGCCGCTAAGGAAAAGGAGATCCTTATCGGTAAAACCAAGCGTCCTCAGAGCGCAAAGGATCTTGCCGAGGCCGACCTCGAAGCAAGTATCAAGGACGGCAAGCTCGTATTCGACGGCGGACACGACGTTACCGTTGATATGGCTGTCGGCAAGTTTATTCAGCTCAAGCCCACCAAGGAACAGGCCTTCACCTTTAAGCTCACCACCGACTTCGCCACCACCATCTTCCTCGACGACTACAAGTACGTTTGGGGCGACGAGTTCGAAGGAACCGACGTTGACTTCTCTAAATGGGCCTTCAACGCAAAGATGTCTGCTTACGTAGACGCTCCCATTTCCTACGACCGCGAGATCACCAACGTTGAGGACGGACGCTTAAAGCTCCGCGGAATCCGTTGCTTCGATCCCGAAAACGAGAAGGCTCGCTTCAAGATGCCCGTTTCGGTCGTTACTCAGTGGAACATGATGTTCACCTTCGGATATGCCGAGATTCGCGCAAGAATGCCCTTCTTCACCGGCGCATGGCCCTCCTTCTGGACTCAGTCCTCTACCGGAGTTGCAGGCGATGCACGTAAGTGCCTCGACTACATGGTTGAAATCGACGTTTTCGAGGTATTCGGAAGCTGGAAGGGCGAGGTCGTTTCTACCATTCATAAGTGGTACGACACGAGCCGTTATAACTACGGCGAGATACATAACAAGCTCGATTCCGACGGAAAGCCCGTATCCCACACCGGCTACAGCAAGCCCAGAAAGTGGTGGACCGCTCCCAACCCCGATACCATCAACTACGAGTATCACACCTACGGCTGGGAATGGACTCCCGATGTTATGAGAATATACGTTGACGAAGAGTTCATCATGGAATACAACCTCAACGAGACTACCGACCTTTACGATAACATGGAAGGCTTCCGCGATCCCGAGTACATCATCTTCAACAACCACATTACTTCCCGTGCGGCCGGAGACGCAGGCTTCTACACTGTTGGCGCTATCGACGACAACCTCGAAATGCTCCCCGCAAACTACTTCATCGATTACTTCCGTCTCTATCAGGTACCCGGCGTTGGTAAGATCTATATCGATGAGACCCCTTGGAGAACCTATCCTGACAGAAAATAATTATTTTCCGAGGAACTTCTGAATAATCATTTAAGGAGCACAGCAAATGCGCAACAGATTTTTACGACTAATTGCCGTTTCGGCCGCAATAGCGGTGCTGGTAGCTTCTGCTCCCTTCTCTGTTTTTGCGGAAAATGGAGAAGAGCTTAAGCCTACCGGCCCCGGAGACCTCATAACCTCCGGAAACGACAGCGGTCTTGTCGACTATCGCGATTACGCCGCTACATATAAGGATGCTGCTCTTGCCACCGACGGCGACAGCGTTATTATCAGCGGTGCGCAGGGCGTTGCCGACGATGAAAGCAAAGCAGAAGCCGTTACCGACTTCAAAGAAACCGTATCTGACAAAGAAGTCTCCGCTAAGGACGTTCTCGTCTGGGAAAGCGGAAAGGGTTCGATAGAATATACCTTCGAGATCCCCAAAACCGGCCTCTACAACTTTGCTCTTAACTTCCTTCCTCCCGAAACGGGCGTTAACCCCGAGATAGGCCTCTCTATTGACGGAAAAATACCCTTCGACGGAGCCGATTCTATTGAATTTACCCGCGATTGGGTAAACGTTCCCGTAGAAGATGCCAAAAAGGCGGAGGATGACGTAAGAGATACTGCTTTCCGCAGTGACGCAAAGGGTAACGAGCTTGCCCCCGAGCAGAAGCTTACGGGCGATTTCGTATACCGCGTTGCCGTCGACGACACCGGTGTTGCTGTAGATCCCTATCTTTTCTACCTTGAAAAAGGTACTCATAAGGTTACCCTTATCGGAAAAAGTCACAAGCTTACTATCAAGGAGCTCGGTTTTGCCGCTCCCGAGGTAACGCTTAGCTACGAGGACTATTTCGACGAGTCTAAATTCACCGAAATCACCGAGCCCAACAAGGATCTCGTTATAGTTATTCAGGGCGAGGATGCCGTTTTAAAGAACGACAACTCCCTCGTTCCTAAGTCCTCTAACGGAAACCTTGATATGACTCCCGTCGATCCTTATCTCACCCTCATCAACACCATCGGCGGCACCACCTGGCAGAATCCGGGTCAGGAGCTTACCTGGGAGTTTGAGGTAAAGACCGCAGGCTACTATCAGTTCGGAGCCCGCTATAAGCAGAGCGACGTTGTTAACGGCGAAAGCTGGCGCTGGCTTAAGATCGACGGAAAAACCCCTTTTAGCGAGGCAAAGGGCGTTCGCTTCTCTTATGGCACCGGTTGGCAGAAGTATACCTTCGGCGCCTCGGAAAAGGAGCCTTACTATATATGGCTTGACGCAGGAAAGCATACCGTTTCCCTCGACGTTACCCTCGGCGAGCTTGCCGAATATTACGCACGTCTTTTCAATATTACCGAAGCGCTCGGAGACCTTTATCTCCAGATCGTTATGGTTACCAGCGAAAACCCCGATATCAACCGCGACTACGAGCTTTTCAGTCAGATTCCCGAGTTCGAGCCCGTTCTTAAGAATGCCTCTAAGGAGCTTAAGGCCCTCGTTAAGGATATTCAGAATATGACCGGAGCACGCGGAAGTCAGTATATCGCCGCCATGAACAACATGGACCGCGTTATAAATCAGATGCTCAAGGGTCGCTACATCTCTCATATATATGTAGGCGATTATTACTCCAACTACACCACCCTTTCTTCATGGCTTTCCGAAATGAAGAAGCTTCCCGTACATCTCGACGAAATGAGATTCGCATACGCGGGACAGAAGTTTGGTTGGAAGAGCTCTAACTTCTTCGAAGGACTTTGGTTCGAGACCTGCCGTCTCTACTCCTCCTTCGTTAACGACTATAGCCTTTACGCCGACGACGGAAGCGATTCCGTAACCCTCAAAATGTGGGTTAACTGGGGTCGTGACCAGACAATGGCGCTTAACTCGCTTATTAAGGATTCCTTCTCCACCAACGAGGAATATTACCTTGACGGAAAGCCGATCAACGTTAATCTGCAGATCGTTTCGGCCTCCATCATCAACGGACTTCTTGCAAACAACTTCCCCGACGTTCAGCTTCACCTTGCAAGAACCGACCCGGTCAACTACGGTATGCGTGGTGCGCTTCTCGACCTGACGACCTTCGACGACTATAAGAGCGTCCTCGACGACCGTTATCAGGCCGGCGCCGACATTCCTTATTGGTATACCGACAGTCAGGGCAAGGAGCACCTCTACGCTCTCCCCGATACGCAGTCCTTCTACTGTATGTTCTACCGTACCGACGTGTTTGAGCAGCTCGACCTCGAAATGCCCAACACCTGGGAGGAATTCCTCTACTGTGCTACCATTATTCAGCGCTACAACATGAACGTTTACGTTCCCTATACTCAGATCGTTGCCGCTACCACCGTTAACGCAGGTATCGGAAGTCTTAACCTCTATCCCACCCTTATGCAGCAGAACGGTCAGAAGCTCTATAACGAGCAGAAGAACGCTACCGCCATCAATACCGTAAGAGGTATTCAGGTGTTCGAGGAGTGGACCGAGATCTACACCGACTACGGCTATCAGAAGGAAGCCGACTTCTACAACCGCTTACGTAACGGCTCGATGCCCCTTGGTATCGCATCCTATTCTACTTATATGACCATCTATTCCGCAGCTCCCGAAATCGACGGACGTTGGGCGGTAGCCCTCGTTCCCGGTACTCACGATCCCGAGTGTGAGATCGAAGGCTGTAAGGAAGAAAGTCACATCAACCGCACCATCGCAGGTGCAGGAACCGGCGCAGGTATCATCAAGCGTAGCGCTAACAAGGAAGCCGCTTGGAAATTCCTGCAGTGGTGGACCTCCGCCGAGACTCAGAAGCGCTACTCCAGCAACGTTGAGTCTATAATCGGTCTTCTCGGCCGTGTTGCTACCGCCAACAAGAACGCTTTCCAGGAGCTTGCCTGGGATCCCGACGATCTGTCGGTTCTTATGGATCAGTGGAGCAAGGTTTCCGAGGTTCCCGAGGTTCCCGGTTCATACTATATGACCCGTGCTATTGACCAGGCCTTCTGGTCGGTACTTAACGACAACACCAACGCAAAGGATGCCATCAACGAATGGTCTCTCGTTGCAGATAAAGAAATCAAACGTAAAATCGAAGAATATTCATAAGGAGGGGCTAAAAAATGAGCAAAACAAACGTGCTTAAAAAACGCAAGCTCGGATCACTTAAAGAGCAGTTTCCCCTTCTGGTAATGCTGGCCCCGTTTTTGATTTTCTTTGCGCTTTTCACCGTTGTTCCGATCTTTTCATCCATCGGACTGAGCTTTACCTCTTACGACCTGCTTTCTATGCCGAAGTTTGTCGGAATCGACAACTTTCAGCGTATGTTTACAGGCGACGAGGTTTTCGGCACAGTCGTTAAAAACACCCTCGTTTTCGCTATTATCGCAGGACCTGCAGGCTTCCTCCTCGCATTCGTACTTGCCTGGTTCGTTAACGAGTTCTCTCCCGCAGTAAGAACCATTCTTTCCTTCATGTTCTATTCGCCCTCACTCGTCGGCGGCGCCATGTTTATATGGAAGGTTCTCTTCTCGGGCGACGCATACGGTTACCTCAACAGTATGCTCCTTTCCCTCGGTGTTATAACCGAGCCCATAACCTGGCTTAAGACTCCGTCCTACCTGATGCCGATCATTATTATGGTTCAGCTATGGCAGAGTATGGGTGTTTCCTTCCTCTCTAATATTTCGGGTCTACAGAACGTCTCTGCCGACCTCTACGAGGCAGGAGCCATCGACGGTATCCGCAGCCGTTGGCAGGAGCTTCGCTTCATAACCCTTCCCGTTATGCAGCACATGCTTCTCTTCTCTGCCGTTATGCAGATTCAGTCGAGCTTCTCGGTAAGCTCTATTGCGATCGAGCTCGCAGGCTTCCCCTCAACGCAGTACGCGGTCGATACGATAGTATCACACATGGCCGATATGGCGACGGTTCGGTTTGAATACGGATATGCCTCGGCGATAGCCGTTATCCTGTTCTTAATGATGGCCGGAACCCGAATGCTGATAGGTAAAGTCCTGTCACTCATAGGAAAGTAGGGGTGCTAAATGAAGCTTAAAATGCCGCAATTCAATCTTTTTAAGAAGAAAAGCACCTTTGCTCGCCGCTTTACCCGTTCAAAGGCAGGAAACTTCTTCTACTGTGTCTTCCTCGTCGCAGCCGGACTTTTCTCGATGCTGCCGCTCATCTACTCGGTAGTTACTTCCTTCAAGCCTATCGACGAGCTGCTCATCTTCCCTCCACGCTTCTTCGTTCAGAGACCCACGATTTCAAACTATCTGGCGCTGCCCGACCTGCTCTCTAACCTGCAGGTCCCCCTCACCAGATACATCGCAAACAGCTTGTTCATAAGCGTTATCACCACCTTCCTTTATATAATCTTCTCCTCGATGGCCGCTTTCGTGCTTTCGAAGGGTAGATTTAAGGGAAAGACGGCCCTCTTCTGGTGTATTCAGATGGCCCTTATGTTCAACTCCTACACCCTTTCGATCCCCTGCTACCTCATCTACTCCAAGCTTCATATGATCGACACCTATTGGATCTACATACTGCCTAACCTGGCATCTACCATGGGTGTATTCCTTATGAAGCAGTACATCGAGGGCTACGTTCCCGACGCACTGCTTGAGGCCGCAAAGATCGACGGTGCAGGTTACTGGAAGGTCTTCTGGCATATCGTAATGCCTACCGTTAAGCCCATGTGGCTGACCCTTATGCTCTTCGGATTCAGAGATATATGGAACGTAAGCCCCTCTAATATGATCTTCACCGAGCAGCTTAAGACCCTCCCCATGATCACGCCTCAGATCGTCGCAGGCGGTACCGCCCGAGCAGGTAGCGCTATGGCTATGACGGTAATAATGATGATCCCGCCGATACTGGTTTATATGATCTCCCAGAGTAACGTTATGGAAGCTATGACTAGTGCGGGTATTAAAGAATAACTTATACGGCAAGGAGATGTAATGTATGACTAAAAAAATGCTTCGACGCATTGTGGCAGTTATTTTCGCCATGATCATCGTCGCAGGAACAATGCTCACAGCATTTGCTGATTCATCACAGTACGTGTCGTATGAAAGTTATACCTATTGGGACAATATTTCGGGCTCAGGCCGAAAGCTGGTTTACAACCGTCCCATGTTCGAAACTAAAGATGTATACAGTACTTCTGAAATAGGCACAGATCCCGCAACCGGCAAGGTTGTTGACGGATTTTCAATAACCGAGCTTGTCGACGTCTGCACCGACTTAGACGGTAACATTTACCTTCTCGACTACGGTAAAGAAGGCGGCGCCAACGCAAAGGTTATCAAGCTTAACGCAAATTACGAGTACATCGGAACCGTCGAAAAGGTCATCGGACCCGAGGTACAGGGCGAAAACGGCGAGGTTACCCGCGAGGAATACATCTTCACCGGCGCCAAGAATATCTACGTTCATTCCGATAAAACCCTCTACATCTGCGATACCCTCGGAAAGCGGGTTTTCCGTACCGATCTAAACGGAAATCTTCTCGATACCTTCGTGCTTCCGAAGCCCGACGAGAAGAACGGAAGCCTCATTCCTTCCGATTTCGAGTTTATCCCCGTTAAGGTGGTTGCCGACTCCCGCGGATACATCTATATCCTCAGCGAAGGCTCCTACTACGGCGCTCTTCTCTATGCTCCCGACAAGACCTTCATCGGCTTCTACGGAGCAAATACCGTTACCAACGGTATTCTCGGCGCTCTCGACGCTCTGATGAACCGTATGTTCCCCAACAACGAAAAGAAGAAGAATCAGAAGCGTGCGCTTCCCTTCACCTTTACCGATATCGTTATCGATAATAAAGACTTCATCTACACCGCCACAGACGCCGCCAACAGGGGACAGCTCAGAAAGCTTAACCCCGGTGCCGGCAACAACATCCTCGACTCCAATAACGTTAACTTTGCCGACGATTCGGTAAACTATAGCTATTGGACGGCCGGCGGCGCCTTCAGAAACTCGATAAACGGCCTTGCGGTCGACGATAACGAGTTTATGTACGCACTCGATATCAATTTCGGACGCGTATTCGTCTACGATGCGCAGTGCCGTATGCTTACCGCCTTCGGAGGAGGAATGAACGCAGGTACGCAGGAGGGAACCTTCTACAATGCCTCGGCCATTTCTCTTAAGGGTCAGGACATCCTTGTTGTTGATCAGCTTAACAACAACCTCACCGTCTTTACCCCCACCGACTACGGCAGCAAGGTTTTAGCCCTCACCAGAATGACCATCGACGGCGACTATGAAAAGTCCCGCGAGGGTTGGGAAGAGGTCTTAAAGCTTGATAAAAACCTTCAGGTAGCCTACACTGGACTTGCCCGCGCATATCTTGCCCACGGCGAGTACGAGAAGGCTATGGAGATAGCTCTTGACGGCTTCGATCGCAAGACCTACGCTCTCGCTTACGAGTACGAGCGTCAGGAAATCCTTGCCGAAAACTTCGTATGGCTCTTTACCGGCGTTATCCTTATCGCCGCCGTTATAATCGTTCTCGTTGTTCTTAACAAGAGACGTAAAAAGGCGGTTGAGGTATCGGGCGACGGCGAAGTTAAGCTAATGTTCAAAACCTTAATTCATCCGGGACTCGGATTCGAAGAAATTAAGGATAAGAAGCGCGGCTCCTTCAGAGTTGCCCTCGTAATCCTGACCCTTTTCTACGTATCCTCGGTTATCAAGGTGCTTTGGGGAGGCTTCCTCTTCACCAACTACGATCCCGGCTCATTTAACTCACTTTGGGTATTCGTTCAGAGCTTCGGCCTCGTTCTTCTCTGGGTCGTAGCAAACTGGCTGGTAACCTCTCTTGCAAGCGGTAAAGGTAAGGTAAAAGAAATCTTTGTCGTAACCTGCTACGCACTGGTTCCCATTATCGTTGAACGTCTCATCTGGATCGCCCTTTCAAACGTTCTCCTTCCCGAGGAGGCAAGCTTCCTTGGAATTCTGTCCACCGTATCGCTGCTTTATACCGGTCTCCTCCTCGTTATCGGTATGATGCGCATTCACGACTACACCATGGGCAAGTTCATCGGAACAACGTTACTTTCCATTCTCGGAATGGCTGCCATCGTATTCCTTATTATCCTCGTAGGAATTCTTCTCCAGCAGCTTGGCGGATTCTTTATGACTCTGTTCACGGAATTACTAATGTAGGAGGGATAAGATGAAAAGAGTAATTGCTATAATTCTCTGCCTGCTTATGGCTTTTAGCCTCGTAGGCTGCTCGGGTCAGGAAAAGCTCACCAAGAGCTTTGACTCGGAAAAGAAACCTTGTTCCCCCGAAAATTGGAAGCTTGCCGAAAACAGCAAATACCTTCTTACCTACGACGAAGCTAAGAACACCTTAAACGGTCAGTCCTTCGACGATAAGATCGTAATGCTTGAGGATAAGGCTACAGGCGAGACCTGGAGCTTCTCGGCAGGAGGCGGAGAGGACCTCGAGGCGGTTGACCCCGTTACGGGAATGCCCCTTCCCCGAATGCCTGAACCTGCTTCCGCATTGGTTGTTGAGTATCTCGATACCGAAAACAATCAGCGCGCAGAAAGCATTTCCTACACCGACGCAAACCGCAACGGCCGCGTTTGCGCATATAACGTTGAGAATGGCGTTAAGCTCGAGTATTATTTTGACTACTACGAAATAATGATTCCGATCTCCTTCGTTCTCCGCGAGGACAGCGTTGCCGTTTCCTTCGATCCTTCCGAGATTCAGGAAGGAGGCAGATATAAGGCCGTTTCGGTACGTATCGCTCCCTTCTGGTGCTCCGTTGAGAACGATCAGGAGGACTCCTACCTCTTCCATCCCTCGGGCTCCGGCGCGATAATCGATCCTGAGACTCTTGCTCAGGGCGTTACCTATCAGGCCCCCGTTTTCGGCAGAGACTATTCAATGCTTAAGGAAAACGAAGAGACCGAGACCGAAGATATTAAAATGCCCGTTTTCGGCGCAAAGGTCGGCAACACCGGCACCTGCGCTATCATCGAAAAGGGTCAGGGCGCTTGCTACATAGGAGCAAAGGTCGGCTATGCCGCAATGAAATACTCCTCTGTATTCGCTACCTATCAGATCCGCGGCTATACCGAAAACATTACCGAGCGTATGAACAACGGTAAAACCCGCGAGGCTGTTTACGCAAACGCCGTTAACCCCGAGGTTCTTACTATCGGCTTCTATCCCCTTACCGGCGATAAGGCAAACTACTCCGGTATGGCCGAAACCTATAAGAATTTTCTAAAGAAGAACGGCGCTATCTCCGAAAAAGCAGATGATTCTCCCGTTAACGTAACCTTTATCGGCGGCGTTATGGTTAACGAATCCTTCCTCGGCGTTCCTTATAAGGACCTCACCGCCGCTACCACCTTTAAGCAGGCCGAGACCATTCTTGCCGACATCAAGGGCAACACCGGCGCTAAAATAAGCGCTAAGCTCCTTGGCTTCGGCTCAAGCGGTATCGATTTGGGCTCCTACGCAGGAGGACTTAAGTTCCACAAGAACTTCGGCTCCAAGAAGGACCTTTCGAACCTCTCCAAGTACTGCGGCGATAATAACGTCGACCTCTATTTCGATTTCGACATTATTAAGCTCAAGAAGGAGAGCTCAGGCTACTCCACCTTCTTCGACGTTGCATACAGCGCGGTTGAAAAGGTTGCGCAGGCCTACGACTTCGATGCCGCTACCCGCGGCTATATCTCCTCTTCGAGATATAACCTCCTTGCTCGCGAGCTCCTTAAGGACGGAGCAGGAAAGGTACTTAAAGCCGTTAATAAATGGGATATCCACGGCGTAAGCTTCGAAACCCTCACCTCTATGTCCTATTCCGACTATTCTGCTAAGGGTAACGACTATTACGGCCGCGGAAAGACCGCAGAGGACGTTAACGAGATCGTAAAAATGTTCCGCGAGAAAAACTATAAGGTTGCAGGCTACTCTGCCAACGCTTATGCCGCTATTGCCTCCGACATCGTTTACGACGCTCCCACCAACTCCTCAAAGGAGCTTATCTTCTCCTACGACGTACCCTTCTATGAGATGGTATTCAAGGGCTATATCCCCCTTACCGGCACCAGCATCAATATGGCCGCCAACCATAATACACATCTTCTCAAGATGGTAGAGTCGGGACTTGGACTCCACTACACCGTTATCAATACCTACGATAACGACTTCATCAACTATCAGGGCTACTACTTCTTCGGAAGTGAGTACGACTCTGTTAAGGACGACATTAAAAACACCTATGCCTCCCTCAAGGATTATTACGCAGCCGTTAACGGTCAGGAGATCCTCTCCCACACCGTTTTAGCAAACGGCCTACGCGAAACCGTATTCTCAGGCGGCACCACGGTATACGTCAACTACACCGAGGCTGAGCTTACCACTCCCGCAGGGGATAAGGTAGCTGCCGAAAGCTATATTTTAAAGTAAGGGGGAGTAGAATTGAACAAAGATAAAGATCTTATAAACGAAAATACTCCTCTTGAGGAAGAAACCGAGGCCGCTACCGAGGAAAATACCGCGGTAGCAGAGCCCGAGGTTACCGAGGAGACCGCCGCCGAGGAAGCCGTAGTCGCCGAGGCTGAGGCCGAGCCCGTATTCGAAGGCTTTGCCGTTGCCGCCCGTGCCGCTAACGCTCCGCCTCCGGCCTTCAAGCCCTCGAAAAAGAAAAAATACAGAAGCATCGAAAACCTTAAGTCCCGTTACGGAATTATGTTTACGATGCCCTGGATAATCGGCTTCGTGATTTTCTTCGCATGGCCCCTTATTCAGTCGATCTGGTTCTCCTTCTGCGACGTTACCCTTTCTAAGGACGGCGTTGTTACCAAGTTCACCGGACTCGATAACTACAACTACTTCCTTAACGTACACGGCGAGTACGACAAGTGGCTCAGTGCGGCCCTTACGTCGATCCTCTACTCGCTCCCCATCATTCTTCTGGTTTCCCTTGTTCTTGCTCTTCTCCTTAACCAGAAGTTCAGAGGCCGTCTCTTCTTCAGAGCCCTCTACTTTATCCCTGTTATCATCGCCACCGGTGTTGTCGTAGACCTTATGTTTATGACTACCAGCGACGAGCTTACCGCCGCCGGCGTTTCCCTCGGTATTACCGACTCGATGTTCTCGATAGAGGACGTTATCGGCTGGCTGGATATGCCCGATCAGGTTGCTAAGTACGTTAAGCTCATCATCAACAACATCTTCGACCTTCTCTGGAGCTGCGGAATTCAGACCGTTCTCTTCATCGCGGGACTTCAGGCTATTCCCCGTTCTCTCTACGAGGCTTCTAAGGTTGAGGGAGCTACCAAGTGGGAGGAATTCTGGTTTATTACCTTCCCGATGCTCGGAAGCGTTACGCTTCTGGTCAGCGTATTCACCATGGTCGAGCTCTTCACGAGCGAAAACAATACGCTTGTCGAAAGAGCCTATGCTATGATGGATAACGGTGTCTTCGACGAATCGTCAACAATGCTTTGGATCTACTTCGTGGCCGTCGGAGCGGTAATGGGAATATTAAAAAGCTTTTAGCTAAAGCCCCCCAGATCGATCAAAGAACCCGCAAAAAGCTCACCAACAAGGGTGTCAGCATCTTCTCCTACTGTTTCCGTATACTTATACTGCTTGCCATCGGTTACATCATCATATATCCTCTTTTCTATATGATCGTAACCTCTCTCCGCGATAAGCAGTCTTACTACACCGCCGCGACCGTCTGGATCCCGACTTCGATCAATCCCGGCTTCAACTATGCAAAGGCTATCTACTCGATGCGTCTTTGGGAGGGTCTCACCAACACCTTCGTGCTCGAGATCGTTGCCGCTCTTATCGAGGTCGTAACCTGTGCTATTGCCGCATACGGCTTTGCACGTTTCAAGTTCAAGTTCAAGGGCCTGCTTATGGCAGGACTCTTCATGACGATCCTTATCCCCGAAACAATGATCATCATACCGCGAATGGTCAACTATTCCAAGATGGACTTCTTCGGAATACTCGGCCTCTTCGATATGCTGACGGGTATTGACCTGAGACCGAACATTATCGGTTCTCCCTTGGCCTTCTATCTGCCCTCCCTCTTTGCGATGGGTCTCCGTTCGGGAATACTTATCTTCATCTATATTCAGTTCTTCAAAGGACTGCCCTACGAGCTTGAAGAAGCTGCCTGGGTTGACGGTGCAGGCCCCGTCCGCACCTTCGTCTCCATCGCAGTTCCTTCCTCCGGTGTTGTTTTCATCACGGTTATCGTTTTCTCGATAATCTGGCACTGGAACGACACGGTTCTCGCATCGGTGTACGTTAAGGGTAACTACCCGCTGTCGGTTCATCTGGAACGAATAAATATGACCCTCGCAGGTCAGGGCTTCTACAGCAGTAACGTAGAAACACAGTCGATCCTTATGGCCGCCTGCTTCCTCTTCATCATACCGATGCTTGTATTCTATATGATACTTCAGCGCTGGTTCATCGAAAGTATCGACCGCGTTGGTATTACAGGCTAATGACTTCATAAAAGGTCTGTCGGAAGACCTCCGACAGACCGCCAATCAGTTCACTTTGCAGACGGATGTCTGCTAAAAATAATTAAAAGGTGGAATTAAAAATGTCAAAAACACTGATCCGACTGATCACGCTTGTACTTGCTATCGCAATGGTAGCTTGTCTTGCAGTGGGATGTGGCGGAAATGGCGAGACCGCATCCACCGGTTCCAATGGCGGAAGCTCTAACCAGGGCACCACTAACAACAAGGAACCCGGACTGGACGGTATCGACAAGTCTGTTAATCCCGAAGATTACAGAGGCACAACCGTTAAGTACGTAACCTGGAAAGACCCCAAGCTTAACGAGGATGGCGTAGCTGTTGAGAAGTTCGAAAAAGACTTCGGAATTACCCTCGAGCCCGTTCTTATCGACCAGGGCGACTACGTTAAGACCATCGCTGCTGCTATCGCTTCCGATACTCAGGGCGACATATTCTTCGAGAACGGCGACTTCCCCGGCTCCCTCACCGTTATGCAGCCCCTCGACGCAGCAATGCTCGACCTCTCTGCTCCTATCTGGAACCAGGCTCTTATCAAGGCATCTACCCTTGGCGGTCATCCCTACCTCGTAGACTGCATCTCCAACGTTTGGACCGAGGTTGATATCTGCGTTTACAACAAGGCTATCTTCGAAAACGCAGGTCTTAACACCCCCGCCGACTACTACGCAGCAGGCAAGTGGACCTTCGATAACTTCCGTTACGCTGCACAGCAGGTTACCAAGCTCGGCAAGGATTATGTCGGCGCAGGTCTCCTCGGTGAAGCAGCTCTCGGTGCAGCAGGATCCTCTTTCTTCACCTACAAGGACAACAAGATGGTTGTTACCGCTGACAAGCACCTCTATGAGGTTATGAACTATCTCTGCCAGATGAAGGCTGACGGTATCGCACGTCTCGACCGTGGCGGCTTCGGTGAAGGTAAGCAGGGTATGGCTCTTACCAACTGCTTCGGTCTTAAGAGAACCGGTTACTTCACTCAGATCAACCCCGACCATCTCGGCGCTACCTACCTCCCCGTTTGGAAGGAAGGCGACAAGCAGTGCGTTACCGGTATCTACCGTGGCTGGGGCCTCATCGACGGCGCTAAGAACCCCGTTGCAGCAGGTCTCTTCCTCCGTCAGTACCTCGACGTTAACAACTACGACCTCGAAGCTACCTTCCACAACCAGGAGGTTGCAAACTTCTTCTTCCAGGTTACCGGACAGTACTCCGAAAATATGATCTACTATCATGGTCCCGATATGTGCAAGTCCACCGGCTTAGGCACCTACTTCCACGAGGCTTGGAACAGCCAGACTCCCGCCAATATGACCGGTTACCTCGATTCTCAGCTCCCCGTTATGCAGCAGATGTGTGACAAGGCTAACGAGATCATCGAGAAAGAACTTGCACAAATTAAGAAGGATTTCGCAGACTAAGGTTAACCCCTTAGACGCTCAGGTCTTAAGCTAAACTTAAGGTTTGCCGTTCCTCCAAAACGGGGGAGCGGCGACCTCGAAGCTCTTTGGGACCTTGTGTCGGGGATAAAGCGACAGTTTTATCTTCGACAGTAGGCTCCAAAGCCTGCAAATCGGCGGTTCGGTCAAAAACCGAGCGCGTTATATAAAAAATCTTCTTGAAGGGAGAAAAAGATGAGACAGTTTCTTAACAAAAACAAAAGAAGCAAATTAGTATCCGGCCTCGTTGCCGTCGTACTGACCCTCTCGATAGTTCTTTCCACCTTCGTAGGTCTGTTTGTTACCGCAAACAACCTTGAGGTCTGGGACGGCTCTACCGCTACGGGCTTTGCTTCGGGAACCGGTACTGCTGCCGATCCCTACATCATCGAAAACGGCGCACAGCTCCGCTATTTAATTAGCCTTGGTGCTGACGCCACTACAGGCAAGGTATATAAGCTTGCCGCAGACATCTACCTGAACGACACCACTGTCGCAAACTGGTACACCCAGAGCGGCCTTAACGAGTGGCCTATACTTTCGGCTACCGATTCGGCTGTTGCCTTTAAGGGTACCTTCTACGGCGACGGACATATCGTTCACGGTCTCTACGCCGAAGAAGTTAAGGCTCACAGCAATAACGACGTTCGCGACCTTGCTGAAGCCACAGGTCTCTTCCCTGTACTTGCAGGCGGAGCAACCGTTGACGCAGTCGGCGTTGAACACGCATACGTTAAAATCACAAATGCTTGTACCGACGCTAAGGCTAACAGATCGGGCATAGCCGGTGCGATAGCAGGTGCTTACCTTGGCAACTCTAACACTGCCCCCATCACCATCACCCGTTGCTATGCTGCCGATACCGTTAAGCTTACCGTAGCTGTCGCAGGTTTCATTGGCGGCAACGTTTCCGGCGGTTCGGGCGAAGGTGTACGCGTTACCAACTGCTATAACCTTCTTGCCTGGGACGTTAATACCATAGAATCACAGGACAAAAATGCCCGTTCCGGATTTATCGCCTATATGGGCAGCAATGCAACCATCTCGGGCTGCTTCGGCCTCGGTAACGTTGCAGGTACCCTGGTTTCTAAGGGTGCCGAAAACTACGTAACCGGCTGGACTTCGGGCGCAGGCACCGGTGTCTCCGTAGACGGTATCTACGGCGGCGAAGCCGCTAAGACGGCTATGCCCGCTCTCGACTGGGACGGCACATATATGACCACCGCTTCTCATCCTATCCTTAAGGTATTCTATCGCCCCGTAACCGGCGGCGGTGAGACCGGCGGCGCTACCGTTTGGGACGGCTCTGTTTCCGCATCCCTCAGCGGTTCGGGTACTGCTACCGATCCTTACCTCGTAAAGAACGGCTCCGACCTCGCATTTATGCTTAAAAACGGCGCCGATGCAGGTAAGTACTATACCCTCACCAACAACATCTATCTTAACGACGTTGCTCAGGTAAACTGGGCTACCGGCGAAGGCTACGGAGACTATACTCCCAACTATTGGTTCGGTAAGTACGATGCAAACGGCACCGCCTACGACGTAGGCGATACCAAGAACATCGTATTTAAGGGTCATCTCGACGGTAACGGCTTTACCGTTTACGGTCTCTGCTATAAGCCCGGCGATCATAATTCTGCCGCGGCTCTTATCCCTGCCGCAAATAACGCCAGCGTTAAGAACCTCCGCATCGCCAAGTCCTTCATCTCTGCAGGACGCTGGGGCGCTGCCGTTACGGGTTATTCTACCGGCGTTACCGTTTCGAACGTTGTCGTTGACGACACCGTTACCATTCACGGCTACAACGCAGGTAGGGCTTACGTTACCGCTGACGTTTATAATACTAAAGATAAGTGGCCCTTCGTTAAGAATGGCAACTTCGAGTCCTGCGGACTGGGTGGAGTGGTAGGTTATGCTATCTCCTCTGTAAATATGTCAAACGTTGCCTGCTACGCTAATATCGTCGGCAGTGGTCATTCCTACGTTGTTACTAACCCCGTTCTTGACGGAGGTTCTGCCATTGTATCTGAATCGGGTCACGTTGGAGGACTTATCGGTACCGCTTGGAATACCGCTATAAAGGTAACCGACGCAGTTTCCCTTTACACTCCCTTTGACGGCAGTAACGGAAACGGCACTACGACCTGGACCGACGTTTATACCACCGCTTCAGAGGTCGACGCAAGACTTTCCACCGTTGTTAAGGTCAACGAAGACGATATAATGGGCGCAGGAGCCAAAAACGTACTCAGCGGTCTCGATTTCGACAAGGTTTGGGTTACGACCTCCGAAAGCTATCCCACTCTTCAGATCTTCAACGCTATGGATCCCTCCGAGTATTGGAACGGAACCGAGGTTGCTCCCTCTAAGGGCACCGGTACCGACGCCGATCCTATCATCATCTCTACCCCCGAAGAATTAGCATACGTTGTTAAGAACGGCATGAACGGCAAGCACTATAAGCTTGAAAAGGACATCTATCTTAACGATATTACCAAGATCGACTGGGCAACCGGTACCGTAAAGGCCGGCTATACCCCCAACTCCTGGTATACCTCTTCTACCTGCGGAGTCCTGAACGGAACCTTCGACGGTAACGGACATAAGGTATTCGGTCTCTATTACAACATGGAAGCAAACTTCACTTGGGGCGCGGCAGGCGCAGGTCTCTTTGCAAAGAGCGCAGGCCTCTCGGTTTCCAAGCTTGGCGTTGACTACGCATACCTTCGTCATCCCAACGGAGCCTCTGCATTTACCGCAGTCGGCGCAAACAGTACCACCATGGCATACGATCAGTGCTATGCAGGAGCAAACGTATACCTCGTCGGTAATAACTGCGGCGTGTTCTACGCCGTCGGCAGTGACGTCACCTACAGCATTACCAACTGCTACTCTCTTGCAAACTACACCGGTGCTGCTGTCAGCGGTATGATCGGAGACGTTTATATCTACCAGGGCGACAAGTCCGGCTTCGGCACTTCCTTCTCCACCGTTACCAACTGCTATAATGCGAAGGGTGCTATTGCAGCAAAGGGTAGTGGAATCAAGACTTATGCCAACAACTACGTAACCGTTTCGACCCCCAATGCAGGTCTCAAGGCCGGTGAGACCCTTCTCACTTCCGCCGAGATGCAGGGACTTGACGTAGTTACTACCGGTAAGATGAGCGGTCTTGGATCCTATTTCCAGGGAACCACCACCTATCCCATCCTTACCGCCTTTGCTCCCGTTAAGCCTGCACCCGAAACCGGAACCTGGGACGGCTCTACCAAGACCGCTCCCTCCGAGGGCTCGGGCTCCAAGGCTAACCCCTATATCATCTATAACGCAGCCGAGCTTGCTTTCGTAGTAGCCTCTAACCAGACCTCTACCGCAGGCAAGTACTATAAGCTCGCTAACGACATCTTTATAAACGAAGTAGACAAGGTCGACTGGACCAACGGTAATCCCATCGGCGGATACAGCGTTCATACCTGGGTCACCTCCGGCGGCTTCGCAGGTACCTTAGACGGTGACGGACACGTTGTTCACGGTCTCTACTGCAAGGATACCGCTCCGAAGAAGTCGAGCAACAGCGGCTTCGGTCTCTTCAGCTACGTTCAGGGCGACGCCGTGATCAAGAACCTCGGCGTAGACCACGCCTATGTTGAGCATCGCAACGCTGCTTCAGCCTTCGTTGCTAGCAACTGCCACTCGAGCAGCCTCAGCATTTCCTACAGCTACGTCGGTAAGGACGTTACCATTTCGGGTTACGCTTCTGCCGCCTTCGTCGGCGTTTCCGACAAGCCATTTAACCTCGACCACGTTTACAGTCTCGCAACCCTTAAGAAGAATACTCACAAGTGGCCCCACTACCAGACCGGAATCTTAGAAGACCGTGAAGGTATTATCGGTCTTTACGCCGATATCTGGGGCGACGCAGGAAAGGGTAAGGTAATCAGTGCCTATAACGGTAACGGACCTCTTTCCGACAGAAACGCTAAGCCTGCCACTATGAGCGACATCTTCGCCTCAAGCGCTACCGATAGCGTTGGAGCGGTTGTTGTTGATCCCGCAGATATGCAGGGTCTCGACGTATTCAACAACGAGAAGCCCATGCAGACCCTCAACAGAGACAAGGCCTGGGAAGCAACCAACGGCTATCCCATCCTCGACGTATTTGCCGAGTCTACCGGCAACGACGGCGAAGAACCCCCACCGATATCCGACGTTGACAAGAACGGCGTTTGGACCGGTATCGTTCTCGACACCTTCTCTGATAACACCTCTACCGGTACCAAGGACGATCCTATTATCATCACCTCTCCCGGTGAGCTTGCCCTTATGGTAAAGACCGGCGGTCTCGGCAAGTATTATAAGCTCGCTAACGACATTTACTTAAATGACGTAACCGCAGGCGCCACCTGGCACACAAGAGCAAACAACAACCCCTGGTTCACCCACACCACCGCTTCTAACTTCAGCGGTCATCTTGACGGCGCAGGTAACATCGTTTACGGTATCTGGTATCCTGCCACAGGCACCGACGCAGTCGGACTTATCCCCAAGATGCAGGACGGCTCTGTTAAGAACCTCGGTATCCGCTACTCCCTCATACGCTCTACCAGGAACCTCGGCGCAGGTGCCGTTATCGGCTACGCCGCAGGCGTTATCACTGTAGAGCAGTGCTTCTCGGATGAGACCGTTTCTGTAAACTCTACTACCGCAGGCGGTATCGTCGGTCTTGCACAGCAGAATAACCCTGAATCCACCAAGGGTCTCGTTATCAGAAACTGCTACACCAAGGCAAAGATGGTCAACTCCGCCTCGACTAAGTCTAACGGTCTTCTCGGCGATCCCTGGATCACCGCTTACGAGATCTACGACTCCTACTCCTTCGGCTCCAAGCCCTATAACGTAGGAAACCAAGGCGGAAGATCTGCTATGTATTGGTACTATAAGACCAAGCTTGAAGGCGGTCAGTGGGTAACTGATAAGTCTTTCCAGAAGGAAGGCAAGGTTGCTTCCGACTACTTTAAGGATATCTATACCTCCACCGGCGCCGCCGACGGAGAGCATATGTTCTGGACCAACGTTGGTACAGACGGTATGATGGGTCTCGGCGCAGCTAACAAGATGACCGGACTCGACTTTACTAACGTCTGGAAGGCCGTCGAAAACGGAACTCCCATCCTTAAGATCTTCGAAGGCAAGATCGACGGCGCAAACGTCGACCTTTCTGCCGACGCAGAGATGTTCGGTAAGGGTAAGGGAACCCAGACCGATCCCTACCTCATCGAAACCGTTGAACAGCTCCGCTATCTCGTTCAGAGCGAGGTCACTGCAGGCAAATATTACGCCCTCGCTAACGATCTCTACGTTAACGATACCTCCAAGAAGAACTGGATGACCAACGCAAAGACCTGGTACAACAACATCAACTCCGTAGGCTTCCAGGGAACCCTCGACGGTCAGGGCTATACCATCTACGGTCTCTACGCAAATCAGCTTCCCGCAACTACCGCCACTTATAAAGGCGACTATATCTCGCAGGGTACAGGTCTCTTCTCGTGGGCAAGCACCTCGGCTGAGATCCGCAACCTCCACATCAGAAAGTCCTACATTTCCGGTTACGGAAGCGTTGGTGCTTTCGTTGGTGAAATCACCGGCTCAGGCGACAGAAACCTCACCATTCAGGGCTGTTCTGTCGACGAGACCGTTACTGTCGCAGGCTTCACCGTCGGCGGATTTATCGGAGCAGGTAACCTGCGCACCGCTGATATCTCCTATTCCTACTCTACTCCCGAACTCAAGTTCTCCGGCGTAGGCGACCGCTGCAACGCCTTTATCGGCGATACCTGGGGCGGACAAGGCAACAACCTTGTTCAGTGCTACGCACAGGGCTATCCCATCGCGAGAAACGTCGGCTCTGTAAATTCTGTTTACTGCGACGTTTCGGGACATGGCGCAAAGCAGGTTCCCGCCGCCAATATGATCGGCGCAAAGGCTAAGAGCTCAATGCCCCTGCTCGACTGGAAAAACGTCTTCTACACCGTTAACGGCGATACTCCTCACATTAAGAAGGTTCCCTACGGCATGTCCGCTCTCGGCGTTGACGAGGGTAAGAAGGGCCGCGTATGGTCCGGTAAGTCTGCTACCAAGTACGCAGGCGGAACGGGTACCGAAAACGATCCTTATATCATCGAAACTCCTGAGCAGTTCGTATTTATGCTCAACAAGAACGACACCCTCGGCAAGTTCTACTCCATCACCGCAGACCTTAAGCTCAACAACACCTCTAAGGCGGGTTGGGAACAGACTGCACGCGATTGGGTCGCCAACTCTCAGTACTTCCGCGGTCACCTTAACGGTAACGGACACGTTGTAACCGGTCTTTACTACGCAACTGCCGATTCTCAGCATGCAGGTCTTATCCCGCTCCTCGGACATAGCGCAGTTATCGAAAAGCTCGGTATCGCTAAGTCTACCTTAGTCAACGATCAGATGAACTCAACCCACTGCTACGTAGGCGCAATGGTCGGCTTCCTCGAGAACTACGACGGCTATATGGGCGGATCCGCTGACTACAATGTAAGAAAGGTCCCCGTATTCCGTCAGTGCTTCATCGCTGCTGACGTAAGCGTTATCGGCGAATCTGTCGGAGGATTTATCGGTGGCGGTGCCGCCCCTGTATCCTTCTACAACTGCTACTCGGTACCTCACATCGAAGGAACCTACCGTAACGGCGCCTTCTACGGAGATATCTGGGAAGGAAGCAACGAAGAGCGTTGTTACTTCGAGAACTGCTTCAGCGCTACTTCCGACCGTGCCTCCTTCGGTATGGGACCCAACTCGGGCATTAACGCAGTTACGGTTGACTGCTACATTGACGGTAAGGATGACAACGGCGCTAAGCCGCTTAACCTCATATTCATGCAGGGTGACGCAGCTCTCAAGAATATGCCCGAGCTCGACTACGACAAGATTTGGAAGATCGTTAAGGGCGGTACCCCCGTCCTCCGCTGCTTCCCCAATGCTGAAAAGTATTCCAACAAGCGCGAGCCTGTGAAGGTTAAGATCGAATTCGTTACCGGCGACGGTACTCCCTGCGCGCCTATCGAGGGATATCCCCTTGTTGGTAAGATCGACCATGATAACCTCCCCACCTCTGAGCTTTACGGATACAAATTCGAAGGCTGGTATTACTACGATACCTTCGATCTTAAGTTCGACCTCGAATACTTCCCCAACTCTAACATCCACGTTTACGCTAAGTTCGTAATGGATGGTCACTCAAACGGCTTCGAAGATAAGATGTACGACGATTACGATGTAAACGGCGGCGCTTACTACTTTAAGCCCGGTGTTGCCGGCTACAATCCGAAGTACATCAACGGAGGACTCCGTTCTATGGCTGCTGACTGCACCGTAGAGAACGCCAATCCGATGTTCTTCGTAAACTATATGTATCCTCTCGAGGTTGGTAACACCTACGACGTAAACTTCTGGATGACCACCAACACCGAAGGTGCCGAAGGTACCGTTGAGCTCGTTCAGGGTAACTACCCCGACGTTAACGACGTAATGCTCGGCTACAACGTAGCTATCGAGTTTACCGGTCTCCAGGTCGGCGAGTGGAAGCAGTATCGCGTTCCGATCACCGCTAACGCTCCCTACCTCTTCGTCCGCACTACGGGTAACGCCGTAATGTTCTACGACGACTTCCAGATCGTTAACCTCCACAAGGAAGGCAAGCTCGGTGAGATTGAGAGCTACAACCCCTCGGATATCTCTACCGAACCCGAACTCAAGAAGGGCGATAACACCCTCGTTATCATCCTTGCAATCGTCGGCGGAGTCGTACTCCTCGGCGCCATTGCTACCGTAACCGTTGTTCTTATCAAAAAAGGCAAAAAGGCTAAGGTATAAATAAAATTATCCCCTCACAACGGGCGCGCCCGTTGTGAGGGATTTTTTTTAGGGAAATGGGAAAGGGGAGCGACAAGGGCCCGGGGGCGAGGGACGCCAAATCTGTGACCGAAGGCCGCCAAATATGTTATGATACAATAGATAGGTAACAGTAAAAATAGAAAAAACAACTCAAATGTGTTAAGATGAAAGTAACCACACTAAACATCGGCACAAAGGAGTTG
>SFWF01000038.1 GCA_004560045.1 bacterium | reverse complement strand
TTTACAATTTTTATCAACAAAACGCTTGACAAACTGTTAAAAGTGTGCTATATTAAAGACACAGAAGAAAGATCCAAATAAAAAATCTTGGAAAGGAAAGGACTGATACCCGATGAAAAGGGAAGCAGAACCTCAGGTGAAAATCAGAATCTAAGGGAAAGGCGTGAGTCCAAAGTACAGTTAAGTTTTATTTCAAAAAAACAAGTAACCGTAAAGGAATGAGTCCAAAGGTTTAATAAGTTTTAAAATCGACCAAAAATAAACGTAAAGGCGTGAGTCCGAAAGTTTAGTTAATTTTTAAAACGGATTTCTTCATTCTAAGAAAGGACCAAGGTCCGATGAACAGGTAAATTTAAAGCCGCTGTCAGGTAGACGGCGGCTTTTTTATTGTTTTGAAGCCTCGACATTATCTCATTTAGAGTTGTAACAAACTGTTACAATTGTTGCATAACGGAGGGTTACAATAATAACAGGTGATTTGATGAAGGGTCTGAAAGAAATTCGAAAAAGCAAACGGCTTAATCAGCTTAAGGTCGCAACCGACCTCAATATTTCGAGAGAGTCTATCTCCTACTACGAAAACGGTCAGCGGGAGCCCTCCCTCGACCTGCTCGTTAAAATGTCGGAATATTTTAACGTTTCGATAAACTACCTTATAACCGGAAAAGAATTTGTTAAGAAGTAAAAAATGTTTTAAGCATAAAAAAGGAACTCTAAAACGGGTGTGCACCCGAACATAGAGTTCCTTTTAAATTTATTTTCCGCAGGCGGCGAGGATGAGCCGGTAAAGTTCCAGCTCGTAGTCGGGAGTGAAGGGATTTTCTTCCCCGTTTATATACTTATAAAGGCTGCCCGTCATGGTGTCGTAGCGGTCGAGATATACTCTGTCCTTCTCTCCCCTGTTCGTCCATTCCCATACCGAATATTCGGTTTTGTCGGTGAACATTTTGCCGCCCTCCTCAAACTGCTCGAAGGGACGAAGCTCAACCGTCTTTTTAGTGCCGACAACCGTAAGAATCCGGCGGTCAAAGCCTCCGTATTCTACGGCAGAGGTCTTGGCAAAGGAGAGGCCGTTTTTATATTCAAAGACCGCAAAGCCGATATCCTCACCCTTTGCACCGTCAAGACCCGAGGAGCGGTTATAGGGGGTGATCTTTTCGGGAGCGCCCTGAATACTGAAGATAAGGTCGACGAGATGACAGCCTAAAAAGTGCATCATACCGCCCTTATAGTCCGCAAGCCAATTGCGCTTCTCGACGGTATGAATACAGTTCATCTGGGCTTCGATTCCGATTATATCTCCAAGCTCGCCCTTTTTGATCCTTTCCTTAAGCTCAATAACGTAAGGATTGTAGCGGTACATATAGCCCGTTTCAAATACGGTGCCCTGCCTTTTGACCTCGGCGATAAGGGCCGAAAACTCTTCGAGGCTTCCGCTTCCCGGCTTATCCATAAAGATATGCTTGCCTGCCTTTGCGGCCATAAGAGCAAATTTTGTAAGCTTTTTGTCCACCGCCTCTATAACTACGGCCTCGATGGATTTATCGCTTAATATCTCTTCGAGGGTCAGCTTTTTCATATCCTCAAAAAGCTTGTCGTCGGGGGAAAAATGATTCTGCGGCTGGTCATCCTCGGGGATACAGTAGCCTGCGACCTCGTAAAGGTCGGTATGATTTTTGAAGCTCGTTATATTGGGATTTGCGTGGTCGTGACCAATGCCGATAAAGGCAATCTTAATTTTATTCATTCAAAAGACTCCAATCAAACTGAACTGTAGGGAAATTTTTTTCGTTTATAAGACGGGTATAGACCTCGGGGGCATCCTCGGGAGAATGATATTCGCCCATAAGGTCGCTCATAACAAGTCTTCCTCCGCTAAGGAGACCGAAATAGGCTTTTATATCGTCGGCCTCGGTCCACCAGCCCTCGCTGCTCTCATATTTAGGACGGGCCATGGTATGAGCACCGACGAAGGTAACTCCCTTAGCGTGAACCTTATTATAATAGTCGATAGTGAAATCGGAATGACGGGTACAGCCGAGAAGGGCTACCCTGCCAAATCTTGCAAGGGCGTCGAGGGCATTGTCGAGCCCTGCTCCAAGGCCGGTTACCTCGATACACACCTTAGCGCCGCCGTCGGTTACCTCTTTTACCTTTTCGGCAAAGTCGGGGTCACGTGGATCGAAGGCATAGTCGGCGCCGAAGGTCAGGGCCTTTTCACGCTTTTCGGGGACGGGATCGACGGCAACTATGGGGTAGGCGCCTGCGGCTCTGAGCAGCTTTACCGCCATCATACCGAGGATTCCGAGGCCCATTATCATTGCGGATTCACCCATTTCGAGATTGCACTTTCTGATCGCGGCCATGGGGAAGGTTGAAATAAGGGCAAAGGCGGCGTCACTCATAGAGACACCCTCGGGGATCTTATATACCTTGTTCTCGTCTATTACCGAAATCATGTTGTGATTGCCCCAGGTGACGAGGACCTTATCTCCGACGGCAACGCGGGTCACCTTTTTACCCGTTTCGATTACGGTACCGGAGGCGCTGTAGCCTGCGCGACGGGGAAAGACCACCGATTTGGGTATGACCCCTGCGGCAATATTAAGCTCGCCGATAAGGTTGGCACGCTCGGTTCCCGCGGAAATCGTGGAATAGTGAAGTCTGACCGCCACCTCGTTATCGCCGACGGCCTTTACGGGCTCGCTTATAAGCTCGGCCTTGTCTTTTTCAGTAAATACGATACATTTATTCATTTGGTATCACCTCGTTTTTATTCTAAACCCTTGCAGTTTTTATTACAATATGTTATTCTGTTAAAAAAGGGTACTATTCTGTAAAAAGAGGTGAGGCTTTGGATAACTCGAACTTCGCAAATCAGTTCTATTTCACCGAATACACGCGACAAACCAACCATCATACCGCTCAGCCTAAAGGGGCACCTTTCCATTATTTCGGTTATATGATCGAGGGCTGGGCAAGGTTTGTGTCCGACACCGAGGATTTTACGGTAGAAGGCGGCGAGCTTGTGTATATTCCCCGTCATCTTCCGTATAATTCTTATTGGTACGGCAGTCCCGACGTTCGGTTTTTATCCATCGGCTTCAAGATTTTCCCCGACAAGGCGCAGAAGCGGTATCAGCTTCAGAAGATAGCGCTTACCGAAGAGACGAGGCGGCTCCTTTTGGAAATACCCCTTAAAAATCCCGTAGACTGCGACGGGGTAAGCAGACTTTACGCCCTGCTTTATAAGCTTTTACCTCAGATGTCCTATAAAACGAAAAAGCCTACCGACGCAACGGTTGAAATGGCAAGAAAATATATGGAGCTCGACCCGAAGCTAAGCATTGCCGAAATAGCAAGAAACTGCGGACTAAGCGAATCGGGGCTTTATTCCGCCTTCCGTCGGCTCGGCACCACCCCCGTTGACGCGCGGCAGAGAATTCTTTGCGAAAAGGCGGTGACCCTGCTGATATCGACCGATATGACGGTGGAAAATATTTCGGATACCTTAGGCTTTTCTACCCCTTCATATTTCAGAAGGGTCCTTAAAAAGCACTACGGCAAGACCCCGAAGCAGATAAGAAGCAATATTCCGCTATAGGAGGGATTTTTTGAAGATACTTGTAATTTTTACGGGCGGTACGATAGGCTCGACGGTAGAAAACGGAGCCATATCGCCAAACCGCGATACGAAGTTTTTTCTTATAAACGATTTTTACGACCGCTTCGGAAGGGTCTGTGACTTCCTTTGCAGAGAGCCCTATTTCGCCCTTAGCGAAAACCTTGATGCCGTTACCCTGAACAAGCTTATTTCCGAGGTAAAAAGCGGGCTTGACGCGGGTTTTGACGGAATTATCGTCACCCACGGAACCGACACTCTGCAGTTTTCGGCGGCGGCCGTCGGCTTTGCGGCAAGGGAGGCAAAAATACCGATAATTTTCGTTTCGAGCAACTATCCCCTGACCGATACGAGGGCCAACGGAAGAGATAATTTTAAGGCGGCGGTCGATCATATTATGTCGGGCGGTCAAAGCGGCGTTTATATCGCCTATAAAAACCACGACTCGGCGGTGAGACTTATTCCCGCAAACGGAGCTTATACCTTTTTGGAGGACGACGACAGAATTTTCGCTTCCAAGGGGGCGGTTTCCTGCGATGTTTCGGATTTTACCCTTTGTGACGACCCCGAAATTCTCGTTATTTCCGCCCACCCCGGAGACGGATACTCTTATAGTTTAGATAAGGTTAAAGCGATAGTTATACGGCCCTATCATTCGGGGACCCTACCGACCGAAAGTGAAAAGCTTAAGGCCTTTTGCAAGAGGGCTTGGAAAACCGAAATACCCCTGTTTTTATGCGGCGGTGCCGAAGGGCTAACCTACGAAAGCTCGTCTCAGTATGAAGCCTTAGGTATAATCCCCCTGCCCTGCGCTCCCTTTGCGGCGGCCTATATAAAGCTTTGGATAGGGATAAGCAGACAAGAAAACCTAAAGGAATTTATGAAAAACGGGGGATAAGACCATGAAGAAAAGAATAATGAAGCTCGCGGCGATAATTCTCGCCTCTTCCTTGCTTTGCTCCTGCACGGGAGGAGCAAAGACCGCCTCCGAAAGGCACAAGCTGAACGCGGAGCTTTCGGCGCTGTCGGGCGAAAAGCTGAGCTTTCTCACCGAACGGGCCGAATATATAGACGAGAACGGCAATCTCGGCACGAAGGTTGAATAAATATTAAAAGGCTACGGTAATTATCGTAGCCTTTTGGTTTTAATTTCGCTGAGCAGGGCGGTACAGCCCCTCAGTATATCGTTGTAGGCGGTAGAAAAATCACCCGAATACCAAGGGTCGGAGACCGAGGCGGTCTGACCCGCATATTCTAAAAGCATTTTAATTCTTCCGTCGTTTTCGCCCCTCGTTATGCGGAGGATGTTGCGCATATTGCTTTGATCCATTACGGGGATATAGTCGTAGCTTTTATAATCGGCATATTCGAAATGTACCGCGCGTTTACCTGCGCAGGAAATTCCGTGTTCGGCTAAAATTTCCCTTGCAGGAGGATAGACGGGGTTTCCTATCTCCTCGAAGCTTACCGCCGAGGAGGCTATTTCAAAAAGGTCCTCGAGCCCTTCTTTTTTTACAAGATCCTTAAATATAAACTCGGCCATCGGGCTTCGGCAGATGTTTCCGTGGCAGACGAACATAACCTTTATCATAGCTTTTACTCCATTTATTCTTATTTTTTTATTATACCACATCCCACCGAACAGAGCAATACAAAAAGATTGTACTTTTCTGTAGATAAAGTGATTTTCGAATCACAGTCTCCCGTTGACGAGGGGGGGTGTAATATGGTATAATAATTTTGTTAGGAGTTGATATTTTGGCAGAGGTTTATATTGCCGAATGCAGGACATACGAGGAAGAAAGGGTTAAGGAGGCTATGTCGGAGCTGCTCCAAAAGAGCGGTCTGCTTTCCTTTGTAAGACCCGATATGACGATCGGAATAAAGGCAAATCTCGTTTCCTTTATGAAGCCCGAGGCCGCCGCTACCACCCATCCGACGGTTCTTAAGGTCCTTTGCGATATGCTGACCGACAGAGGCGCTAAATGCATTATAGGAGACAGCCCCGGAGGGCTTTACAACTCGGTCTTCGTAGGAAGGGTCTATTCGGCGACGGGTATGAAGTCCCTCGAAAGCGAAAGGGTCTCCTTAAACCGAAATTTCGGTCAGAAAACCGCCGATTTCCCCGAGGCTATGGTCGCTAAGACCTTTGAATATACCGCCTGGCTGGACGAATGTGACGCGGTTATAAATTTCTGCAAGCTTAAGACCCACGGAATGATGGGCCTTTCGGCGGCGGCAAAAAATCTTTTCGGAATCGTTCCCGGCACCATCAAGCCCGAATATCATTTCCGATTTCCCGATCACAAGGATTTCGCCCGAATGATAGTCGATCTGAACGAGTTTTTAAAGCCTGAGCTTTCTATTTGTGACGCGGTAGTCGGAATGGAGGGCAACGGCCCCACCGCGGGAACTCCCCGTGAGATAGGCTGTCTTATAGCCTCCGCCTCCCCCCATAAGCTCGACCTCGTTTGCGCCGAGATAATCGGCATAAAGCCCGAGACCTTGCCTATTCTTGAGGCAGCCAAGGAACGGGGGCTTATAGAGGGCGGTTTTGATACCCTCGACGTAAGCGGAGACGTAGAGAAGTTCAAGATCCCCGATTACGAGCGGATAGAGACCCACACGAGCCTCGATTTTAAGGGCAAGAACAATATTCTCGGTACGGTTATGGGAAATATAGTCGGCTCGGTATTAGCCTCCAAGCCAAAGCTTAAAAAAAGCGAATGTGTCGGCTGTAAGGAGTGTATGAAAATATGCCCCGCCAAGGCAATCGTGATGTCGGGAGGCAAGCCGAAGATTAACCGAAAGGAATGTATCCGCTGCTTCTGCTGTCAGGAATTCTGCCCAAAAGGCGCCCTTAAGGTTAGTAGACCCTTGGTCGCTAAAATTTTAAACAAATAGTAAAACGCGGTAGGCTGTGCCTACCGCGTTATCTTTATAAGGTCCAATTTTCGGTATCTATAATTACGGTCGTTATAAGAAGGTTATCGTAGAAATAAAAGTCGAGCTGATAATCGCCGAATTCGTAGCGAAGCACAAGCACAGGCTCGGTTCGAACGGCTAAAAATCGAAGCTCGTCCTCCCCTGCGTTTACGGCCTTCCCCTCGGCCTTAAGGGCCTCTTCAACCTCGTACTTGGTGGTCACGCCAACGCTAAAGCCGAAGGTATCGGAATCGGAGGCGATTGCCGAAATGCCCTTATCTTCCTTTCCGTTTTCGAAATAGAAGCGGGCGGAGGAAACGTCGATCACGGTATGGTCGTCGTATTCGTCGAGGTAATAATAGTGACCCTCCTCGCCCGTTACTCCGTGGTCGTGATCATCATCTCCGTGCTCCTCCGCGTATTTCTCGGCAAGCTCCTTATAGTGAGCCTTGACCGTCTCGATATCTGCTCCGAGGCCGTAGTCTACGCCGTCTATCTTGCCCTTAGAGGCAAGAGAATCGATCTTGCCCGTAGCGGTACTGCTCGAAGTGTCCTTGGAGGGCTCGGACTTGCCGCAACCTGCGAAAAGGCAGGAAATAAGGCATATACAAAGGGCTAACGCAATTATTTTTTTCATTATTTTTCTCCTTTAGCGGCTTTTTTCAGAAGCTCCTGACGCAGGGCGTAGAGGTCCTCCGAAAGATCCACGTAATAGGTATGGGGGTTTTCGAAACGCTTTACCTCATCCCAGAGATTGTCGACACACTGCTTTCTGTAGCTCGATATCTCGTTTACCGAGGGGGAGGTATAGACCTGCTTACCCTTTTCCATAATTTTTACCTGAAGCTTTTTGGCGGTAAAATCGGTTACGGTCTTACGTTTCCAGGTATAAACGGGGTCGAAGATCTCGTAGGGCTTAGTGTCGTCGATCTTTTCGTGACTTAAACAGATAACGTCGGCGATAGCCTTGCCCGTAGCGTTATCGTAAAGGCGCCAGGGGATCTTTACTCCGGGAAGGGTAATTTTTTCGATGTTTTCGCTTACCTTTATTTTAGGTATGATAGTACCGTCGGGAAGCTCAACGGCGGCCAGCTTGTAAACTCCGCCGAATACGGCTTCGCTTGAGGCGGTAATAAGACGCTCGCCCACACCGAAGGAGGATATCTGCGCACCTTGACTGTCCAGCTCCTTGATAAGATGCTCATCCAACGAGTTGGAAACAACTATGGCGCAGTCGGGATAGCCCGCATCGTCGAGGGCCTTTCTTATCTTCTTGGAAAGGTAGGCGATATCTCCGCTGTCGATTCGGATTCCCTTAGGTCGGTAGCCCATAGGCTTTAAGACCTCGTCGAAGCACCTTATAGCGTTGGGAAGTCCGCTTTTCAGAACGTTAAAGGTATCGATAAGAAGGGTACAGCTATCGGGATATTTTTCGGCATAGGTCTTAAAGGCGGTATACTCGTCGGGGAAAAGCTGAACCCAGCTATGTGCCATTGTTCCCGATACGGGGGCTCCGAAATCCTGACCCGTTTTGATGTTTGAGGTTCCCTTTGCACCGCCGATTATTGCGGCACGGGCTCCGTAGTAGGCGGCATCGTAGCCGTGAGCACGACGTGCACCGAACTCCATTACGGGACGGTCGCCTGCCATAGAGCAGATACGGTTGGCCTTTGTGGCGATAAGGGACTGATGATTTATGGTGAGAAGTACCATAGTCTCGACGAGGAAGGCCTGCAGAGCGGGGCCTCGAACGGTAACGATAGGCTCCATGGGGAATATCGGAGTTCCTTCGGGGACGGCCCAGACGTCACATTCGAACTTAAAGTCTTTAAGATAGTCTAAAAACTCGTCGCAGAAAAGGTTAAGGCTTTTAAGATATTTAATATCCTCCTTAGAGAAGGTAAGGTTACCAAAATACTCGATAAGCTGCTCAAGGCCCGCCATAATTGCGTAACCGCCCTTATCGGGCACGCGGCGGAAGAACATATCGAAATAGGTTACGGTATCGCGCATATCGCTCCCGAAAATACCGTTAGCCATGGTCATTTCGTAGAGGTCCATAAGCATTGCGAGGTTATGCTTTCTCATAAGATCCGCTCCTTTTTATCCGAATTTATGCGGCTTTTCGTCGCCGTTTATAATAATGTCTCGTTCCTTAAGAATTCGTCCCGTTTTGATTATGGTCGAGAGCCTTGCGGCATCGGACGATTTTATTGCGTCCTTGTAGTCCTCAAGATTTCTTATAAGAATATCTATTTCGTAAAGAAGGTCGCTTTTGTTTGCCAAAAAGAGCTGTGTCCAGAGGTTTTCGTCGACGCTGGCAACGCGGGAAACGTCGTGATAGCTGCCTGCGGAATAGCCGTTGTGGGTTGCGCTTGTTGGGGAATTCATATAGGCACCTGCCAAAATGTGAGGAATCTGCGAGGTGTAGGCTATCATTTTATCGTGATGAGCCGGGCTCGTTATGGTGACTCCCACACAGCCGATATCGAGGGCCATCTGCGAAAGGTCGTTTATGGCCTCCTTGTCGGTATTCTGCGTTTCGGTAAGGATATAGCTACGGTTAAAGAAGAGGTCTTCGGTAGAATAGTCGTAGCCGCTGTGCTCGCGGCCCGCCATAGGATGACCTCCGACGAAACGGACGTCCGCCTTTTTGCAGACCTCCTCGCCGACGGTCACGACCTCGGACTTAATTCCGCATATATCGGTAAGAATACTACCTTTTTTGAGGAGGGCAGGCAGGGTCTCGAAGAGCTCGAAGGCAACACTTGGGTTTACCGCCAGAACCGTTATATCGGTATCGAGCGGTGAGATACCGTCCCAGATCTCGTCGATAGCCTTGTCGTTTAAGGCGCGGTCGCTTATTTCTTCGGGTTTATTATAGCCGATAACGTAGTATTTATTGGACTTTTTAAGTGCCTTTGCAATAGAGCCTCCCATAATACCGAGGCCGATAACTGCAACTTTTTTCATAGGGATCACCTTAAGGAATATATATTTATTTAATTATAGCACAAATTATTTAATTGTACAATTATTTTATTTGAGACTCATATGTTGGTTTTCGGTAAATTTGCCCCAAATCTTGCTGAAAAGCCTAAAAAATCCCCTCCTCGTGGAGGGGATTTTTTGCTATTTAAGCTGTAGTGCTACGAGGTCGAGGATATCAACCGTTTTGTCTTTGTTAAAGTCGCCGTTGGAGGGCGAGGTGTTTTTAATAATTACAACTCGGAGGGCGGCAGAGTCGTCCTTGAGGGTAAACTCGCTATCCTCGTCTACGTCGCCCATGGTCGTTCCGACAACGCGGAGAGAGGGCATTTTTCCTGCGTTATCTACCGCATACCAAACATCGGCAGAAAGCTCGGGAGCGAGCTCGAGGGCGGTAGGACCTACGAACTTCGTGGGTTCCTTAATATTGACAACGCCGTCGCGGGTAGATGCTGCACCCACATTATAGATATTGGACATTGTAAGGTTGGGTTTTGCCCCATTACTTGCGTTCGGAACCAAAACGCCGTTGCTGTTGTTTAAGGGAATGGTATCAACTATACAGTTACTAAAGTTAAGGGCCGTCGGATTCCAGCAGGTTCCCATAAGTCCGAATATTGTGTCGTTGATGCGCACCCTAACGGGGTTACCGCCGTTTGAATAGGTGTTAGCGTAGGCGGCGGTGCAGGAGGTTCCGTCGAACTTGGCGTAAACTGCAGTGTTTGTAATGTTGCAGGTGGAGTATGAATCCACGAAAGCAACGATTCCGCCCGCTGCGTTGGATTCGAAGCCGACTCCGTTTGCAACAACGCCGCTGAAGGGAGAGCTTGCTTGCAGAATATCCGATCCGGTGCGTCCGTCATAATAATAGTTGCCCGAGTTATAGGTAAGTACCTTAACGGTGCTGTCGACAAGAACCGTATCGACGGTTAAAACGTCGCCCGATCCGTTGGTAGCACCGACGAGAGCGCCCGTCCAACGGCCTCCCGAAACAAAGGAATCTTTAAGGGCAAGATTCTTAATGGTCGCCTTCTTAACCGCAGGAATAAGTCCCGTGCAGGTGCCGCGCTGACCGGGAGCATAGTACAAACCGTATACGGTATGACCGTCGCCGTCAACGATACCGCTGAAGGTGATCTCGTTTATTCCGTTAAAGTAGGATTTTCCGTCGGTGGTGTAGCTCGTAAACCATTCGTTAGCGGGATAGTTTTCGTCGAGAAGGGCGCCCGTCGACCAGTTGATCTTATCAAGGCGGTTAAGGTAGATATCGGTAGTGAGTTTATAATAGGTGCCTGCGGTACCACCGTTATATACGATATAGGCAAACTCTTCTTCGTTTGTGATAAGGAAGGGATCAGCTTCGGTACCCGTTCCCTTGGTGGGCTTAACGTATGCGCCGTCCCAGAAGGACTTGTCGGGAGCCTCAGCGTCCTTGACAAAGACCTTGGGCATGGGATAACCCTTAGCTACTGCAGCAAATCCATCGGCTAGCTGCGGCATACGGTCGAGGGCCTTAGCGCCCTTCATTGCAATTGCATCGATTTCGGTCCAAGGAGCCTTGGTCGTCTCTCCATTGTGCGCTGCCGAAGAATAGCAGTTTTCTACTAAAGCGACCCTGTTGGAGTTGCCGGTACCGTAGGTTAATTCACCGTCGGAATAGCAGCTTATTATCCTGTTGTTCATAGCCTTGATATCGGCGTCGGTCTTGTTCGGACCGTTCCAGATGTTGGCAAGGATCTTTTTGACCATTACGTCGCCCGAAACAGAGGCTAAAGAGAAGCAGTTTGAAATAGTAAGGTTCTTACAGCCGTTGATTCCGCCTACGAGTCCCGAGGCGGCAATTCCGGTGTCTGTCGAGGTAACGCTTCTACCTATAACGGTAACCGTTTCGTCGGAATAGCAGGAGTCAATAAGCTTTGCGGCACCGCCTGCGGTAATATATCCGACAAGGGCGCCTACGTAGCCTCTGGCGTCGATGTAGCAATGACTCATACCGAGATTCTTAATAGTAGAGCTGTCGCCAAGTCGGGCAAAGAGGCCCTTACCCTGATTCTGAGCTCCGATCTCGTTTCCTGCGGGATACCAAAGGCCGTATACTACGTGACAGTTTCCGTCGAAGGTTCCTCTGAAGGTAGCGTCTCCGGAAAGCCAGGGAATAGCCTGATAGTCGCCGAAAAGCTTGCCGGTTTTATAGTCGAACTTATTTATATCGTTAAAGTAGATATCCTCTGTAAGCTGATAGTATTTTCCTTCAGCAGAAGCGCCTGCCGCTACGTGAGCAAACTGCTCAGGGGTGCTGATCTGCCAAGGAGAGTCTACGGTGCCTTTACCGCTTATATCGGAGACTCTAAAGCCCGACCATTCGCCGTTTGTTCTCGAAGAGAAGGAGCGGAGGATGGGATAGGTGTCGGTAACTACGTAGTTTTTCCAAAGCTTGCTCATATTTACGGAAGACTTTTCGCCCTGCATATTTTCGGCGGTGAGAAGGGTGATTCCGCTTACGGCTCCGCCGCTCTTATTAGAGCCTGCATAGCAATCGGTGCATACGGGAGCCGCTTGACCGTAAAGACGGTCGAGGGCATAGCAGTTGGTTACTTTTAAGGGAGAGTTTGCCGCCGTCGTAGACCATACCTGGCCGGTAATGTTTCCGTAATATTCGGTAGTAGCAGATATAGTAGCAAGGGAGTATACGTTTGTGATGGCAAAGGTCTTACCTGCGTTATTACATCCTCCTGAGCCGATAACACCGCCGACTGCGGCGCCGCTTAAATAAACGTCCTTGCCTACAAAGCTGTTTTCAACAACGTATCCGATTCCCGTGCTTCCCGCTTCGCCAACGAAAGCCGAAGCGCAGGCACCTGCGGCGTTAACGTAGGAATTTACAACGCCGATGTTCTTAACGGTGAAGGCGCCGCCGTTCGGAATGAGACCAAAGCCCAAAGTCCAGGCTTCGTCGGTACCGGTATAGGTATAATCGATGTAGAGTCCGCTTACGATGTGGTTATCTCCGTCGAGATGGCCGTTAAAGGCGGTATTTGCGGTCGAATCGTGCCACTTGATGGCATTTTCCTTTCCTGCAACCCTGCCTGTAGATACGTCAACGGCTATATCGTTTATATAAATATCGTTAGCAAGCTTAAAATACTTGCCTTTATTACTGTTTTTAACCGCCCAGTAAAGCTCGGCGGCGTTGGTGATGAGCATAGGATCGGTTTCAGAGTCGCCGCTTCCGGTAGAGGGCTTAACAGAAGAACCGTCCCAGAAGGTGGGGAGAACCTTGATGCCGTCGAGGGCACCCTCTTCGATCTTAACGCTGTTGCTGATGGTAGTGACGCCGGTAACGCCTTCAACATATTTGAAGGTAGTCTTGCCGATAGCGGTAACCGATTTCTCGCCTAAAATGGCGGGAATGGTAATGGTGCCGGTAGCAGGAACCTCTCCGACATAGTGGGTTATTTTAAGTCCGTCACCGTCGGGAATAGCGCGCCAGTCGCCGTAGATAGTATCGGCCTCACCCGAGATTACCTCGTGAGCAATGGAACGGAGAATTGCCGCATTTTCGGCGCTTAAGCCTGCGGGAATGTAGGTAGCGTTGCGGCAATCAACGGGGAAGCCTGCCTTGGCTGTGAATTTTTCAAGCCAAAGGTTGCCTATCATATAGCAGCCGATGGGGTCGCTTAAGTGGCTTATAAAGTCGGCATAAAGAGAACCCGCCGGGCCGTAGGTATCACCAAAGCCAAACTCGTCCTTGGCAAGCTGCATAGCTTCGCCCGAGGGGATGATATCGAGGGGAGCGTCAAGACCCTTTTCTCGCTGAACGATTGCGGCAGCGGCGGCTACGGTTTCTTCGATTTTAAGGAAGAAATCTCTTGTGTTTTTATAGTTCACGGGATACCACTTATAATTATTGTTGATGGACATCTCGTGAGAAAAGGACCAGCCCTGATTGAGAACAATTTTACACTTGGTATTGTTGTTCTTGTCGAGCTCAGTCTGAATGTAGTTATAGAGGGTTACGAGGTCGGGCTTTTCCTCTGTCCAATATTTTTCGAGATCATCGCAGCTATTGGGAGCCTGATGCATTACGATAAAATCCCAATCGTCCGAAGCGATTGCTTCCTGTATCGAGAGGATGCTTGTGTTTGCAACTCCGTTTACGCTCAGATGTATGTACCTTTTGGAGGCCTCGGCGGCATAATATGCATCGTGACCCATAGTCTCATAATTCTCATAAAACTGGATATGCTGATGAAGCATACAGCCGTCCTTATAAAGACTTGCCGCCTTTATGTTGAGACCCATACTCTC
>SFWF01000124.1 GCA_004560045.1 bacterium | reverse complement strand
AAGAGGACGGTAATATTCGGATAGATCCCCTGATTAAAATCAGGTTTCCCGCGTATCACGGGCGGTTTTGGGGTACCTGCGGCGGAATCCCGCCGCAGGATTTTGCACGCAAATAAAATGTAGAAATTAGGAAAACTTAGTGGAATACCGTTGCAAAAGCTTCCTGAGCGGAGTTGCCGGTATTTTTAGCCTGAACAGCCTCAGCTAAAAGTTTAAGAGAGAAACCGTCGTTTCCAAGACCGGTTGCGTCAACCATATCTTCTTTGGTAAGGGTCGTGGGGATGTTGACCGAATCGAAAAGAACGACCTTTTCACCGGGATTGAGAACTTTCTTACAGTAATAAACGAAGGTCATGGTATCGCCGTCATATTCAGTCTGAGCGATCTCACGATCCCAATTTGCATTGAAATCAGCAGGAACGTTGAAGAGCTGCTCGAGGGTGAAGCCGTCACGCTGTGCAAGAGCAGTCCAATAAGCAGCATCAGATACGGTTACCTTAACACGAACGTACTGAGCATACTTACCGGTGTTTTCAACAACAGGCTGCTTAACGAGAACGTCTCCGGGAAGAACATTGGTATAAGTATACACGTTATCAACGCCGTTATCAGCGTTGTCTCCCTTGTCAACCACGTCGGGGTCGGTATCGGCATCATCGCCGTCGGGAACGGTTTCGTAAATATCTACGTTGAAAACAGTATCAGCGTCGTCGTTTGAATCAGCTGTCATAAACTTATTGGTTACGGTATCTGAGTCGGTGAACCAAGCTAAGGTACCGAAGGACAGAATGGCAACCAAAGAGATTACGATAGCGCAAACAAACACTTTGCTCTTATTTAACCTCATAGTTAGTTTCCTCCTTTCTCTAATAATGCATACTCAAAAAATCATAGTTACCGGAATTCCATAGCGACTACGATTTCAGAATATAATAGCTACTTTACCAGGGATGAGTGGTGAACTGATCATCAAGGGCGGTATTATCGGCAAAGCCTCTTGCCTGAACTGCCTGAGTTACAACGTAAACGTTGAGCCTACCCGTTACATCGAAGGGACGAACGGTAGCATCAACGGTAGCGTCACCGGTTACGAAATATCCGCTTTCTACGTCGCCGTTGGAATCGTAAACATAGTCGGCGTCTACAGACTGATCGATAAATACGCCTTCGATAGATTTGGCGGTCGTAGCGCCTGCGGCGAGGGTGGTGTTATATCTGTAAACGTATACGTTATATGTAAGAGCTTCGCCGCTGATGGTGACGCCGGTGTATACGGGCTGAACGCCGGCGACGTTTGTGTCACCGTCTAAAAGAGTCCAACCGTTTGCGGCGGCATTAACATCGTAAAGATGCACTATTCCGGCCTCATCAAGAACCTGAGGTACGGCAACGAGGGTCTGAACGTAGGCCTCGTTATTACCTGTATTGGTAACGGTAACTTCCTTTTGAATCATATTGGAAGCGGCAGGGTTGGTATTGTCGATTACGGGAAGAAGCTGCGCCGTAGTCTCGTCGAAAACCTCGTTTTGAACAATGTCGATAGAGCCGAAGGTGAAAACGTTGGTGGCAGAGTCTTCATCAAAGAACCAGGCTAAGGTTCCGCCGACGGCGGCGATGGCGATGAGAGATACCACAAGGGCAACTGCTAAAAATTTTTTTTTCATATTAGTTCTCCTCTTTTTCATCTACGTTGGTGGTGTGGTTGTCTGTTTTTTCTGTTTCGTTAGCGGAATCTGCGATTTCCTCGGCGGACGGTGCGGCTTTCTTCTTTCCGAAGAAATCGGGTAAAAATACAATAAGAATAAGTAGCGATCCTAAAGCGATCGTAACTATCATTCCGGTCGTAGTTTGCATAAAGGCGGAAACGTAACCGAGAAGCGGAATACTGAAAACCGGCTTTCCGATAACATTTTTAAAGTTAACCTCAGGGTCGATGTAGTCGTTGGTATCACCCTTGGTATAAATAAGCTCTTCCTCCGTGTCGATACTAACAACGCGGTGAGTAGCGACGACCTTGTCCTCGTTTAAAACGAAGGTAAGAGGATCGTCGACCTTTACCTTTTCGGCTACGTCTTCATAATCGATGCTCTTAACGTAGATGAGATCACCTACGCTGTAGGTAGGCTCCATACTTCCCGAAATAACGTTATAAACGTTTAATCCGACAAGTCTTGACCCCATAAGGAAAACGGCTATAAGTACTACGATAGCAACAATTACGGTTGAAACAATGTTAAATATCTTTTTGAGTGTGGCGGATTTCATAAAGCTTTTCGACCTCTATTCGTCGGTTTTTCCGGTTTCTTGTACAGTTTCTTCGGATTCGGTTACGGAAGTCTCGGTTGAAGGAACTTCGGTTTCGGTGGTTGCAGTTCCTTCGGTCTGCGCAGCAAGCTGTTCTTTAAGCGCTTTAAGCTCGTTAAGCATATCTTCGTTCTTCTGACGCTCTTCGGCAATCATATCGCGCTCCGCCTGAAGCTCTGCCATCTGCTCAGCCTTATAACGACGGAAAAGCTTAATGCAATTAAGGCCCTGATAGATTATAAGAAGCGCAAAAGGTATGAAGATACATACAAAATAACCGGGAGTCGATTTCAAAAAGCTCATAATGTAGCCAACCCAAGGTATGCTCCACTGATACTTACCTATGTAATGAAACGCGTCTACGGGTGAAGTATCGTTTTTATCCTTCGTGGTACCGTAGGTTATGACAGCGGAGTCTCCGTTTTCGGTTACGGTCATTTTTCTTATCTTATGCGTAACTATCTCGCCCTCATTTTCAGGACTCGGAGAACGGAAGGTTATAATGTCACCCTCCTTAAGCTCAAAAAACGGCGTATCGTCGATTACGATAAGAGAACCGGCGTCAAAGTCGGTCTTTTTCATCGAGTCGGAAAGAACGATGTACATCTTGTGACCG
>SFWF01000123.1 GCA_004560045.1 bacterium | reverse complement strand
CATTTCCCCCTCCAGGGGGAATTACACTCGGCGGCTCTGACGACGCACTGTGTCGTCATTCACTACCGCCTCGATCACCGACCCCTACACGGATACCGAAGCAATTTCGCTTTTTTCACTCTTATTACTCGCGCGCAGCGCTACTCACGCCGAAGGCGTTACTCTTCTCTGACCGCTGACCACTGACCACTGATCACTGATCACTGATCACTGTCTCTGTCCACTGTCCACTCTTCGTCCGTCATATTGCACAAAAAAACAATTATCTTTTTTACGCATCTAACACTTTAAAATACGGAACTTTAGTGTTATAATTGTTATCGGGAAGATTGTTTCCAAAAAAACCAGAAAGGACGATTTTTAATGAAAATCAAAACTTTAGGCAAAAAGGCTCTGGCCCTTACCGTTTGCTTAGCCGTTCTTCTTTCCTGCTTGATCATTTCGGGAATCTCGGCTTCGGCAGCAACCGTATGGGACGGAACCACCAAGACTCAGCCTACCGACTCTAACGGAGACGGTGTTTTCGAAATCGGTACTGCTGCCGAATTTGCATGGCTGGGAAGTAACGGCGGTGATGGAAAATATATTCTTACTGCCGACATCTACCTGAACGATATGGAGCTTTCCTTCGACGGAAATACTCCGGTCCTCAAAAAGGCTAACGGCGACGTTATCACCGACCTTTCCACCCTCAACAAATGGGAAGGTACAACCAGCTTTTCCGGAACCCTCGACGGTAACGGACACACCGTAAGCGGTATGTTCAACAATACCAAACTTGCGGTAGGCGGAGGTTCGGTACGCGGCATGTTCGGAAGAGGTGCTAACGCAACCATTAAAAATTTTCGTGTTGTAAACACCTATTTCGAAGGCGCAACCTACGAATCTGTGCTTTTTGCATACAATACCTCAGGAGGCGCCGTAACTGTCGATACCTGCCTTGTTGAAAAGGCATATCTTTCCCCCAATCCCGACGAAATAAAAAACTCTAACTATCCTACTACAGGATTTATTGCAGGTTATATTCAGAATTCGAAACTTGTTGTAAACGACTGCCTTATTGTTGATTCTAAAATTAACAGCAATGCCGAACGTATTGGCGGCGTCCTCGGTGATGCTTGGCTTTCTGGCGGTATCACCATGAACAGAACCCTTAACGCTACCGCCAATACCACCTTCGGCGGCAATCCTTCAAACCCCAGTGCATACGCAGGAACTATGGAAGGTGTAGGAAACTATGCTTTCACCGCAAACAAGGGTCAGTACTGTCCTGAGGTTGCCGTAGTAACCGAAGGTTTAGTTAAGGGCAACGCTGCAATCGTTAGCGTATATGGTCTTGGCGATAAGTTCTATACCACCGCAGGATATCCTATTCAGGGAATCTTCCTCGATCCTATCGATCCTGCCGTAAATAAAAAGCTCGGAACCGCTCCCTTCGAAGGCTCAGGTACCGAAGCAGACCCCTACCTTATCAAAACCGCTGACGACCTTAGAAACGCCATCGGAACCTACGGTATGGACAAATACTACAAGCTCACAAACGATATCTATCTTAACGATGTAGATAAGATCGACTGGGCTACCGGTAAGGTAGACGACGGCTACGACGCTAACGTCTGGTTTGTTTCCGACCTCTACACCGGTCAGCAGTATAACGGCTACGCAGGCCGCGGAGCCTTCGGCGGAACCCTCGACGGTGACGGCTATGCCGTTCACGGTCTCTATATCCCCTTTAGTGCTTTAAGTACCTCCTCGGGTCTCGTTCCCGTAACCGCAAACGCTACCATTAAGAATATCGCTATTAAGAACTCCTTTATGGCAGGCGGTCACTGGACCGGCGGTATCACCGGATATTCCTACGCGAACACCACCTTCGACACCGTTCTCGTTGACGAGACCGTAACCGTAGTTGGCTACGACGTTGGTAACAAATACTTTATCGACGGTTGGGTAAAGCAGGATAACCCCGATGCGGCCGTATCTCCCTTCTCGGGAAAAGTTTCGGGCGGCGTAAGCTACGAGTCTGAATGTACGGGCGGAATTGTTGGCTACGTTAACGGAACCGGCACTGTTAATAACTGCGCAGTTTACGGAACCGTAAGAAGTATCGCAGAAGACGAGATCTTCGCCACCACCAATCCCCTCACCAATGGCGGTGCGCCCGTTAACGTAGGCGCCGGCTCTCACATCAACGGAATCGTCGGAACAGGCTGGAGCTCCAATGTTACCATTTCTGACTGCGTAAGCTTAATTCCGCTTCACGACGCCATCGGTGGCGGAAGCACAGTCTCCTGCACCGACAGCTATGCACAGGCTCAGGTCGATAATCAGGTCTGCTGCAGCCTACTTGACGAAGCTCAGATGAGCGGAGCAGACGCTCTTACCAATATGCCCGGTCTTTCTCCCGACGTATGGACCAAGACTGCAGGCTATCCCCTCCAGAAGATCTTTACCTGCCTCGGCGTAAACCATTCCGACGCACACGCTTGGACCGATTGGACAGAGACCACTCCTCCCCAGTGCGAACAGCCCGGTGAAGAGACCCGCGAGTGCTCTGTATGCGGAACGACCGATACTAAGCCCGTAAATCAGACCGGTCACGCTCCTGCAAACGACTGGACCTCCGATACAAACGGACATTGGCACGAATGTGGAAATAACTGCGGCGAAAAGCTCGACTACGCTGCTCATACCTTTGATCAGAGGGTCGAGACCCCTGACTACAGCGCCGGCTCTGCCGATTGCACCAAGCCCGCTAAGTTCTACTTCTCCTGCGTATGCGGCGCAAAGGGAACCGATACCTTCGATTCGGGCACCTCTATGGGTCATAGCCCCAAGACCGAATGGACTCACGATGACACCAACCATTGGCACGAGTGCAATAACTGCGACGAGAAGCTCGATATGGCAGCTCACACCTACGATCAGGAA
>SFWF01000037.1 GCA_004560045.1 bacterium | reverse complement strand
GCCAAGGTCGGTGGTAACACCTGTTGTAAGAGTAATTTTGAGATGTCCGTCGGTATCAATAACTACCGTGGAAATGCCGACACCGTCATCACCTTTAACGCCCTTAATATTGCCAAGATTGAATTTGTCGTTATTTGAAAGAGTGATAATAAGTTCGTCGTTGATGAGTTCTACTTTGGAGACACCTGTGCCAGTATCGCCCTTGGCACCTGTGTCACCCTTATCACCTTTATCGCCTTTTTCGCCCTTTTCACCCTGAATGCCTTGCTGACCCTGTTCTCCCTTGAGAGATGCCAGCCATTCTGCTTCGGTGCCTGTAAAACCGTTTTTCTTGGCAATATCGTAAGCAGAATCACCATTTGCTCCGTTAACACCTGCCGCTTTAATGCCTGTGTCTTCGGTACCGATTTGCCAGTTTCCGTTGTCATTGATATAAGGGGTAAGACCGTTTTCACCATTTGTTCCGTTGGTGCCGTTAGTACCATTGGTACCTGCTGCCTTTACACCAGTATCGGTTTCACCAATCTGCCAATAACCATTCGCATTGATGAACGGGGTTAAACCGTTTGCACCGGTAGCACCTGTTGCACCGGTGTCACCCTTATCACCCTTGTCGCCTTTATCTCCCTTTTCACCTTGGATACCCTGTACACCTTGGGGTCCGATGATTTTGCCGAGATTTACAGGATTGCCTTCGGTATAGGTGATAACAAGTTCGCCATCTTCGTTGATGACAATAGAAGCAACTCCTACACCAGCAACACCAGTGTCACCCTTATCGCCTTTGTCGCCTTTAAGACCTTGCTCACCCTGTGCACCGGTAGCGCCTGTTGCACCGGTTTCGCCCTTTTCACCTTGTATGCCTTGGTCACCCTTGTCACCTTTGGCTCCAATTACTTTGCCGAGGTTAATATCGTCGCCGTTTGTGTATACGATTACAAGTTCACCGTATTCATTGATTGTGGCAGAAGCAATACCGTTACCGGTTTCGCCTTGAATACCCTGAATACCCTGAATACCTTGGATGCCCTGTTCGCCCTTATCGCCCTTATCACCTTTTTCGCCAGTGGCACCTGTCGCACCTGTTGCACCAGTTTCGCCTTTGTCACCCTTTTCTCCCTTGATATTGCCAAGGTCAAGTGTGGTTTCGTTTGTAAGGGTTATCTTCAAATTGCCGTTCTCGATAACAATAGTCTCGATGCCGACACCATCGTCACCTTTGGCACCGGTTTCACCCTTTTCACCCTGAATACCTTGGATACCCTGAATGCCTTGCTCACCTTGGTCGCCTTTTTCGCCTTTGTCGCCCTTTTCGCCCTTGGCACCAACTACGACACCGAGGTTAGATACGGTATTGTCAGAAAGGGTAATAACAAGTTCGCCTCTCTGATTGATTTCGGTTTTGGTTACGCTTACACCGTCATTACCTGCGGCACCAGTGTCACCCTTATCACCCTTGTCGCCTTTAAGACCTTGCTCACCTTGTGCACCGGTAGCACCGGTTTCGCCTTTTTCACCTTGGATGCCCTGTTCGCCTTGGTCGCCTTTATCACCCTTGTCGCCCTTGGCACCAATTACATTACCGACATTGGTTCTTTGGTTGTTAGAGAAAATGAGAACGAGTTCGCCGTTAGAGTTGATTTCAGCACCGGTTACACTAATGCCTTGCTCACCTTGGTCGCCCTTATCACCTTTATCGCCGGTGGCACCTGTCGCACCTGTTGCACCAGTTTCGCCCTTTTCACCCTTATCGCCTTTGGCTCCAACTACGACACCGAGGTTAGATACGGTATTGTCAGAAAGGGTAATGATAAGTTCGCCCTTGTTATTGATTTCAGTCCCCACGATGCTTACACCATCGTTACCAGTCGCACCCTGGACACCCTGTTCGCCTTGGTCGCCTTTATCGCCTTTGTCTCCCTTTTCGCCTTGGATGCCCTGCTCACCTTGGGCACCTGTCGCACCGGTAGCACCCGTTGCACCGGTTTCGCCCTTGTCACCCTTGGCACCGATAACAACACCAAGGTTAGCAGTCTGGCCGTTTGTATATGTAATTACAAGTTCGCCATCAGTATTGATAGTGGTAGAAGAAATACCGATGCCGTCTGTACCATTCATACCGACAATCTTTTGAAGGTTGACAGTCTTGCCATCAGAGAAAGACAGCAAAAGCTCACCCTCGGCATTGATGTTTGCCGCAGTAATACCTACGCCGTCTTTACCATTAGCACCGTCCTTGCCGTCGGCGCCATCTTTGCCGTCTGTGCCGTCCTTACCGTTAAGACCGTCGGCAACACCGAGATTTAATACAGTACCATCGGTCAAAGTAATAAGAAGTTCATTCTTATCAGAGAAAGCAGCCGTCTTAATGCCAACACCGTCTTTACCTGCGGTGGCTTTAAGAGAAGTAGTCCACTCGGTTTCAGTACCGGTGTAACCATTCTCCTTGGCAATTTCGTAAGCAGACTTGCCGTTTAGACTGTCTAACCATTCCTGAACAGTACCTTCATAACCATACTTTACAGCCAGTTCGTATGCAGAAAGACCGTTCTCAACAGTTGTGGAAGCAGGTACTGCCTGTTTATTTGTAACAATAACAGTTCCTACCGAGATGCCGATAACCAGCACAATTGCTACGATTATTGCGAGTGTTCTTTTGAGTAATGACCCTTTCATTGTTATTCCTCCAATAAACAAGTAAAATTGTTTCGAATGGCATTTAATTTTGCCATTTTACAACAAAATAATGCTATATAAGATTATAATCAGCAGAAATAACCAAGTCAAATCCAAAAGTCCTTGTGTTTGTCCAAAATATAAAACAGTACCATTTATTACAAAATATGTCAATAAAGAATAAATCCTTTCTTCTTTTTAAAATCTAAAAAAATCCCTCTGCTGAGTAAAATCGGCAGAGGGATTTTTGCATTGAGGTATGATTCTGTTCGGTTTAGATACAAGAGCTACCACTTCGGGTGTGCGCCATAGTGAGAAATTGCCCGAAGGCGGAGCTTTTTGTTATCCTAATGAATCCTTTTTGCTGGTTACGACTACGGCGTCGTAGCAGGAAAATTTTTCGTCGACGTTTTCGGGCTTCGATTTTTGGGTAAAGAGGCTGACGATAGGTACGAGGATAAGGCCGCCCACCATTGCGAAAACGCCCGAGTAGAGGGAGTTTGTGAAGACGAAGCCAAGCACGGGGATCTCGGCGACGCTGAAAAGCTTTATGCTTATAAGAAGCTGAACTATTTCGAGGCCGCAACCGAAGATAAAGCTGGCCACAACTGCGGCACGGGTGGTCTTCTTCCAATAGAGGCCGTAGAGGAAGGGGGCAAGGAAGGCTCCTGCCAGAGCTCCCCAGGAAACACCCATCATCTGAGCAATAAATACCGAATCCTTCCAGACGGTGTCCTTAAGAATGGCGATAACGGCCGAGACAGCGACGAAGAAAAGGATGAAGAGTCGGAGAATAAGAACGCTCTTCTTCTCGCTTACCTCCTTTTTCCTTTCCATCGCGGGCTTTACCACGTCGAGGGTAAGGGTGGAGGAGGAGGTTAGCACAAGCGATGAAAGGGTCGACATAGAGGCGGCAAGGACCAGAACGATTATTATGGCAACGATAACGGGGGCAAGCTCGGAGAGCATTGTCGGGATGACCTTATCGAAAATAGTAGCGCCCGTTTCGGGGTTATGGAAGCCTGCGGCGATCATTTCGCCCTTATAAAGCTTACCGAAGCCGCCGAGGAAGTAGCAGCCGCCTGCAACGATGATGGCGAAAAAGGTTGAGATTATGGTACCCTTCTTGATAGAGCCCTCGTCCTTGATGGAGTAGAATTTTCCGACCATCTGAGGAAGTCCCCAGGTACCGAGGGAGGTAAGCATAACTACGAAGAAGAGGAATATGGGGTTGGGTCCGAACATAGAGATATATTCGGCGCCTTCGCTTTTTCCGAGGGTAGCAACCGCCTCGGTAAAGCCGCCGTTTTGCATAAGAACGGCAATTATTACGGCAGTTATACCCACGAGCATTATAATTCCCTGAATAAAGTCGTTTATCGCGGTAGCCATATAGCCGCCGAAAATAACGTATACGCCCGTCAGCACCGCCATAACGACGACGACTACCCAGTAAGGAATATTGAATACGTTATTAAAGAGGGAGGAAAGGCCGTTATAAAGAGAGGCGGTATAGGGAATAAGGAAAACGAATACGATAAAGGAGGCAACGACCTTAAGCTTTTTACTGTCGTAGCGTTTTTCGAAGAAGTCGGGCATTGTACGGGAGCCTAAATGCTGCGTCATAACGCGGGTACGGCGACCAAGCACCTGCCAGGCAAGAAGGGAGCCGATAAAGGCGTTTCCGAGACCGATCCAGGTTGAGGCAAGGCCGAAGTTCCAGCCGAACTGACCCGCATAGCCGACGAAGATAACGGCCGAAAAGTAGGAGGTTCCGAAGGCGAAGGCGGTAAGCCAGGGACCGACGGCACGGCCGCCCAAAACAAAGCCGTCAACGTTGGTAGCGTGCCTTCTGCAGTAAAAACCTACGGCCAACATAAGTCCGAAGAAGCATATCAGCATAGGTATCGAAATGATAGCGGTTGTTGACATAAGATCAACCCTTTCGTCAAAGTATGGGTATACTTTAGCACTTTAAAGCGTGCTTGTCAAGGGGTTTTGACAAAATTCTCAAACTTTTTTGCTTTAAAGTAAAAAAGTTGCCTGATTCTATTGACATTTGGGGCAGAAAAAAGTAAAATGATGTATGTTATGATTAAATTAAAATGCAGGAGCCTTTCCTTATGACAATTGTACACCTACTTGAGCAAAACGCAAAAAAATACGGTAAGGACGTTGCCCTCGTGGAGATAAACCCCGAGCAGCCCGAGACCCGTAAATCCACCTGGCACGAGTTCGAGCTTGTTGAGCCCAGCCGCCGAAGCCCCCACTATCGCCGCGAGATAACCTGGGAGGTATTCGACGAGAAGGCCAACCGCTGTGCAAATATGCTCCGTCAAAACGGAATCGGAAAGGGTAAGAAGGTCGCTATACTTCTTATGAACAGTATTGAATGGCTTCCCGTTTATTTCGGAATCTTAAAGTCAGGAGCCCTTGCCGTTCCCCTTAACTTCCGCTATTCCTCCGACGAGATCGAATACTGCATAGACCTTGCCGAGGCCGACGTGCTTATCTTCGGACCCGAATTTATCGGCCGAGTTGAGGCGGTGGCTTCGAAGATAGGTCAGACCTGCGCCCTTATATATTTAGGAAACGGCTGTCCCGATTTTTCGGAGGACTATAACGACCTTATTTCGGAATGCTCGGGCTCTTTCCCCGAATGTGAGCTTACCGAAGAGGACGATGCCGCTATCTATTTCTCCTCGGGTACTACCGGCTTTCCCAAGGCTATTTTACATAAGCACAGAAGCCTTATTCATTCCTGCCGCGTAGAGCAGGCGCATCACGGTCAGACCAAGGATGACTGCTTCCTCTGTATTCCTCCCCTTTACCATACGGGAGCCAAGATGCACTGGTTCGGAAGCCTGCTCGTAGGCTCCAAGGCGGTTATTTTAAAGGGAACTCAGTCGAGAAACATCCTTAAGGTCGTCGCCGACGAAAAATGTACCATCGTATGGCTCCTCGTTCCCTGGGCGCAGGATATTTTAAACGCTCTCGACCGCGGAGACATACGTCTTGACGAATTCGACCTTTCCCGCTGGAGACTTATGCACATCGGCGCTCAGCCGGTACCGCAGTCCCTTATAAAGCGCTGGCTCGAATACTTCCCGAATCAGCAGTACGACACCAACTACGGTCTTTCGGAGTCTATCGGACCCGGTGCGGTTCATTTAGGGGTTGAAAACATACATAAGGTCGGCGCCATCGGCGTTCCCGGCTACGGCTGGGAGGTAAAGATCGTCGACACCGAGGGTGTGACCGTAAAGCAGGGCGAGGTTGGCGAGCTCTGCCTTAAGGGGCCCGGTGTTATGACCTGCTACTACCGCGACGAGGCCGCCACCGCCGCCACCCTTAAGGACGGCTGGCTCTATACCGGCGATATGGCAATGCAGGACGAGGATGGCTTTATCTACCTCGTCGACCGTAAGAAGGACGTTATCATAACGGGCGGTGAAAATCTCTACCCCGTTCAGATCGAAAACTTTATGTCGGCACATCCGAAGATAAAGGACGTTGCGGTCATCGGACTTCCCGACCCACGTCTCGGAGAGATAGCCGCCGCAATTATCGAAGTTAAGCCGGGTATGACCTGCACCGAAGAGGAGATAAACGAGTTCTGCTTAGAGCTTCCCCGCTATAAGCGTCCCCGAAAGATCATCTTCGCCGACGTTCCCCGTAACCCCACCGGCAAGATCGAAAAGCCCAAGCTCCGCAAAATGTACGGTGCGGAAGGCCTCGTCGATTCTCAAAACAAATCTTAAGATCTTAAAAAGAGGTATTTATATATGAAAAAGCTTATGATCGGAAATCAGGCGGTTGCCGCAGGTCTCCACGACGGCGGTCTCGGCGTAGTTTCGAGCTACCCCGGAACCCCCTCCACCGAAATCACCGAATTTTTAGCAAAGTACGACGATATTCACAGCGAATGGGCGCCTAACGAGAAGGTTGCCTGCGAGGTTGCCTTCGGTGCAAGCCTTGCGGGAGCCCGTTCGGCCTGCGCCATGAAGCATGTTGGTCTTAACGTTGCCGCCGACCCCCTTTTCACCCTTTCCTATACGGGAGTAAACGGCGGTATGGTAATCTGCGTTGCCGACGACCCTGCTATGCACTCTTCTCAGAACGAGCAGGATTCCCGTCACTATGCCATCGCCTCCAAGGTTCCCATGCTTGAGCCTGCCGACAGCGCAGAGGCCTATCTTTTCGCAAAGACCGCCTTCGAGCTTTCGGAAAGGTTCGACACCCCCGTGCTTCTCCGTATGTGCACCCGAATTGCCCACAGTCAGTCGGTTGTAGAGACCTCAGAGGCCGTACCCGCCGTTCTTAAAGACTACGAAAAGAATCCGCAGAAATATATAATGATGCCGGGCAACGCCATAAAGCGTCATCCCGTCGTTGAGGCAAGAACCGAGGCTATCCGCGAGTTTTCGGAAAACTGTATCTATAATACCGTCGAATATGCCGACGGCGATATCGGTATTATTACCTCGGGCTGTTCCTATCTTTACGTTAAGGAGGCCCTCGGCGACAGCGTTTCGATCCTTAAGATCGGTATGCCCAACCCCCTCCCCGAAAAGACCATCAAGGAATTCGCCTCCAAGGTTAAAAAGCTCTACGTTATCGAGGAGCTTGACCCCGTAATCGAAAATTACGTTAAGTCCCTCGGAATCGACTGCGTCGGAAAGGAAATCTTCTCGGCTCTCGGCGAGTTTTCTCAGGCCACCATTGCCGCCGCCTTCGGAAAAGAGGCTCCCGAGGCGGTTTCGGCCGATTCTGCCGTTCCGAACCGTCCTCCAATGATGTGCGCAGGCTGTCCCCACAGAGGTATGTTCTATATCTTAGCCAAGAATAAGATCACCGTTTTAGGCGATATCGGCTGCTATACCCTCGGCGCCGTTCCTCCGCTTAACGCCCTCGATTCCACCCTTTGTATGGGCGCTTCGGTTTCGGGTCTGCACGGCTTTAACTTAGCCCGCGGAAACGAGGCCGAAAGAAAGAGCGTAGCGGTAATCGGCGACTCGACCTTTATGCATTCGGGTATGACGGGGCTCGTAAACGTTGCCTACAACGCTACCAATTCAACCGTTATAATCCTCGACAACTCTATTACCGGTATGACGGGACATCAGCAGAACCCCACCACCGGCTATAACATCAAGGGCGATCCTGCCGCTAAGGTAGATTTAGAGGCCCTTTGCAGAGCCCTCGGTATAAACCGCGTTACGGTCGTCGACCCCTACGACCTTGCCGCCTGCGAAAAGGTCTTAAAGGAGGAGCTTGCCGCAGAGGAGCCCTCGGTAATTATCTCCCGTCGCCCCTGCGTACTGCTTAAGTCGGTCAAGCTTGAGGCTCCCCTTAAGGTAGTAAGCGATAAGTGCCGTTCCTGCAAGAAGTGTATGACCCTCGGCTGTCCCGCCATCAGTATGAAGGACGGCAAGGCTCATATCGACAATACCCTTTGCGTCGGATGCGGAGTTTGTAAGCAGCTCTGTCATTTTGATGCTATAGTTTAAGGAGGAGAAGACTATGACAAAAAGTGTTATGATAGTAGGCGTAGGCGGACAGGGAAGTCTCCTTGCCTCCAAGCTTCTCGGACGTCTTCTCACAAACGAAGGCTACGACGTTAAGGTCAGCGAGGTTCACGGAATGAGTCAGCGCGGCGGTTCGGTCGTAACCTACGTCCGCTTTGGCGAAAAGGTCTATTCCCCCATCGTGACCCGGGGCGAGGCCGATATTATTATCTCCTTCGAGAAGTTAGAGGCCGCTCGCTACGCCCCCTACCTTAAAAAGGGCGGCAAGCTGGTGGTAAATACTCAGCAGATCGACCCCATGCCCGTAATTATCGGGGCCGCAACCTACCCCGAGGGAGTTTTAGACGAGCTCACCGCAAAGGGTGTTGACGTAGACGCTCTCGATGCTCTGTCTCTTGCCGAGGAGGCAGGCTCCTCCAAGGCGGTAAACATCGTTCTTATGGGCAAGGCCGCAAAATATTTCGATATTCCCTACGACCGCTGGATCTCGGCAATTGAAAACACCGTGGCCGAAAGGTTTGTAGAAATGAACAAAAAGGCCTTCGATCTCGGCTTCCACGCCTAAATTTTCGAAAAAAATATTGACTTTCACGGTTTACCGTGCTAAAATAAATCATCCCTTTTAAGAGATATTAAATGCGTTGATCAGAAACAAGTAGCTTCGGACAAAATCTTAAGAGAGCCGTCGGTCGGTGTGAGACGGTGAGGAGGCCCGAACCGAATTCATTCTGTTAGCTGTGCGCTGAACGAGAGAGCTTAAGTAGGACGCAACGGGTGTTCCCGTTACAGAACTAAGGTATGACCGTACCTGAAAAGGTCGCTATCGTGAGATAGCGGCGAACTGAGGTGGTACCACGGGATTTCGATTTTCTCGTCCTCTGTATTCTATCGGAATGCAGAGGGCGTTTTTGTTTGCCTAAAGCATCCCGTTCCTAACAAACGAAAGGAGAAAACAGAAATGGCAAAAAACTACTATCAAAAAGAAATTGAGACCATGCCGGTGGAGGAGCTCAAAAAGCTTCAGTCGGAAAAGCTCGTGAAGCAGGTTCGTCACGTTTACGAAAACGTACCCTACTACCGCGACCTTATGGACAAAAAGGGGGTCACCCCCGACGACATTAAGGGTATCGAGGACCTTCACAAGCTTCCCTTCCTCACCAAAAGCGATCTTCGCGACGCCTACCCCTACGGACTTTTGGCAAAGCCCCTTAAGGACTGCGTAAGAATTCAGTCTACCTCGGGTACTACAGGCCGCCGCGTCGTTGCCTTCTATACTCAGCACGACATCGACCTCTGGGAGGACTGCTGTGCCCGTGCCATCGTTGCCGCAGGCGGCACAAACGAGGACGTTTGTCAGGTTGCATACGGCTACGGCCTCTTTACGGGCGGCCCCGGACTTAACGGCGGAAGCCACAAGGTGGGCTGTCTTACCCTGCCTATGTCCTCGGGCAATACCGAGCGTCAGATCCAGTTTATGACCGACCTTCAGGCCACCATCCTCTGCTGTACCCCCTCCTATGCCGCCTATGTCGGCGAATCCCTTAAGGAGCAGGGCTGCACCCCCGATCAGATCCCCCTTAAGGCAGGAATTTTCGGTGCAGAGCCCTGGACCGAGGAGATGAGAAGAGGAATCGAAAAGACCCTCGGCATAAAGGCCTACGATATTTACGGACTTACCGAGACCTCGGGCCCCGGCGTTGCCTTCGAATGTGAGGAGCAGACGGGAATGCATATAAACGAGGACCACTTCCTCGCCGAGATCATCGACCCCGATACGGGAGAGGTTCTTCCCGAAGGTTCTAAGGGAGAGCTTGTTTTCACCTCCCTCGATAAGGAAGCCTTCCCCCTCCTCCGCTACCGCACCCGCGATATATGCGTGCTTTCCCGCAAGCCCTGCTCCTGCGGAAGAACCCATATAAAAATGTCCAAGCCCATGGGCAGAAGCGACGATATGCTGATCATTCGCGGCGTCAACGTTTTCCCCAGCCAGATCGAGGCCGTCCTCTTAAAGGAAGGCTACGAGCCCAACTATCAGATAGTTGTCGACCGCAAGAACAATAGCGACACCTTCGACGTTATGGTAGAAATGAACCCCGAAATGTTCACCGATACCGTTTCGGGCGTTTCGGCGCAGGAAAAGAAGCTTGCCGAGGCTATGAAGACCATGCTCGGTATCAATCCCGCCGTTCACCTCGTTGCGCCTAAGTCCATCACCCGAAGCGAGGGCAAGGCCGTTAGAGTTGTTGATAAGAGAAAGCTACACGACTAATAGGGGAGGAAAAATTATGTTAAAGCAGCTTACCGTATTCGTAGAAAACCGTCAGGGAGCCCTTGTTGATATAACCGATATTTTAGCTAAAAACGGGGTCAACATCCGCGCCCTTTCCATCGCCGACACCAAGGATTTCGGAATTCTCCGTCTTATCGTAAACGATAACGAGGTTGCACAGAAGACCCTTTCGGAGGCAGGCTATCTTCTTAAAATGACCGATGTTGTCGGCGTTAAGATAGGCGACGCACCCGGAAAGCTTTCGGGCGCCCTCGCCGTTCTCGACAAGAACAGCATCAATATGGAATACCTCTACGCATTTATGACACGTACCGAAAAGCACGCCTACGTGGTCCTCCGCGTCGAGGATAACGCCGCCGCCGAAGCCGCCTTAGAGGCCGCAGGCTACCACCTTATAACCGACGACGACGTAGCACATTTATAATGAATAAGGCCCCCTACGGGTGCGCAATAGTGAAAATTTGGTTTTTCGGGCAATGTCTCACTATGGCGCGCACCCGGAGAGGGGTCTTTTTTTTAGGGAAAGGGGAAAGGGGAAAGGTTAGGGAAAAGGGGCTGCAAAGCGCTTTTCCGTTGAAAAAGTCGTCGGGCTGTGATATAATCTCCTTAGTATGTAGAAAAGGAAAATCACTATGCTTTTAGAGGCTTCTAACATATCGAAAAGCTTTGGCGAAAATCTGCTTTTTGCGGGTGGAAATTTTAAGGTTGAGGCGGGCGACCGCATCGGCTTTATCGGCGCAAACGGTTGCGGTAAGACCACCCTTTTTAATATGATATCGGGGGACGAGCCCTGTGACAGCGGGGGAATCGTCCGAAGCGGCGGCACCACCGTCGGAATTCTCCGCCAGCACGCCTGCAAGGACAGCACTAAAACCTGCTACGAAGAGGCGCTGACGGTTTTTGCCCCCCTTATGGCGACCGAAAAGGAGCTCGACGGTCTTCATAAAGCCCTCGAGACCTCCTCCGACCCTGCCCTTATTGAAAGGGCGGCCGCTCTACAGGAAAAATTCATTTCCGACGGAGGTCTCACCTACCGCGGCAGGACCCGCGCCGCCCTTATCGGCCTTGGCTTTAGCGAAAAGGAGCTCGACCTTACGGTAGGAAAGCTTTCGGGAGGTCAGCGGAGCAAGGTCGAGATCTGTAAGCTGCTCCTCTCTGCCCCCGACCTTATGCTCCTCGACGAGCCCACCAACCATCTCGACATCGACGCTATAGAATGGCTCGACGGCTTTATAAGGCAGAGCAGAAGCGCCGTTATCATCATCTCTCACGACCGCTTTTTCCTCGACCGCGTTGCCAACAAAATTCTTTCTATCGAGCATAAAAAGCTCTACTGCTACCCCGGTAACTACACGAAATATTTAGAGCTTCGGGCCCACCGCGAGGAAAGCATAAAGCGGGAATACGACAACACCATGCGCGAGGTTCACCGCATTGAGGGAATTATCGAGCAGCAACGCCGCTGGAACCGCGAAAAGAACATTAGGACCGCCGAATCCAAGCAAAAGCAGATCGACCGAATGTTAAAGGAGCTCGACATACCCGCAGCAGAGGCCGCTCAGATGACCCTTCGCTTTACCTCGGGAAGCATCTGCTCCGACGAGGTTTTGACCCTGCACGGCGCCTCCTGCTGTTTCGGCTCCAAGACCCTTTATAAGGACGTTGGCTTCTCGGTAAGACGGGGCAACCGAATCGTAATCATCGGTAAAAACGGTTGCGGAAAGACCACCCTACTTAAAAGCCTCCTTTCGGGAGAGGGAAGACGGGGTATCGGGGTCAAGGTCGGCTATTTTGATCAGCACGGCGGTACGCTAAATGAGGATAACACCGTTTTTTCTCAGCTCCGCTCCGATTTCCCGGGAAAAGGGGATACCGAGCTGCGCTGTGCTCTTGCCCTCTTTTTGTTTAAGGGGGACGAGGTTTTCAGACCCATTTCCGAGCTGAGCGGAGGAGAAAGGGCAAGGGTTGCCCTTTGCTCCCTGATGCTTCGTCGGGATAATTTTCTCCTCCTCGACGAGCCGACAAACCATTTGGACCTTGCCTCAAGAGAGATTTTGGAGGACGCCCTTGAGGACTTCGAGGGGACGATCCTGGCCGTTTCCCACGACCGATATTTTATTAACCGCATCGCCGACCGTATCTTCTACTTTGACGGCGATACCCTTAAGGAGCTAAGCGGAAATTACGACAGCTATTTAGAGCTTAAGGCCGGTGAAACAGTTGCCGTTACCGAGAAAAAGACGGTTGGCGCAGGAGGCCTCTCCTATAAACAGCAAAAGGAGGCCGCCGCAAGGCAGAGACGGCTTAAGACCGAGCTTAAAAAGACCGAGGAAGAGATCGCAGCCCTGGAGGAAAGACAAAACGAGCTTGAGACGGCCCTTTGCGACCCCGAAAATGCCGCCGACTACGAGCTTATGATAAAGCTTTCGGCCGAGCTCGAGCAGGTTAAGGAAAATCAGCTTACCGCCCTCGCCCGCTGGGAAGAAATAAGCGAAGAGCTTGAAGAGCAATAAAAAAAACCGCCTTAGGGCGGTTTTTTTCATCTTCGGCTTCGCCGAGGTAAATATTGAGGTTTAGGGAAGAGGGATGAGGGACAAGGGGCTGCGCAGGAGCCGGTGGCCGCAGTGGTCAGTGGTCAGTGAACAGAAAAGAGTAATGCCTTCGGCGTGAGTAGCGCTACGCGCGAGTAATAAGAGTGAAGAAAGCGAAACTGCTTCGATATCCGTTTTTAATTTTTAATTTTTAATTTTCAACTTTCAATTCTCAATTTTATCCGCGCCTCTTCCCTCGGCCCTAGGCCCCAGGCCCTCGTCCCTAACCATTAAAGCTAAACCTCTGCGGCACGCAGAAGATATTATCTTTTTGAATAAGTTTTTTGTTTTTCATATTTTTCGGGTGCCTCTCATAGAATTTACTGTATGACGGGAGTTGATTTTATGAGAGATCTAAGCATTGATCGCGCCGCAAGGCTCGGGGAATACATAATTGAAACGGGGGCAACGGTAAGAGCCGCCGCCGTAGTTTTTAAGATTTCGAAGTCGACGGTGCATAAGGACGTTACCGAACGGCTTAAAAAGGGCGACCCCATTCTTTACCGACAGGTTAAAAAGGTTTTGGAGAAAAATAAAAACGAGCGCCACATAAGAGGCGGCCTCGCGACCAAGGAAAAGTATAAGAAGAAGTAGGATGATGCGGATTTAATTGAAAATTGAAAGTTGAAAGTTGAAAATTAAAAACGGATACCGAACGCTTCGCGAGGGAAAGGGGAAAAAGATTAGGGAAAAGGGAAATGGGAAATGGGAAAGGGCTGCGCAGGGGCCGGTGGCAGTAGACAGTGGACAGTGAACAGAAAAGAGTAACGCCTGCGGCGTGAGTAGCGCTACGCGCGAGGAAAAAGAGTAATGGATACCGCAAATAAGACTGCTTCGGTATCCGTCAGCCTTCCCTTGGGGGAAGGGGGACCGCGACCCGTAGGGTCGTATTTCCGACCGCAGGGAGGAACACCATTTTGCGCCAAAGGCGCAAATATCGTTTTCG
>SFWF01000122.1 GCA_004560045.1 bacterium | reverse complement strand
GTCATTCAAGTAAGCTTAACGCCTTCGAATGGCATACCTCCTCCGAAATTAACGTTGCCGTTACCGATCTTGTGCTTATTTTGGCAAGGGTCGATCAGATTGAGAATCAAAGAATAGATTCTTCAGCTTCTAAGGTATTTTATATTAAAAAAGGCGAAGCGATAGAGGTTTACGCAACAAGCCTGCATTTTTGTCCCTGTCAGGTCGAGGAAAGCGGATTTGGCTGTGTTGTTGCACTTCCTGTCGGAACAAATATCCCGCTTGAAAGAAAGCATAACGACCCTCTTCTTTTCAGAAAGAATAAATGGATAATAGCTCACGTTGAAAACAACGCTCTTATTGAACGCGGAGTATCGGCGGGAGTATATGGTGAAAATATTGAGATCAAATACTGATTTCGGAGTTTGTTATGATTTTAAAATTTAAAGAAAATCGCGTTCGCAGAGCATATCTCGGCGGCAAAAAAATTGACCGCTTTATGGGTAAAGATAACCCTGCTGACGGACGCTATCCCGAGGAATGGGTAGCATCTACCGCTACTGCATTTAATCCCGATATGCCGAAAGAAAACGAGGGACTGAGCCTGCTTGAGGACGGAAGCTTTTTTATAGATCTGTTAAAAAAAGAACCCGAAAAGCTTTTAGGAAAACGTCTTTGTGAAAAGCACGGTGCAGAGCAGTCGATACTCGTCAAGCTACTCGATTCGGCCGAAAGACTTGTTATTCAGTGTCATCCGACCGTGCCCTTTGCTAAAGAGAATTTCGGATCGGATTTTGGTAAGACCGAATGCTGGTATATGCTTGATACCGAGCCTGATGCCTGTGTTTATCTCGGCTTTAAGGAAGGCATAACCCGAGAATACTGGAAAGAGCTTTTCGATAAGCAGGACGTAGAGGGAATGCTTTCCTGTCTCCATAAGTTTTCGGTTAAACCCGACGAGCTATGGTTTATTGAGGGCGGAGTTCCTCATGCTATCGGCGCAGGCTGCTTTATGATCGAGCTTCAGGAACCAAGCGACCTTATGGTGATCCCCGAAAGGGTTACTCCGTCAGGTGTCACCCTTGTCGATACGAAGCTTCACGGCGGTTTGGGCTTTAATAAAATGTTCGACTGCTTCGTTTATGAGGGTCGATCCGAGAGCGAAACCAAAAAACTATACTATCGAAAAGCAAAGGATGTCTCGAATGCTTTCTCGGATATAGTCGGAGTCGATCTTACCGATAAGTTTTCTATGAAAAAGCTCAAGGTTTGCGGAAGTTTTGAGGTCGATCTCGGCGACAGCTACGCCGTTTGTATCGTTACCGACGGAGAGGGAACAGTTTCTACCGAAAACGAGACACTTGATCTGCGCAAAGGAAGTAGTTTCTTTATAACGGCAAATAGCGGAAATCTATGTTTCGACGGAGACTTCAGCCTCGTTATGTGCCAACCTTAATAATTTTTAATTGGAGTATAATATGAAATATTTACTTGGAATCGATTTTGGCGGCGGAGCCTCTAAAGCCACACTTCTTTCCGAAAAGGGCGATATCATAGCGGAAAGCACGGTCGAATATCCGACACTATATCCCGAAAATGGTGCTTGCGAGCAAAATCCCACGGATTGGATAGCGGCTCTTTGTGAAAACACCAAATCAATACTTGAAAAAAGCTCTGTTTCTCCTTGTCTTATTGCCGCAGTCGCCGTCGATTCCGCCACTCATACTTATCTTGCATGCGATAAAAATTATAAACCGCTCAGAAACGCCGTTCACTGGACAGATTCAAGAAGCCGTGTTCAGGCAAACGCTCTGAGAGAAGAATACGGTGAAGAAATTTTCGAAAAATCTTATCATAAGCCCGATACTATTTGGACTCTGCCGCAGCTTAGATGGCTGAGCGATAACGAGCCTGATACCTTTTCGAAAATCGGACATATATTCTTTGAAAAGGACTATATCAGATACTTTCTTACCGACGTTTATTGTACCGACTATATCGAAGCGCAGGGAAGTATGCTTTTTAACTGCAATACTATGGAGTGGGACGATAAGCTCTGCGGGCTTGCAGGTATAAATAAATCCGTTCTTCCTCCCTTAAAAGCACCAACGGATATCATCGGCGCAGTAACCGAAAAAGCCGCAAAAGTAACGGGGCTTGCGATTGGTACACCTGTAATTTGCGGTACTACCGATACGGTTATGGAGGTATTCGCTTCGGGTGCGGTCGAAAAGGGTAACGTTACGGTGAAGCTCGCTACCGCAGGCCGTATCTGCGTTATAACCGATAAACCTTATCCCGATAGGCATCTTGTAAACTATTCACACGTTGCAAAAGGACTCTGGTATCCGGGAACGGCCACAAAGGCCGCCGCATCCTCCTATCGCTGGTACAGAGATACCTTTGGCGGAGATTATAAAGAGCTTGACGCCGCCGCTAAGGATATCGCGATAGGCTCCGACGGGCTTTTGTTTCATCCGTACCTTAACGGCGAGCTTACTCCCTAAGCCGATCCTATGCTTTGCGGAAGCTTTGTCGGTGTTCGTGCTACTCATACCAAGGCTCACTTTACAAGAGCTGTGCTTGAGGGAGTATCTCTGTCTCTTCTTGACAGTAAGCGTTATTTGGACGGTCTCGGAATTCCCTACGACTCGGTTGCAACCCTCATAGGTGGCGGCGCTAAAGGTAAGCTTTGGAGCAGTATTACCGCCGACGTGCTCGGTATTCCGCTTCGAATTACCGAAAGCTCCGATTCTTCTCTCGGCTCTGCTATGCTGGCGGGAATTGCGGTAGGTATATTCAAGGATGCCAAAACGGCCGCTGAGCTTTGTGTTAAGGTAAAGGATACTGTTTACCCCAATAAAGAAAATACCGAGAAATACGGCGTGATCTTCGACGAATATAAGCGAATACACGACGCCCTTGCGCCTATTTATAAGGAGCGCTGATATGAAGATAGTCGTTTGTGTAAGGCAGGGGCTTGACGGCGAGATA
>SFWF01000121.1 GCA_004560045.1 bacterium | reverse complement strand
TCGGTACCCGTGATAATATAATGGTATACCTTATACATCAGGGTATGGACGAAGGACGAGCCTTTAAGATCACCGAAACGGTTCGTAAGGGCCTTGTTGCAAAGGGTAAGGTTTCAAAAGAAGATTGGGGCGCTATGGAAGAGGATATGCGTAAGGTAAACGTGCCCGAATGGTATATCGAATCCTGCGGTAAAATTAAGTATATGTTCCCCAAGGCCCATGCGGCGGCATACGTTACCGCGGCCATAAGAGTCGGCTGGTATAAGGTATACCGTCCGATAGAGTTTTACTGTGCCTACTTTACCGCCCGTCCCGAGGACGTCGACGTAGAAACCATACTTAAAGGTAAGGAAGCGGTAAAATCCTATATCCGTAATATTAAGCTTAAGGGTAAGGAAGCCTCTAAGAAGGAGCTTGACGTTTACGAAAATATGCTTATATTTAACGAAATGTTCGAGCGAGGCCTCGAGGTACTTCCAATCGATCTCCATAAATCTCATTCAAGAAAATACCTTGTTGAGGACGGAAAGATGCGTCTTCCCTTCGGAGCTCTTGGCGGAGTAGGTGATAAGGCGGCCGAAGCTTTATACGAAGCCGCTCAGGCAGGCAACTATATCTCTAAGGAAGAATTTCAAATTCAGGCAGGGGTTTCCAAGACTATTATTCAAACTCTTGCCGATATGGGTGTTCTCGACGAGCTCCCCGATACCAACCAAATGACACTGTTTTAGTAGAAAAACGGCGATAAATTGTGCATAATGCATAGTTTATCGCCGTTTAACTTGTATAATAAGTCTAAAAAAGGTTACAAGGAGTCTTAAAAGGTTGCAATTTTGTAACTTTTTGATATAATAAGAATAGCAAACGATTACAAATGTGTAACCTTTGGAAGGAATGATAATTATTAAGGAAGCAGTCAAGCAGGCTTTCGCTAAGCTCAAAGACGCAAAACATATTCTCAAAGCCTTCGGATTTATACTCCTTGCCCTTGTCCTTATAGGAGGCTCGGTAGTATTCTCCGGAACAAGAGTAACATACAACGTTAAATACGGCGAAAAGGTCCTCGCCAATGTCGCAAGCCTTGCGGTTTACGAAGAGGGAATGAACAAGGCGCAGGCCGCTCTGCCTAAGTCCGGTCTTGAAATTGCCGAAGCCGAGATCGAGAAGGTAATTTCGATTAATGCTAAAACCGCCTCCTCCGATGAGGTATCCGAGCTGATCCTTGCAAACTCTCCCAGCGTACTTATCGGATACTCGGTATCCTACGGCGATAAGGTCATCGCCTACGTTGAGGACAAGACCGCGCTCGAAACCGAGCTCAGCAGACGTCTTGCCTCCTTTGATATCAAAGATGCCAACTGCGAAAGCAGCTTCTCCGACGAAATAGTTTATACCGAAACTTATTTTCATAAGGATCAGCTTTCGACACCCGCCGAGCTTACCGCTTCGGTAAACGGTCTCGACGTTATAACCGTAGCCTCTACCGCAGAAGAATACGTCATAAAGTACGACACCGTAACTCAAAAGGATTCTTCTAAAAACGCGGGTACCGAGGTAGTCCTCACCGCAGGTGTCAACGGCTCGGGACAGATCGTTACCAAAACTACCTACCTTAACGGTCAGGTAAGCGGCGAGCCGGTAGTTGAGGATCAGCTTCTTGCCTATCCTATCGACAAGGTCGTTCTCGTCGGAACCAAAAACGTTTACATTACCTCCGCACCGCAGAATGCTTCGGCTTCGGGCTTTAAGTGGCCCCTTGCTACGAGAGGTGTTATAACCTCCTATTGGGGTGACGGAAGAAATCATAAGGGTATTGATATCGGAGTTCCTACCGGTACCTCCATAATCGCAGTTAAGGCGGGAACCGTCGTTGAATCCACGTATTCCTCCGACTACGGATATTACGTAACCATCGATCACGGTAACGGAGTTAAGACTCGCTACGCTCATAACAGTAAGAACGTCGTATCTGTAGGCGACTGGGTCTCTGCAGGTCAGCTTATCGCCCTTTCCGGCAATACCGGAATGTCCACCGGACCTCATCTTCACTTCGAGGTTCATATAAACGGAAACCGCGTTAACCCCGCAAGCTATATCGGACTTTAATTTAAACGGCCTATCTCAAACGAGATGGGCCTTGTTTTTTTATTTGCATATTTCCGCATATTCTTAAACCCAATAGCTTTTGACGCAAAACTTGACTAATCTACCATATATGGTGTATAATATTACCATCTATGTACAAGGAGTAATATTTGTGGCTAAAACTGTAAAAGAATACGGAAACGAAAGTATAACTCAGCTTAAAGGCCCCGATCAGGTCAGACTGCGTCCTGCCGTTATTTTCGGTTCGGACGGTCTCGACGGCTGTGAGCATTCGGTCTTCGAAATTATTTCAAACTCTATAGATGAAGCTCGAGAGGGCTACGGTAAAAAAATAATCGTCACCAAATACGCCGATAATTCAGTCGAGGTTCAGGACTTTGGTCGCGGCGCACCTGTGGATTTCAATAATAAGGAGCAGCAGTATAACTATGTCCTTCTTTTCGAAACTCTTTATGCCGGCGGTAAATACAATACGAATAACGGCGGAGACTATGAATATTCAATAGGACTTAACGGCTTAGGTCTTGCCTCTACTCAGTTCGCCAGTGAATATATGGATGTAGAGATAAAGCGTGACGGCTTTAAGTATAATCTTCACTTTGAGAAAGGTTATAATATCGGCGGACTTAAGAAGGAACCTTATGCGGGCAAGGATACGGGAACTAAAACTAAATGGAAGCCCGATCTTAACGTTTTTACGGAAATAGATATTCCGAGCGATTACTTTATCGATGTCTTAAAACGTCAGGCGGTTGTAAACGACGGTTTAGTATTTATCTTCCGAGAACAGCAAGGTTCAAGGTTTGTCGAAAAAGAGATCTGCTATAAAAACGGTATTACCGACTATATCGACGAGGTTATCGGCGAGGATG
>SFWF01000002.1 GCA_004560045.1 bacterium | reverse complement strand
TTTGTGTAATTCATTTGCTTTTTCATCCCGTTCACTCTCCTGAAAATATTTTACCATATTTTCACTCTTTGAACAGTCCTTTTTTACTATACAACTTTCAAACTGTTACTGTCAACTGTTCACTGTCAACTGTCCACTGTCCACTGTCCACTGCGCAGCCCCTTTTTCCTAACCTTTCCCCTTTCCCATTTCCCCTTTCCCTAAATATCCCAATATAAGGCTACGATAAAAATGTCACCGCCGCTATTTCTTCGGTATCCAAACTATCATATCGCTTTCTCCTCGGTTTGCAAAAGCATAGTAGGGGATAAGGGTTAGCGGCGTTTCGGTAAACTCGTCGCCCGCTTCAAAATAAAGCTCGTCGCTGACCTTAGGCAGGTAAGCCACCGTTTTAAGCTCGGGAAGTAAGAATTCTCCTTCACCGAGGGTGAACTTGGCACTAATGTCAAGCAGTACCGAATGAACATTTGCTTTGTTGTCAACGCCCTCGGCGCAGTAGACCACAGGTCCGCGCATTACGGCAACCCTGCCCGTGTTTTCGTGAACCCTTCTGTTTGCGGCGATAACTCTTACCGGCATATCAAGGTTAAGCTCTGCCTTGTCCGAATTTATATAAGCGTATCCGTTCTTCAGCTCATATTCACAGTTGAGACTGAAGCTTTTACACCAGTAGGGAATACGAATAGCAAGTTTTTTGCCGCCCGTATATTCTACCTTTACGGCTCCGTCTGCGGGATATGCGGTCTTAACTCTTACGGTCTCTCCGCCGACCTCGGCCTCACAGCCCATATACTGATTTATATAAACCGTATCCTCATCCTCCGAGAAGACGTAATTTCCTACCGATGGGATAAATCTGACCATATTGGGAGGACAGCAGGAGCATCCGAAGACCTCAAGTCTCTGAGTAATGGGGTATCTGCGTTTTTCGGTAACCGCCTTGTCAACGTCGTTAAAGGTGAGGTCAATGGCCAAGGGGTTTTCGTAGAAAAAGCTTTTGCCGTCCATGGAGATTCCCGAAAGAACGCCGTTATAAAGGGCTCGTTCCAAAACGTCTTGATACTTTGCTTCGCCCGTCGCCTCAAACATTCTGTGACAGAAGAATACGAGGGCGATAGCGGCGCAGGTCTCGGTGTATGCCGTGCGGTTGGGCAGGTCGTAGTCCACCGTAAAGGCCTCGCCATGAGGGGAGGAGCCGACGCCGCCCGTTATATACATACGGGAGGAGGCGATATTATCAAAGCATCTCTTGCAGGCGTCAAGAAGCTCTTTGTCATTATATTCTGCCGCAACGTCGGCCATTCCCGAAAGAAGATAAAGGGCGCGAACTGCGTGTCCGTCGGCGGTACTTCTGGCGCGAAGTGGCATTTCGTCCTGATTATAGTTTCCGTTTGCCGCCCACCAAAGTCTGTCTCCGTCCTTGTCGTTTGCGCCGTGAAGGTCGATAAAGTGCTTTGAAAGATCGGCATATTTCTTTTCCCCCGTCTCCTTATAAAGCTTTATAAGGGCAAGCTCAAGCTCGGGGTGACCGGGGGTGGCAAAGCCGGCCGAGTTTTCCTCTTTAAATACCTTTATAACGTAGTCGGTGTATTTGCACATAGCGCGAAGCAGCTTGTCCTTGCCGGTAGCACGCTTATAAGCGATAGCCGCCTCAATAAGATGACCGAGACAGTAAAGCTCGTGACGGTCACGGTTAGAAAACTTTTTCTCGCTGAAAATAAGGAAATAACTGTTAAAATATCCGTTTTCGTCGGCGTTTTTAACGATATCGTCAATAGCCTCGTCGCAGGCGGCTTCAAGCTCGGGCATAGGATAACGCTCTAAAATATAAGCGACGCCCTCGATCCATTTTGCAACGTCCGAATCCCAGAAAAAGTGAGGCTTGGCCTTTTCCTCGTCCCCCTCCTTCCAGGTGCATTTAAGGGCGGCAAAACGGTAGGTATCGGTAAATCGGTCGAATACCGCCTTGGCCGTAACCTCCTTGCACATATCCTGCTTGGCCTTCCAAAATCCGTCATTGATATTAACTTTTCTAAAATCGATATTTTTCATAAAATCACTCCAAACTATTGCTTTTAAAGCTTAATTCCATTATAATTAGACCGAACTCCCCGCGCAAGACCGAAAATCTTTAATAAAGTGAGAAAATCCGATATGATAAATTTTAACGGTGAACAGACCTTTTCCTACGAAATGATAGGCGAGTTTCGCTCCGACGAGCCCTGGATACACCCGAGAAGAATAATAAACAGTACCGAGGTTATCCTCGTTTTGGAGGGTGAGGTCCATATTGCCGAGGAGGAGACCGAGTATAGTCTTAAAAAGGACGACGTTCTCATACTTTCCCCCGAAAAGGAGCACTACGGTTTTAAGACCTCATTTGGTACGACCGCCTTTTATTGGTTTCATTTTCATACCAATATGCCTTTGCCCTTTAAAGCTCTTACGGGCGCCGACGTGTTTGAAATAAAAAAACAGCTTAAACGGCTTCTTCATTTTACAAATACCCCATCCTATTCGGGAAATTCCGCCGACGCACTTGCTTTTCTCGTTTTCGAGGAGCTGTCGCAAATCGGCTTTAAGGAGACCTCCTCGAATTCGGGTCTTGTAAGCCGAATAAAAGAGTTTGTAAGGGGAAATCTTCTGAGGAACCCCACCGTCGCCGATATATCCGAGAATTTCGGCTATAATCCCGACTATATCGGAAAGCTTTTCAAAAATACCGTCGGGGTTGGACTTAAGGAATATATTGCGGCCGAAAGGCTCAAATATGCCAAGGATCTGCTGCTAACGACCTCGAAAACCGTTAAGCAGATAGCCTTCGATTTGGGCTTTACCGCCGAAAATCTGTTTATAAAATTCTTCGGCTACCACGAGGGAATAAGCCCCACCGCCTACCGCTCGAAATATTATAATACGCATATAAATAATCGGTAAAAGTCAATAAATATGAGGTTACCGATTGTGTTTTCAACTGCACAAACAAAGGCGCAATCATCTTCTATAACGACGGCAAAAGCGGCAAACGGTGCAGCGGTAGCCAACAATACCGTAAAATAATTCCTTTAAAACAAAAAATCCGTCTCTCATTTGAGAAACGGATTTTTGATTTTGCTTTTATCCCATAGCCTTTATCTGTCTTATATCGTTTCCGATGAATTTCTTCATATCGTAGCTTCCGATAAAGCGGGAGGTTATTCTCGCGCTGTAGCGTTTTTCAAGCTCGTCAAAGGTAAGATTCGTGTTAATGACCGTCGGTCTTTTTGAAAGCAGACGGGAGTTTATTACGTTGTAGAACAGGGAAGCGGTATAAGAGGAATAAAACTCGGTTCCGAGATCGTCTATAACCAGCAGGTCACAGTTTAAAAGACTGTCGAGGGCCGCCGTTTCTCCGCTAAAGGAGAAATGCTCCTTTTCTGCCGCGCCGAAAAGATTCTGTGCCGAGCCGTAGACCACGCCGAAGCCCCTTGCTGAAACTGCCGATACGATAGCGAGGGAAAGATGAGTCTTACCGAGGCCTGCGTCTCCCATAAAGAGAAGGGAACGGCTGTCCCTCGAAAAGCCTTCCGAAAAATCCTTACAAAGCTTTAGTATCGAAGCGGCGCGCTTTCTCGGAACTGCTCCGCTACCGTCTGCCGCGTCGGAATAATAGTTCAGATCGAAATTCTCGAAGCTACATTCCGAAACTGGCATTTTCGAGGACATTTCGCTGAACGCAAGATTTTTCGCAATATCGGTAACACAGCCGCAGAGCTTACCGTCCTTATATCCGCTGTCCTCACACATACTACAAATATATCCCGGCTTTTCTACTCCGAAGGCCGACATAATTTCTCTTTTGCGCCGGTTTTTTTCTATGCAAAAATCTTTTAGTCGGTCAAACTTTTCGGTCTCGCCCGATATTGCCGCAAGAGCAAGGGAGCTTCCCGCCTTAGCAAGGGCTACCTCTATCTCGCAAAACTCGACCGATTCCTGCCTTATTCTCGAAAGACCTGCCTCGTATTTGTCCTTGGCGGCCTTTACCTGCCCTGCCTTGATTTCCAGGGCCTTTTCATAAATTTCCTTACTGTATCCCATATAACACCTTAATCATCGTTATTTAAAAGCTTGTCTACAAGGCTCTTATCGTAGGCCGAAAAGCCCTTTTTGTCGGCAGGCCTTGCGGCAACCTTTTCGGTTTCGCGGGTAGCTTCGACCGACTTTATTTCGTCCTTAAACCAACGGGATAAAATACCGTTAACGTATCTCATATCGAGCTTAGCCTTAGCGTCAACACAGCGATTATAGGCCTCTTTAAGCATTTCGCGGGAAAAGCCCCACTCGATAACCCAGGTGTTCGCGTATTCGAGCTCCTTGTCGCTGGGCATTCTGTGCTCGATTCCAAAGGCCGCCTCAACCATTCCCCAGGCCGTTTTCTTCTTGGTTCTTGCCTCGATCTGCTTCTCGGCGTCGGAAAGAGTGGTAACCCCGGCCTCAAGCCAGGAAAGGGCGATGGACTCAATAAAGGCGATGGTGGTTTTGCCCTCGCTTACGGCATATTCGACCAGCATAAGTATGATCGAAACGTCCATTCCGTGGTCTAAATAAAGCCAAGAGAGGGTCTGCATTTCGTTTCCGCGAAGGGTACGGGCAAGCTTCATTTCGGCCTCGCCCAAAAGGAAGGAAAGCTTTTCGTCGGTCGAGGCAATAGCCGAAATTTCTTCCCTCGTGGGCTTAACGGTAACCGGTCTTGCTACCTTCGGCTTTTCTTCAGCCTTAACTTCGTTTACGGGGGCCCCGATAGAAACGAGTATTCCTGCCTGAGCCCAGAACTCGAGGGCGTCCTTTACCTCTCCGTCGGGAAGCTTTAAAAATGCGGAAATGTCCTCTACGTTAGTGCCTCCCGATACGTTTCTCAGAAAATAGAGCAATACCTTTATCTGATTCCCGCTTGCAAGCCTTAAATGCTGATCCGATACCGCCGCAGGAACGAGAAACGAGGACGTAAAGGCCATGTTATTAAGTATGTAGTCCATAGGTAGAGCCCCTTTCTGAAACGTTAGTAGTCTAATTATATAACAAAAAAATCGACTTGTAAACCCAAAAAAATTACAAAATGCGAACTTTACTTTTAAAGATAAGGGGGCTATAATAGGAGAAGTTGAGTTTTAATTGACAAGGCGGTATAATAAGTGGTATAATTACTTTATTGTAAATTTTTGGAGTGTGATATTTATGACAATTTTAACAACCGGCGGTGCAGGCTATATCGGAAGTCATACCTGCATAGAGCTCACAAAAGCAGGCTACGACGTAATCGTTGTCGACAACCTCGATAACTCGAGCGAAAAATCCCTCGAGAGAGTAGAGAAGATCGTCGGCAAGAAAATCAAGTTCTATAAAGAAGACGTTCGCGACCGTGAGGCAATGAGAAGGATCTTTACCGAAAATAAGATCGATGCCGTTATTCATTTCGCAGGTCTTAAGGCTGTCGGCGAATCTGTGGCCAAGCCTATCGAATATTACGATAATAACCTTATCTCTACCATCGTGCTTTTAGAGGTTATGAGAGAGTTTGACTGTAAGAAGATCGTATTCTCCTCTTCGGCCACCGTTTACGGCGTTGCTAAGGAGATGCCTTTAACCGAGGATATGCCCCTCGGCGCTATCAACCCTTACGGCAGAACCAAGTATTTCATCGAGGAAATACTCCGCGACGTATACGTTTCGGATAACACCTGGTCTATAGCCCTCCTCCGCTACTTTAACCCCATCGGTGCTCACGAAAGCGGAACCATCGGCGAAGACCCCAAGGGAATCCCCAACAACCTTATGCCCTATATTGCTCAGGTTGCGGTTGGACGTCTGCCCAGGCTGAACGTTTTCGGAAACGACTACAATACCGTCGACGGAACCGGTGTCCGCGACTATATTCACGTTGTCGACCTTGCCGAGGGTCACGTTAAGGCTGTAGACTGGGCCCTTAAAAACGAGGGCTGTGAGGCCATTAACCTCGGAACGGGCAAAGGTATTTCGGTGCTTCAGCTTCGCGATGCCTTTGTTAAGGCTTCGGGCGCAGAGGTTCCCTACGTAATTGCTCCCCGCCGTCCCGGCGACCCCGATGAGGTATACGCCAACGCGAATAAGGCCAAAGAGCTTCTCGGCTGGGAGGCCAAGAAGGACGTCGACGATATGTGCCGCGACTCCTGGAATTGGCAGTCTAAAAACCCCAACGGATACGGCGAATAATTTTAAGCTTAAACGGTTCATTTTGTTATGGACCGTTTAATTTTTAGTTCTCTTTACTCTGCCGAGTATTCGTTCATAAATTTAAAGAAGGTATCAAGTGCTTTTTCGTTTTCGCCGAGCCATATCTTATAATCAAACCCTTCCGAGCCCTCAGAGACCTTTATTTTATCATAGCGCTGATCGGTCGTTTCCTCAGAGTTGGGGTCGGCCATAAAATTCATAAACTCGGGAACCGATAAATGAACGCCTATAGCGGTAAAATAAGCCTCGAATCCCTTGTTTCCCTTATCGATCTCGGCCCTGACCTCGGGAATGGAGAGTATTCCGAAATGCCTGAGCTCGGAGATCTTTTCTGCGGTACTTTTGTCCGAAGCCATTATCTCGGCTATTCTCTTTTCGGCATAGCGGTAAAATTTTACCGTAAGTTCGCCGTCCTCGTCTGATGAGAGCTCTTCGGTAGTCTCTATCTCCTTAATATCCGTTCTGCAGATGGCGAAAAACACCCCGCTTAATAACGAACGGTAGAGCGGGTCTCCTTTAGACGCCGTTTCTCTTTCACAAAACGAAAGAAGAACGGGAAGCCCCTCTATTCCTATTGCCGTAAGGGAATCGGATTCGGTGCGTCTGTATTCATAGTAAAAGTCCGAAAGAGAGGGCTCGATAATGGGGTTAATATCGTTTATTATCCCCGATACCCTGACCTTTGTGTCGGCCGAAACGTATTTGTTGCAAAGCGCGTCGGCCGAGACCTTAAGCTCGCTCCAATAGCCGGGTCTGCTCGGTACAGATGGCGTCTTATCGTCCGAATTGTCCCTTCCGCCACATCCGATAAGCGAAATAATAAGTAAAACCGCAAGCATTGCGGAAAAAATTCTGTTCATACTCTGTCTCCTTCCTTTGGCTTTTTATATTATACTATCGTTATTAGTAATCTGTCAATAAAATAGAATAGGCGCCGTATTTTAAAAGATAATTTAAATTTTGTCATAAAAATAACAATTTTCCTATTTACTTTTTGAAAGAAAAGTAGTACAATGTACGATGTATGGGAATGTGCAGACACATAAACCCTATTCAAATATCAAGGAGGAATATCTTCATGGCCAGAAAATTTAAAACCATGGACGGTAACAACGCCGCAGCACACGTGTCTTATGCGTTTACTGAGGTTGCAGGAATCTATCCTATCACCCCGTCCAGCCCTATGGCAGACTACGTAGACCAGTGGTCGGCGCAGGGACTCAAAAACATCTTTGGAACCACCGTTAAGGTTTCGGAAATGCAGTCCGAAGCCGGTGCAGCAGGTACCGTTCACGGTTCTCTTAACGCAGGTGCTCTTACCACCACCTACACCGCATCGCAGGGTCTTCTTCTTATGATCCCCAATATGTACAAGATCGCAGGTGAGCTTCTTCCCTGCGTATTCCACGTGTCGGCTCGTTGCGTAGCTTCTCACGCTCTCAACATCTTCGGCGATCATTCCGACGTTTACGCCTGCCGTCAGACCGGTTTCGCAATGCTCGCAGAGACCAACGCTCAGGAAGTTATGGACCTCGGCGCCGTAGCACACCTTGCTACCATCAAGAGCCGCGTTCCCTTCATCAACTTCTTCGACGGCTTCCGTACCTCTCACGAGCTTCAGAAGATTCAGGTTTGGGATTTTGAGGATCTTAAGGAAATGTGCGATATGGACGCTGTTGAGGCTTTCCGCAAGCGCGCACTTAACCCTGAGCATCCCGTAATGCGCGGTTCTCACGAAAACGGAGATATCTTCTTCCAGCACCGTGAGGCCTGCAACAAGTACTATGACGCTGTTCCCGCAATCGTTGAAGAATATATGAATAAGGTTAACGACAAGCTCGGAACCGACTATAAGCTCTTCAACTACTACGGTGCAGAGGATGCCGATCGCGTAATCGTTGCTATGGGCTCTATCTGCGACGTCGCAGAAGAGGTTATCGACTATCTCCTCGCTAAGGGTGAGAAGGTCGGTCTCGTAAAGGTACGTCTCTATCGTCCTTTTTCTGCTGAAAAGCTTGCTGCCGCTATCCCCGCAACCGTTAAAAAGGTTGCCGTCCTCGACAGAACCAAGGAGCCCGGCTCCCTCGGTGAGCCTCTCTTCCTCGACGTTGTTGCCGCTCTTGCCGCTATGGGCAGAAACGACATCAAGGTTATTGGCGGACGTTACGGTCTCGGTTCTAAGGATACTCCTCCTTCAAGCGTATTCGCTGTATATGACGAGCTCGCCAAAGATGCTCCCAAGGCACAGTTCACCATCGGTATCGTAGACGACGTTACCGGCCTTTCTCTCGAAGAGAAGCCCGCTCCCAACACCGCAGCAGAAGGCACCATCGAATGCAAGTTCTGGGGTCTCGGCGGTGACGGAACCGTTGGCGCAAACAAAGACTCCATCAAGATTATCGGTGATCACACCGACAAGTACGTTCAGGCTTACTTCCAGTACGACTCCAAGAAGACCGGCGGTATCACCATTTCTCACCTCCGCTTCGGAGACAAGCCTATTAAGAGCCCTTACTACATCAATAAGGCCGACTTCGTTGCCTGCCACAACCCCTCTTACGTAATCAAGGGTTACAAGATGGTTAACGACGTTAAGCCCGGCGGTGTATTCCTCATCAACTGTCAGTGGTCCCCTGAAGACCTCGACAAGTATATGCCCGCAGAGGCAAAGCAGTATATCGCTAAGAACAATGTTCAGCTTTATACCGTTAACGCTATCGACCTCGCCGCTCAGATCGGTCTCGGCAAGCGTACCAACACCGTTCTTCAGTCTGCATTCTTCTCTCTCTCCAAGGTTCTTCCCGAGGAAGAGGCCATCGGCTATATGAAGGAAAAGGCACAGAAGTTCATGAAGAAGGGTAAAGAGATCGTCGAGATGAACGAGAAGGCTATCGATGCCGGTGCTACCGCATACGTTAAGATCGACGTTCCCGCTTCCTGGGCTACCGCTACCGACGATAAGGCCGCGGCCGCTAATAACGAGACCTCCAAGCTCGAAAAGATGGTTGACGGAATTATGAAGCCGGTTGCTCTTATGGACGGTGATTCTCTCCCCGTTTCCGCATTCATCGACCACGCTGACGGTACCTTCGAGCAGGGCGCTTCCGCTTTTGAAAAGCGCGGTGTTGCCGTTATGGTTCCCGAGTGGAATAACGAAACCTGTATCGGATGTAACAAGTGCGCATTTGTTTGCCCCCATGCTACTATCCGTCCTTATGCTCTCTCTGCTGACGAGAAGGCAGCCGCTCCCGCAAATATGAAGGTTGCAACCAAGGAAAAGCTCGCTACCAACAAGGGTTACTCCTTCGTTATGGCTGTATCTCCTCTCGACTGTATGGGATGCGGAGTCTGCGTTGGCGAATGTCCCACGAGCTCCCTCAAGATGGTTGCTCAGGCTTCTCAGCTTGCTGAGCAGGAAGTATTCGATTACTGCGTAGCCAACGTTACCGAGAAGGAAGGCGTTGCAGGCGATGCAAACCTCATCGCTTCTCAGTACAAGAAGCCCCTCCTCGAGTTCTCAGGCTCCTGCGCAGGCTGTGCAGAAACCGCTTACGCACGTCTCGTTACTCAGCTCTTCGGTGACAAGATGTACATCTCCAATGCTACCGGATGTTCTTCCATCTGGGGCGGACCTGCCGCAACCTCTCCCTATACCGTAAACGCTAAGGGTCACGGTCCTGCTTGGGCAAACTCCCTCTTCGAGGATAACGCTGAGCACGGCTTTGGTATATACCTTGGTCAGAAGGCCATCAGAGACGGTCTTATGGCTCAGGTTAAGGAAATGGCCGAATCCGATAAGGCTTCTGCCGAATTCAAGGCTGCTGCAGAAGCCTACTTCGCAACCGCTAACGACACCAACAAGAACGCTGCCGCTACCGAGGCTCTCGTAGCCGAGCTCGAAAAGGCTGCTGCTCAGGGCTGCCCCACCGCTCCCGCTGTTCTTGCCAAGAAGGAATACCTCGCTAAGAAGTCTGTTTGGATCTTCGGTGGTGACGGATGGGCATACGACATCGGCTTCGGCGGTGTTGACCACGTCCTCGCCGCAGGTCAGGACGTAAACATCATGGTATTCGATACCGAGGTTTACTCCAACACCGGCGGACAGGCCTCCAAGGCTTCCAACATCGGTCAGGTTGCACAGTTCGCTGCCGCAGGTAAGGCTATCGCTAAGAAGTCCCTTGCCGAGATCGCTATGTCCTACGGTTACGTATACGTAGCACAGGTTGCTATGGGCGCCGACCAGAATCAGACCCTTAAGGCTATCAAGGAAGCTGAAGCTTATAACGGACCTTCTATCGTTATCTGCTACTCTCCCTGCGAAATGCACTCCATCAAGGGCGGTATGGTCAACTGTCAGAAGGAAATGAAGAAGGCTGTTGCCTGCGGATACTGGGATATGTTCCGTTATAATCCTGCCCTCAAGGCAGAAGGCAAGAACCCCTTCAGCCTCGACAGCAAGCCTGCTACCGACGATTACAAGGAGTTCATCCTCGGCGAAGCACGTTACTCTTCTCTCACCCGTGCATTCCCCGAGCGCGCAGAAGAGCTCTTCGATAAGGCATCCGAAGCCGCAAAGGCTCGTCGTGCTCACCTCGAAAAGCTTGTTGAGCTCTACGGTAAATAATCTCTAAACTTAAAAACGCTACTGTCCTCGGGCAGTAGCGTTTTTCTTTTCTTTACTAAACGAAATTAAAAACGACGGTATAAAACCGTCGTTTCATTTAATCTTCAAAAAGCTCCTCGACCAAAACGCTTCTCGGTTCCTGGGGGGTAGAGAAGACAATCTGCGTTTCGGTGGGGCCGAAGGTTTGAAGCTCGCCGATAAAATGATCGAGCTTTTCTGTGCTGTCGAAGGCGACCTTAATTATCATCGAATAATCTCCCGTGACACAGCTGCATTCAATTACGTTTGGATGAGCGCAGATATAGGGGTAAAACTCGGCCTTCTGAGAGGGGGAGACCTCAAGATTTATAAAGGCGATTATGGGGAAACCGAGCTTTTTATAATTAAGTTTTACCGAATATCCGCTTATAACTCCGTCTTGCTCAAGCTTTTCGATTCGAGCGGCGGTGGCAGGGGAGGAGAGATATACGCTTTCGGCAAGCTGCTTTAGCGGCATTCGGGCATTTTTTTCTAAAAGTGAAAGAAGTTTTACGTCAATTTGATCCATTTGCATTTGCTCCGTGTAAAGTAATTAACTAATAATATAAACCAAAGACCATATTTTGTCAAGAAAAATAACCCTTTTTACCTAATTATTTAAGTTAAATTTTAAAAACAGCGTAATTGTTGATTTGTTCATAGTTTTATGGTATACTACATATAGTTTTAAAAACTGCGTAAATAAATTTTAATAATTACATAGGTGATAAAAAGTGACAAAAATCAAGATCATTCCATATACAAAAGGTGAGGAGATATTCAACTTCGTCTCCCACGTTGCGGCAGGGGGCCTTAGCGCTATAGGTACCGCCGTCCTTATCGTTCTTGCCGCCTTAAGCGGCGATGCCCTTTCGGTGGTAAGCTGTGCCGTATACGGCGCCTCTATGATAATTCTATATACGATGTCGGGCCTCTACCATATATTTAAGGGTGAAAGGGTAAAACGCTTCTTTCGGATAATGGATCATAATACCATATTTCTCCTTATCGCAGGAACTTATACGCCCTATTCCCTTATTGCCCTTCGCGGTAGCGTGGGCTGGACCCTTTTCGGAATTATCTGGGGTATGGCGGCGCTTGGTATAACCCTCAACTCGGTCGACCTCGAAAAATATAAAAAGCTATCGATGGTCTGCTATATAGTTATGGGCTGGGCGATAATATTCACTATAAAACCGCTTATCAATTCGATTACAGCCTTTGCCCTTATCTTTCTTGTTGCCGGCGGAGTCGCCTATACCGGCGGAATCTTCTTCTATGCAAAAAAGCGCATAAAATATTTCCATAGCGTGTGGCATCTTTTCGTAGTTCTCGGGACCGTTCTTCAGTACGTGTCGGTCGTAAACATTGTAATTAACACAATTTAGCTGAAAAAGCGTCGATATACAAAATATCGGCGCTTTTTTTGCGACTTAACAAAAAGATGACGATTTTTACAATGTATTTTAAATAAAAACGGCAGAATTGCAATACCAATATTCAAAAAAGTATGCTAAAATATATAAAAAGCTTGTTATGAAATATTAGGAGGTATAAAAAATATGAAGCTAACCTTCAGATGGTACGGTCAGGACGATCCCGTAACCCTCGAAAAAATTTCACAGATACCTACTATGAGCGGTATCGTTTCGGCCGTCTACGACGTTAAGCCAGGCGGAGTCTGGAGTATGGAGAGCATCGAAAAAATCAAAAAGGATGCCGCCGCTCACGGACTCGAGTTCGAGGTCGTCGAAAGCGTTCCCGTCCCCGAAGACATAAAGCTCGGAACCGAAAAAGCCCCCGAGCTTATCGCAAACTACTGCGAAAACGTTCGTCGCCTCGGTAAAGCGGGAGTTAAATGTATCTGCTATAACTTTATGCCGGTCTTCGACTGGCTCAGAAGCGAGCTTGAGCATCAGCAGCCCGACGGCGCCAACGCCCTTGCCTACGACGAGGAAACGGTTCTTGCTATGGACCCCTTAAAGGGCGATCTTGCTCTTCCCGGATGGGACGCAAGCTATACCAAGGAAGAGCTTAAAGACCTTATAAACGCCTATAAGGAAATGGGGGAGGAGCAGCTTTGGAAAAACCTCGAAACCTTCCTTAAGGCCGTTATTCCCGTCGCTCACGAAGCAGGAGTCAATATGGCTATTCACCCCGACGACCCGCCGTGGGGAATGTTCGGTCTGCCCCGTATTATAACGAATGCCGAACACCTGCGCCGCTTTTTAAACCTCGTTCCCATGAAGGAAAACGGTCTTACCCTCTGCACGGGCTCCCTCGGTGCCAACCCCGATAACGACCTTATCGCTATGTGTACCGAATTTGCCGACCGTATTCACTTTTTACACCTCCGTAACATTAAATACACGGGTAACCGCAAGTTTGAAGAGGTCGGTCATCCCACCGAGTGCGGCTCGATCGATATGTTCGGGGTTGCAAAGGCCCTCGTCGATAACGGCTTCGACGGCTACGTCCGTCCCGACCACGGTCGTATGATCTGGGGCGAAACGGGCCGCTACGGCTACGGACTTTTCGACCGTGCCCTCGGTGCAACCTATATCGCAGGTCTCTTTGAGGCTATCGAAAAAACGAAATAAGAAAGGAAGAAAAACGTGTCTAAAGTAATCGTGATCACCGGCGCAGGCGGAGTTCTCTGCTCCGATTTTGCGAGATTTCTCGCCGAAAAGGGTAATAAGGTTGCCCTTCTCGACATAAACGAGGAGGCCGCCGCAAAGGTAGCCGCCGAAATAAGTGACAAGGGCGGTATCGCCAAGGCTTATAAATGCAACTGCTTAGAGAAGGAAAGCGTTGAGGCCGTTCACGCCGCAGTAATCGCCGACCTCGGCCCCTGCGACATACTTATAAACGGCGCAGGCGGAAACAACCCCCGCTGTACCACCCTTCACGAGGAGTACGCTAAGGGCGACGAGTCTACCGACGAGTTTTTAACCTTCTTTAATATTCAGGAAGCAGGCTTCGACTTTGTTTTCGATCTTAACCTCAAGGGCGTCCTTCTTCCGAGTCAGGTCTTTATGAAGGATATGCTCGGTAAAAAGGGTTGCTGCGTTTTAAATATTTCTTCTATGAACGCATACCGTCCCTTAACCAAAATTCCCGCCTACTCTGCCGCTAAGGCCGCCGTCTCCAACTTTACACAGTGGCTTGCCGTTCATTTTGCTAAGGAAAATATCCGCGTAAACGCTATCGCTCCGGGATTTTTCGTAACCAATCAGAACCGCGATCTTCTTTTCGATAAGGAAGGCAATCCGACGGCGCGTACAAAAAAGATCCTTGCCGCTACTCCTATGGGACGCTTCGGCGACTCGGCCGAGCTTCTCGGTACGGTAGAATGGCTGCTTGACGAAAATAAAACCGGCTTTGTAACCGGAGTTACCGTTCCTATCGACGGCGGCTTCTCAGCATATTCGGGGGTATAACAATGAGTGATATCAGAATTTTCGCCTTTGCCGATGAGGCAAGCGCCAACATCGACGAGCAGATCGTCGCTATGAAGAAAAACGGCCTTCAGGGTCTCGAAATCCGTAACGTCGACGGCACCAATATTTCGAAAATAACCGTCGAAAAGGCCAAAGAGGTAAGAAAAAAGATGGATGACGCAGGTCTTATAACCTGGTCAATGGGATCTCCTATCGGAAAGATAGGAATTGAGGATGATTTCGAGGCACATCTCGACGAATGTAAGCATACTATTGAGCTTGCTCATATCCTCGGCGCCGAGAATCTTCGTATGTTCTCCTTCTTTATTCCTAACGACAAAAATCCCGATGACTACCGAAACGAGGTTATCGACCGTCTCGGAAAATTTGTTGAGGCCGCAAAGGGAAGCGGAGTGGACCTCTGTCACGAAAACGAAAAGGGTATCTACGGAGATATAGCCGTCCGTTGCCTCGATATTTTAAAGACCGTCCCCGAGCTTAAGGGCGTTTTTGACCCCGCCAACTTTGTTCAGTGCGGTCAGAACACCTTAGAGGCCTGGGATATGCTTAAAACTTATATTAAGTATTTCCACGTCAAGGATGCCTTTTCCGATAACTCGGTCGTTCCCGCAGGCGACGGTGAAGGAAATCTCAGGGTTATCGTTCCCGACTATATCAAAATGGGCGGAACCTGCTTCACCATCGAGCCTCATCTTCACAGCTTTACAGGTCTCGATAAGCTTGAGCAGAAGGGTAACGAAAGTCAGCTTGCTACCCGCTACGTATTTAATAACAATGAAGAGGCCTTCGATGCCGCTTGTAACGCATTTAAGGCGCTTCTGTAAGGAGGAAACATAAATGGAAATTGGTCTTCAGTATTACACCATTCGCGATTATTGTAAGGATCTCGAGAGCTTCGACGAGGCGCTTAAGAGAACCGCCGATATCGGATATAAGTATATTCAGGTATCGGGAACCTGCGAATACGAACCCTTATGGCTTAAGGAAAAGCTCGACGCCTACGGTCTTAAGTGTGTCCTCACCCACATCAAGCCCGACAGACTTATGGGTGACCCCGTTCAGGTTGCTAAGGATCACGATGTTTTCGGCTGTGACTACGTCGGTCTCGGAGGATATTGGCCCAAGGAGGGCGAATCCTTCGATAGCTTCGAACACTATTACAGACCGGTAGCCGAAGCACTAAAGGCTAACGGGAAATACCTTATGTATCATAACCACGCTCACGAGTTCGAAAAGATCGGTGATAAGCTTATACTCGACCGTATTGCCGAGACGATGGATAAAGAACTCTTAGGCTTTACCCTTGATACCTTCTGGGTACAGTGCGGCGGCGGAAACCCTGCCGAATGGATTGAAAAGCTTTCGGGACGAGTTCCCTGTATTCATCTTAAGGATTATGCTCCCGTGGCCAGCACCGGCCGCAAGATGATGCCGGTAGGAGAAGGAAACCTAAACTGGGATAAGATTTTTGCCGCAGCAGAGGCTGCAGGAACCAAGTATATGCTCGTAGAGCAGGACGACTGCAACGGCGAGGATCCCTTCAACTGTGCTAAGCGTAGCTACGACTATCTTAAGAGCTGCGGATTTTAAAATTTGAGGTGACTTATAATGGATAAAAAGGTTAAAATCGGTATTTTAGGCTTCGGTAATATGGGTACCGGACACGCGCGTAACATTATGGAGGGTAAATGCCCCGAACTCGAGCTTACCGCTATCGCGGATAAAAATCCTGCCCGTATCGAGGCGGTTAAGGAAGCCTACGGCGATAAGGTCGCAACCTTTGCCACCGCCGAGGAAATGTTCGACAGCGGTCTTATCGAGGGCTGTATAATCGCCGTTCCTCACTACGATCATACCGTATACTCCATCGAATGTATGAAGCGCGGAATTCACGTTATGTGTGAAAAGCCTGCCGGTGTTTATGCCAAGGCTGTCAGAGAAATGAACGCCGAAGCCGATAAGCATCCCGAGGTAGTTTTCGGAATGATGTTTAATCAGCGCACCAACCACGTTTACAGAAAGATGCGCGAGCTTGTAAAATCGGGCAAATACGGCGAGATTCGCCGTACCAACTGGATCATAACCAATTGGTACAGAACTCAGTATTATTACGATTCGGGCGACTGGCGCGCTACCTGGAGTGGCGAAGGCGGCGGTGTTCTTCTTAATCAGTGTCCTCATCAGCTCGACCTTTGGCAGTGGATCTGCGGAATGCCCGTTAAGGTAAGAAGCAACCTTCGCTTCGGTCAGTGGCACGACATCGAGGTTGAGGATGACGTTACGACCTACGTAGAATACGAAAACGGCGCTACGGGTGTGTTTATCACCACCACGGGCGATGCCTACGGCACTAACCGTTTCGAAGTTCAGATGGATAAGGCTAAGCTTGTCGTCGAAAACGATGAGCTTACCGTTTACGAGTTCGAGTACAGCACCGAGGAATACACCCGCACTCTTCAGAGCTCCTTCACAAGTATGCCGGTTAAAAAGCTTGAGATCGAGACCGACGGCCAGAATCCTCAGCACGTTGGCGTTCTTAATGCTTGGGCGGGTGCCATTCTCCGCGGTGAGCCCCTTGTAGCCGACGGACGTGAGGGTATAAACGGAGTTACCCTTTCCAACGCTATGCATCTTTCCTGCTTCCTCGATAAAATGGTAGAGCTTCCCATCGACGACGACCTTTTCTACGAGGAGCTTATGAAGAGGGTAGCTACATCAAGAAGAAAAGAAGGCGGTGTTTCGGTAGTAGCCGATACCTCTTCTTCCTATGCAGGCACGAAATAACTCTCTTTCTCCGCAGGAGGTTTCCAATATGGAAAACTTAAAATTCGGAATAATTGGAATCGGAAATATGGGCGCGGCGCATCTGAACTGCCTTAAAAAGGGCGAGATCGAAGGTGCCGAGTGTGTCGCCGTATGCGATACTAATGCCGAAAAGCGCCGTGCGGCGGCCGAAAAATATCCCGACCTTCATATCTTTAAAACGTCTGACGAGCTTATAAAAAGCGGTGGGGTAGATGCGGTGATCGTCGCCACGCCACACCGCTTCCATGCCGATATTGCGGTAGAAGCGCTCAGAAACGAGCTGCACGTCCTCGTGGAAAAGCCTGTAGATATAACCGTAACAAAGGCGAAAATGCTTAACGAAACGGCTAAAAAGAGCGGAAAAGTATTCGGAATAATGTTTAATCAGCGCACGAATCCTCTTTTCCGCGAAGCCCGTGATATCGTAAAAAGCGGAAAGCTCGGTAACCTTAAGCGTTCGGTTTGGATAATTACCAATTGGTACAGAACGCAGTCATATTACGACTCGGGCGAATGGAGAGCTACCTGGAGCGGCGAGGGCGGCGGAGTCCTTTTGAACCAGGCTCCTCATAACCTCGACATCTGGCAGTGGATCTGCGGAATGCCCAAAAAGCTTTACGCAAAGTGTGACGTCGCCAAGTATCACAGTATTGAGGTCGAGGACGACGCTACCATAATTGCCGAGTATGATGGCGGCGCAACAGGTACCTTTATTACCACTACGGGAGAGTACCCGGGAACCAACCGTCTCGAGATATCGGGTGAGCTCGGAAAGCTCGTGCTCGAGAATAATATCCTCAAATGGTGGCGGCTTAAGGACAACGAATCCGAGGTCCGTTTCGCCTCTAAGGAAGGCTCTCCGCGTATCGAGACCGAATACTTAGAGATAAGACCTACCGAAAAGGAGACCGCTCATAAGGGCATTCTTCAGAACTTTACGAATTCGGTACTGAAGGGCGAGGAGCTTATAGCCCCCGGTACCGACGGAATAAAGGAGCTCACCATTTCCAACGCCGCGTATCTGTCGGCCTGGAAGGGTGAGGAGGTAGCGATACCCTTTGTTTCGGCCGAGTTCGATTATCTTTTATCCGAGCGCGCAGAAAGCTCATCCTACCACCAAAATAAAGGTAAAGCCCTTTCGGGAGAGGGATACTCATCCCGCTGGAGCGTACAATGGTAAATTTAAATTGTAAATTTAATTTAAACAGCTATTGACATTTACAAGGAAAATGGTATAATAAATGTCAGAAGGCAACCGTGTGCCATCACCACTTGATACTACCTCCGTAAGCCTCCTTCGATAGCGTTTGGCCTCAATTCGCGCTATTGTTTACGGGTAGTATAAATGGCTCTTGCTTTTCGATTCGGTTTGACTGTGCCGAAGAAAGAGCCGTTTATGCCCTGCCGAAACCTTCTCGGCAGGGCTTTTTGATACAAAAAACAAGGTCTGCTCAAACGCTTCGTATTAGCGCTTGGGCAGACCTTTAATATTATATATTCAGAAAAACTATCGATCATACCGAGTCGTTATTTCCGCCTTTGACACTATTTTCTTATCTTTTGAATAAGAAGGGTTGCGGCTATACCGAGGATAAGCGAAGCTAAGCCGACTATAGGAAGCCACCACCAAGCAACGCCGTTTGTGTCGCCTTCTTCAGCGTCGGGATCTGTGACCGAAGGCGAAGGTGTTGCTTGCTCCTCACGGGGCGTTTCGGTAACCTCGTCTGTTTCTCCGTTATGAGGTCCTGCTCGCTTTACGGTAACGGTGTATTCCTTTTTGTCACCGTTTTCTGCCGTGCAGATCAGCTTGACTGTATTATCTTTTCCTGCGGTCAGCTTTTCGCCGCCCTCAACCGTTACCGAGGCTTTGCCGTTTGCGGCAACACCGCTGATTTTAACGCTTTCGGTCTCGAAGGGGACCCAGACTACGTACTCAGAGATATCTGTGCTGAATTTCGGAGAAAGCAGGAAGCCGTCCACCGTTATATTTGAGAGCGAGCAATCGTCGCTGGGTTTATAATTTGGGTCCTGAGCCCTTTTTACCGAAATGGTATAGGTTCGAGTCGCGCCGTTTTCGGCCTTTACCGTTACGGTCACCTTGGTGGTGCCTCCGGGTGTGAGGGTAGGATTATTTATCGAGACCTTTGCCTTGCCGTCGACCGCTTTTGCCGAAATATCGAGCTTCGATATCTCAAAGGGGACGGAGGCGCTGTAGCTTGTAGTTTTGCCGGAAAATGCGGGGGTTCGGTTGCGTTTTTAACCGAAAGCTCAGAAAGCTCGTTATTACCCGAAAGGGGAGCGGCGATTTTCTTGGAGTAAGAAACCGTGCCGAGATTGACGTCCGCCTTTCCGTCAGACGCCTTGAGCTCGGTCAAAGAGACCTTTACGGTCGTCCCTGCTGCAAGAGATTTGACCTTGAAGGTTGCCGTAAACAGAGTTTTGGTGCTGTTTATGGGTTTTTCAAGATTGTTATCATAGGCTACAAAGTTATTTCCGCTGAATTCAACTGCCCAGGGAGCGGAAATCTTTTGAGAGGTGCCGGTCAGGGTGAGCTGGTTGCTGTTGTAGGAAAGCTTGCCCGAGACTCCCGAGATGTTTTTGCCGCTTAGCTTAAAACTTACGGTGACGGTGTCTCCCGCCCGAACCGTGGAGGGACCGACGAGCTCAGCCGAAGCGTTGGCCGCGGAAACGGTCATCAGAAGTGTGAATGTGATAAGTAAGATAATGGTTATAAGAACCGAAATTGATTTTTTCATTTTTTCTCCTAATACGAGTTATCGGGCGGTAATTGTGCCTTTGCCCAAAATTTTTGCTTTTATCTGAATGAAATCGGTGATGGAAACGCTCTTGTCACCGCTCACGTCTGCGGCGGTGGCCTTCACGCCCGAAAGCGTTGATTTTTTCAGCAGATGTGATTTAACGGCAAGCATATCGGTGACCGAAATGTCTCCGTCTCCGTTAACGTCTCCCGTTACCACCAAGGTGACCGTTTGAAGCACCGTGTCTCCGAGCATCAGTTTTGCGGTCATTCCCGTTCCGACCTTATCGTTGGCGGCAAGCTCCTTTTGTCCGCTGAACAGCCTGGTTCCGCTTTCGTTCAGTTCGCTGAGCAGCCGAGACGCGGTGGTGCCCTCGGGAATTTTACTGAGTTTTCCGTTTGCGACGGTATATCGGGACGAGGTTATCTCTGTGTAACCGATATCGAGCAGTTCAAGGTCGCTTTTGCAGATCGGCTTCCAATAATTGAATTCCGCAACGTCTCCTTCGGTGAGGTTGTAATCATCTTTCCAGTCATAAAACCAATATATGTCGGGGAACTTTTCTCTGAGCTTTTCTGCGATGCTTTGGAAGAGCTTCGGATCACTTATCTCCAAACCGGGCTCGATCTTCAGCTTTACCGAGGTATCGCCATCGCAAGGGAATTTGTACAAAGATACCCAGTTTTTTTCCGCATAGACGGTTTCACCGTTGACTTCTGCGCATATAGGTCGGTGGAAATCTTTATACCGCAACGACACATCGCAGTTGTTGCTTATGTCCAGGTTGTTCCAATCGATCTCCATAAAACCGTCACCGTCAAGGGTGGCTTCTACGGTTTTTCCGCCGAGGATGGCCTTAACCCCCTTGAGGGCATATTCATAGGTGCCTTCAGAGTAGTTTATTGAGGTAAAGCCCGTGGCAACGACCGCATCTATCGAAACCTGTTTAAGCTTTTTCAGATGTGTAAGATCGACCGTTCCCTTAAGTACGTTGCCTTGAAGTCGCAGGGTCTCTGTGTTGGGGAAAAGCTTCAGATCTTCAAGCGAGCCGACGTCGGTTCCGACAAGCTCCAGAAAGGTAAAATTATGGGTCTCGTAGAGATAGATGTTACTGTCGATATATCTCATACCGTTAGCGTATTCGGAAGAGGCAAGGTTTAATGAATAAATGTAAGCCGCCTTGAAATTTTTATCGGTAAACTCTGCAATCTCGCTTACCGCAGGGGTTACGGTTATGGGCACCGATTTGGTGATAGCTCTGTTTTCCTTGCAGACGGCCGTCAAAACCGCACTGCCCGGAGTCAGTGCAAAATATTTTCCGTCGTGCTCGATACGGACGACGTCGGGATTGCTCGAACTCCATTCCACCGATTGATCGGCTTCTATGGGGAAGATGTTGGCAAATATCTGAAGAGTCTGCCCAGCCTCCACTGTGATGGAATTGCCAAGCTGGCCGAAATTCATCCTTTCGGGGGGAACCGTTGTTTGTAGGAGCGCACCGTAGGCGTTGAGCGCCGCTCCGTTTTGTATACTGCCGACCAAAAACTTTCCGTTTTTGGCCGTTCCGCTCAGCAGAGCCTCTTTGATCTGAGCTGCGGTATATTCGGGATGCTCCGCCTTTATCAGGGCGGCAACTCCCGTAGCCATAGGCGCCGCCATCGAAGTGCCGTTTTGTTGTTCATATTTATTATCGGGCCACGTGCTTAGAATATCTTGGCCGGGGGCGACGAGGTCAACGTTTTTAAAACCGTAGTTGGAGAAGCCTGCCCGGGTTACGTTTGAAGGATCTGAGGCAGTTCCGAAGCTTGAAGCACCCACCGAAACAATGTTCGGAAGGTCGAAGCTGGCAGGATAGAAGGGGCAGGTGTCGCAGGATATTTCGTTATTTCCCGAGGATGCCAGGATAAGTCCGTCATAGGCGGCGATAGCCTCCCTAAGCGGTCTGAAATCCTCGAAATTGTTAAACGAGGCAAATCCACCCCAGCTTGCATTTATTATCGGAATGTCGAGATTGTCGGCATAGTTTATGGCCTCTACTGCGTCGGAAAGAGCAACGTTTCCTGCTTCGTCTGCAACGCCGAGCCATGCCAGACTGACGTTACGGCTGATTCCGCAAATGCCGATATCGTTGTTGCCTTCGGCGCCGATAATTCCCGAAACGTGGGTGCCGTGACCGTTTATATCGGTAGGTGCGCCGCCGCACTCATCTACAAAGTTATAGCCGTGTATATCGTTTTTATAACCGTTGCGGTTGGGTGTAGGGTTGACCCAAATGTTGTTTTTAAGGTCTTCGTGGCTGCTGTCGATACCCGAATCCAAAATTCCCACGACTACCTCGTCACTTCCCGTGGTTATCTCCCAAGCCTTCTCGGCCTTGATGGCACGTAGGGCTTGGTAGCCTACGGAAATATACTCGGGGTCGTTGGTTTCTACCGTGCAGGTCTGCATAATAATGTCGGGTACGGCATATTCGACTCGCGGGTCCTTTCTGAGCGTCTCAAGGGTGTTTTTGACGAAGGACTCTCCCGTGCCGCCGAGGGTCACGACAAAAAGATCGTTATGCGAGTCGTCGGAAACCGAGCTCAAAGCATTTCTCGATGAACCGACACCGCCCTTGTCGGAAGGGTTTAAAAGCTGAAGGCTGACCGCGTCAATGCTAAGCTCTTTGCAGACAGAAGAAAGGTCGGATTCTGCCGAGGCGAGAGCAGAATCCGAGCGAGCGGTTTTTTTCAGTTTGATTATAATGCGGTCGGGAGCATAGTTGGTCTCGGCCGCTACGGTCTCGGTCGTCTTTTTCGCAGCATCGGCAGGGAGTGCGGTGCAGATATCGGGAGTAACCGTCGTATACAGTAATAAAAGTGTGCAAATAAGAAGACAAAAAAGCTTTTTCATTAGGCATTTCCTTTGTGATGCGATGGATTGAATTTCGGTTTATTATATCATACTAATTTAAAGATTTCAATACTACTAAACCTCTGTTAGGTTTCCGATGTTTTTTGTTCTGACCTCCCTACGAAGCAAAGCAGACCTATTATAGATTCAAAAAAACTATCGACGAGGTACCAAGAACCATTCCTATGATCTGCATAACCGAGAGCTTTTCCTTATAGATGAATACTCCTACAAGAGCAGTTGCAACGATTCCGCCTGCCGAAATGACGGGGAATACGATAGAGGCGTCGTATTTTGCGAGCATAATAACGAAGAGATTTACAAGACCGTTTGCAAGTCCGCATATAACATACCAGTGGGCACCGGTCTTTATTTTTGCCCCGAGATCCTGTCTCTCGAAGATAAGAGCCGAGACCGCGATAGCGATAAAGGATACCGCAAGGGCAATTATCATAAACTCGCTCTTATATCCGTCGGTGTTTTGTTCGGTAACGAAAACGTCCTGCTGCGCCTTCTGCACCGTAGAGCAAAGTCCGTTTCCGAAGAAGGCGAGAAAGGCGAATACTCCCCACTTAAGGGTGATCTTTTTCTCCTCTCCCTTTTTTTCGATATTGACGAGGAAAAGGGAAATGAAAAGAAGTCCGAGACCGACGTAAAGGAAAAGGGAGGCCTTGTCGCCCGTACAAAGTCCGTAGATCGTCGGAACTGAAAGGGAATACTGAACGAGGAGAGAGGTTATGGACATTGGCCCCGTGCTTATAGCGAGGAATGAGCCAATGGAGGCCGAGCCGTATGCGACCGCAAACCCGATGGAATAGGGTAAGATCTCGGAGTTAAAATTAAAGGTTCCGTTAAAAACAGCGATGGCGATAAAAACGGTCAGCGCGAAAAGAATACTGAGGGCGGTAAAGGTGAAGGTTCCGCCCGAGACCTTTTTGTTATAGGCCTTTTTGCATATCTGCTGAAGGGTTACGCCCAGCACCGAAGCGGTAAGTAAAGCAGTGAATTCCATTCACTTCACCTCAAACGCCGCGAAGCCGTAGGGAGCGATGTCCGAAAGATAAATGGTGTCTCCCTCGAGGCGTCCCGTGCAGTTTACAAACCTTATTTCGCTGTATACCTTGTCGAGGGCAATTTCGGGAGAAAATATATCGTCAAGGGACACGTTTGCCATTGCCACCGCCATAGAGCTTTCACTTTTTGCGGCAAGTATGTAAAGGTTGGGATTCTTAAAAGATACCGCAGGAAGCTTTTTGCCCATTTTTTCAATGCTTTCAACTATCTGTGCCTGACGGTAATAGTTGCAGAAATAGTTTGCCGAAGCACCGCTTGCAAAATGGTCTAAGCCAAACACAAGGAACTGAAGACCTTCTGTGTTTTTATAAAAATATGAGGCAGCTTCACCGCTCGGTCTATAAGTAGTAAGTATTTCCGCTCCCTCGTTACAGTAAAGGGCGCAGGCGCAGACCTGAGGGAAGTTTTTGATCTCGTCGCCATCCTTTAAATAAAATTCGCTCCGGGGTGCGATCTTCTCAAATTTAATAAGTCCCGTGTCGAAGCCTCTGTTTTTAAGAATTTCAGCCGCCTGTGCGTCAAGAATGGCACCGTTTTTAAGGTCCTCTGCCCTTATGTATTTTGCGTGTTCACCGGTTACGAAAAGGGGAAGATCACCGTAGAAGGCGGTGGGAATGGAGTTCTTTGAAAGTATTTCGCACCAGGATGCGTTTCCCGTGCCGCATATTTTTTTGAAGATATTGTCTACCTGCCTTCGGGGAAGATCCCAGTTTTCAAAAAGGCGGTGGTGCTGAAAGACCCGCACGCCAACGGGCTTTTTTCCTTCGAAAAGCTTAACGGTGTCGCGTCTTAGGGGCTGATTACGGAGGAACCTTTCTACGTAACCCGTTTCGTATTCGGGCTTTTGATTATAGTCGAAAATATAGTTTAAAAGTCCCGCATTACTTCCGTTTGCAAGATGCAAAAGGTCGAAAAGCTCTAAGGGCTTGGAGGGAACGTTATATCGGGGACGGGGATAGGTGTCGCCTTCAAGCATGGTCTCAACGCCGCTGTCCTCAAGCCATTTCAGTTCTGTGCGGCAAAGCTCGACCGTTGGGATAATGTTATTGTTCCAGTAAGGGGCACCGGCAATTCGGATGAAGGGCTCGGTGTCTCCTGCAAAGGTTTTTGCAAGCTCGATAACGTCAAAACCGTTCACGTCCCACATTTCCTGACTGATGGAGGAGCTGAGGCGTATTTTCGGGTCGACCTCGTTTACCTTTTCTCTGAGATATGCTGCAGTACCGAGCATTGTATCTCTCATAAGACGCATAAATTCGGAGCGGTATTTGTTTTTGCCGCCCTGTAAAATAAGCTCCTCAAGCTTTTCTCTCGGAACCTCTTCTCCGATCCGCTTATAATATTCCTTAAGATGAAGAGGGCAGAAGCAACCCATATAATAAGGACGGTTGTTCATTCTGAAATCGTCGTCGAGCATCATTATGTCGGGACCGAATTCGGCCATTTTCTTAACGCCTTCGCCCAGATCTCTTCTGAAGTTTTCATCAAGCACGCAATATCCGTGATCGGAGATTTCTCCGTTTACGCCGGCACAGGGCGTATAAAGACGGGGGTCAAGCTTTTCGCCCATAAAGTTAAGAGCGCCGCCGTGGCCCATTGTCGAAAACCAAAATCCGACCTCGCTACATACCTTTTTAAACTCTCTGACGCAAAGGCGAACCTTTTCGGGATCTCTGTAAAAAACAGAGGATCTATGATAAGGAAGGGAGCCTTCGATCAAAAACACACGTTCAATGCCGCATTTTTTGACCATATCGAGGTAAAGCGATATATTTTCCTCGGTTACGGTCTCCATATTTATAGGCGCGCTGATCTTTGACATAAAATCACTCCTATGCTATTTTAGACCATTATAAGATAAAACGGCATATTTTTAAACATAAAATAGCACCTTAAAATATCAATATTTTCCCAAAAGATAAAAATATTGATATTTTCATCCGCCTAAGATATAATGAGAGCAGGGAAGTGAGAATATGCTTATAAACAACGATAAGGAAAAGATAAATACCGCCCTTAAGGATTTCGTAAACGCAACCGGCATAAACGTTCAGTTTTTAAAGGCAGATCTTACCTCTCTCGGTATGGTCTTTTCTCAGAACAGCTACTGCGCCGAGATTCAGAAAAGTCCTAAAGGTCATACCGCCTGTGCCAATTCGGACAAGCTTCTGATCGTTCGGTGCGCTAAAAGCCTTAAACCCGAAATGCGGCTCTGTCACGCGGGTCTTGCCGACCTTGCCGTGCCCGTAATATATGAAAATGAGCTTATCGGCTATCTGATCTTAGGTCAGATGAAGACCGACAAGGCTTTTGAGGATATTAAAGATTACCTTGCGAGCATCGGCACAGATACCGAAAAACTGAATGTTCATTATAGCTCGTTACCCGTTTTCACCGAAGAAAAGATTAAAAGCATCGGAGGAGTCGCCGAGATGCTTGCAAAGTTTATTCTCCTTGAAAATATGCTTAAACCGAGCTATGATCTAAGTATACGTATGGCGGTAGAGTATATCGAAAACAATCTTTCCGAGCCGCTGAGCGTAGAGGATATATCGCGAAAGGGAAATATCTCCAAAAACACCCTCTACAGAGGCTTTAAAAAAGAGTTCGGTATGACGGTAAGCGAATATATAACGAAAAAACGCATCGAAGCCGCCGAAAAGCTTCTTATAAATACCGATATGTCGGTGGAGCAGATAGCCGCCGAGGTCGGCTTTTCAACCGCCGCCTATTTCGGCGCGAACTTTAAAAAACTAAAAGGAGTATCTCCTCTTAGATTCAGAAAAGAAAGAAAGGATAGGTAATATGAAAAGACTTCTTGAAAACCTGCTTAACGATTGCCGTCACTATACCGCCGACGGCCGTCTTGCTTCCTATATACCCGAGCTTTCAAAGGTAGACCGAAACGATTTCGGTATAAGCGTTGCGAACGGAGCAAAAGAGCTCTCTTTTGCGGGAGATCACGATAAAAAATTCACTATGCAGAGCGTTGCCAAGCCCTTTATACTGCTTCTTGCCCTTATGGACAGCGGAGAGGAAAGGGTGCACGATCTTGTCGGCGTAGAATCTACGGGAAAGCCCTTCGACGCCTTTAACTATAGTGATCTTGCCCTTAAACGCGACCATATAAACCCTATGATAAATACGGGAGCCATTGCTCTTTGTACCCTTATAAAGGGGGAGACCTATAAGGATCGCTTCGACCGCCTGCTGGACCTTATGAAAAAGGTGTCGGGAAACGAAAGCCTCGAGGTGGATGAAGCGGTATTTCGTTCCGAAACCGAAACGGGTAATAAAAACCGAGCCCTTGCCTATATGCTTAAGGCCTACGGTATGATAGAGGACGATGCCGAAGAGGTGCTTTACTGCTATTTTCGAGCCTGCTCTATAAGAATGACCGCCGACGATCTGGCGAAAATGGCCCGCGTCCTTGCCTTCAGAGGTAAAGACCCCGTAAGCGGAGAGCAGATAATAAGACCCGAATACGCAAGATACATAAACGCCGTGCTTATGACCTGCGGAATGTACGACGGCTCGGGTGAGTTTGCCGTTAAGGTCGGAATTCCAGCAAAAAGCGGTGTTGGCGGCGGAATTATGGCGGTAGTGCCGGGCAGAATGGGAATAGGTCTATATTCTCCCGCCCTCGACAGCAAGGGCAACAGTATCGCAGGCATAAAAGCCCTCGAAAAGCTCAGCCGTGAGCTGGATCTCAGCATTTACTGATATGAAATATTTAAAAACAGTTAAAGGAAAATTTATCGAAAGACCTAACCGCTTTATAGCAACGGTCGAGATAGACGGTAAACGTGAGACGGTACACGTTAAAAATACGGGACGCTGTAAGGAGCTTCTGCTTCCCGATGCGGAGGTTATCCTGGAGGCCTCCGATAACCCCTCCCGTAAAACCAAATACGACCTTATTGCCGTTTATAAAGAGGGACTGGGGCTTGTTAATATCGACTCGCAGGCCCCTAATAAGGTAGCCCTCGAGTGGCTTAAAACAAAGGACTTCGACTATATAAAGCCCGAATACACGATAGGTAACTCCCGAATCGATTTCTATATGGAAAAGGGTAGCGATAAATATCTGTTAGAGGTCAAGGGCTGTACCTTAGAGATAGACGGTGTCGGCTATTTCCCCGACGCGCCTACCGATAGGGGAGTAAAGCACCTTAAAGAGCTCGCCGACCTGAGTAAAAAGGGCTATAACTGCTTTCTGGCCTTCGTTATTCAGATGGAGGGTATAACCGAGGTAAGACCCAACGTCTCTACTCATCCCGAATTTGGGTCGGCCCTTTCTGCCGCCGAAAAGGCGGGTGTTAAGGTAGTGTTTCTTACCTGCAGCGTAGCCGAGGACGAGCTTGTCATCGGGAAAGAAAATATCCCCTTGCTTTAAATTTTAAACTATGATACAATATCCGAAGTAAATAACAAAAAGGAACAGTGTTTTATGTTAAAGCTTCTTGCAATTTCGGTTTCCGATTGGTTTTCCTCGGTCGGTGCCGCGTTATCCTCCGCAGGAGAGGCGATCTATAAGGTCTTTGAGGAGGTAGTTTTCTTCCTTTGCGGAATCTTCAATAACGCTATAATCTCTATTCCTACAGGCTCGGGCAATAAACTTGAAATATCTCTGCTTGTAATTATTCTCGTAGCTATGGGAATCTACTTTACCATAAGAACGAAATTCCTTCAGGTACGTCATTTCCCGAATATGGTACGGACCGTTACCAAAAAAAGCGACAAGAAGGACAAGCGTGCCCTCTCGGGCTGGCAGGCCCTTATCGTCTCTACCGCGACGAGGGTCGGAATGGGAAATCTTGCAGGTGTCGTTGCCGCAATAACCGTTGGTGGCGCAGGTGCCGTTTTCTGGATGTGGGTAACCGCAATAATCGGCTCGGCTACCGCCTTTGTAGAGGCCGTTTTGGCGCAGAAATATAAAGAGCGCGACCCCCTTTACGGAGGCTACCGCGGCGGCCCCGCTTATTACATACACGCCTTTATGGAAAAAATCGGTAAGAAAAAGCTTCAAAAATCCTTCTTAGCGGTGCTTTTCGCGCTATCGGGACTCGTCTGCTGGTGCGGTATAAGTCAGGTCGTCGGAAACTCGGTTACCGAAGCGGTAAAGGCCGAATTCGGAATCGAGCCTATCTATACCATAATCGTGCTGGTAGCCCTTGCTGCCGTAATAGTCCTTCGTAAAAACGCTACAGTAAAGGTCCTTGACGTTATGGTTCCGATTATGGCAGGCGCCTTTTTCCTTATGACCCTCGTAATAATCTTCATAAATATCGCGAGAGTCCCCGGTGTGTTCGGTCGTATCTTTACCGAGGCCTTCGGCATAAGAGAAATGGCGGGCGGCGGAATAGGTGCCGTAATAATGTCGGGTGTTCAAAGAGGTCTTTTCTCTAACGAGGCGGGCTCGGGCTCGGCTCCCTGCGCGGCGGCCGCTGCCGATACCGATCATCCCGCAAAAACAGGTCTTATGCAGGCTCTCGGCGTATTTATCGATACTCTGGTGATCTGTAGCTGTACCGCCTTTATAATCCTTCTCGTTCCTTCTGAGATAACTAACGGACTCGGCGGAATGTCCCTGCTTCAGGCCGCTATGAACTATCATCTCGGCGATTTTGGCGGAATATTCATAACCGTGACACTTTGGCTTTTCGCCTTCTCGACCTTCATCGGAGTTCTTTTCTATGCCCGTTCAAACGTGGCATACGTGTTTGGAGATAAGATGAAGTATCAGACGATGTTTAAGCTGTTCGCCCTTTTAATGCTCTTTATCGGCGGTCTTGCCGCCTATGAGGCCGTATGGGCGCTGAGCGACGTCGGTATAGCCTTTATGACGGTATTTAACGCTATTGCGATAATTCCTATGTGCGGCGAAGCCCTGGAAATTATGCGCGGCTACGAAGCGAATAGAAAGGCTCCTAAAACGGAAGAATAAATTAAAAGAGATTCGTGAACTCACGAATCTCTTTTTTGCTCTGAAAATATTTTATATTTCTTCGAAAGGATCATATCAACGAAATCCTTTTCGTCCTCGACGGGTCGGAAGGTCTCAACCCCCGAAAGACTCGTCTTTCTGCTTCCGATATGGTTATCGGTTCCCGCAAAGGGGAGAAGATTATAGTTTTCGGCGTATATACCCGCCATTTTGTTTGAGAGCTCATCATTGCAGGAATTAATTATTTCTACTCCGTGAACCTGGTCGGGGAAAAGTCTGATATGATCGAGATAAGAGGGGTTTCTGAAGGGATGGGCCTGAATGACGAGAGCGCCGTTTTCCGCCAAAACGGGTAGCTGATCGCTTTTCTTCATAAGCATTATTTCGGGATGCTCGGTCCACCATTTTTTATCAAGTCCGAAAATAAGGAAATCGGTGCCCTTATAGGACATCTCAACTCCGCAAAAAACGTCAAGGCCTATCTCTTTACCAAACTTTTTTCCCTCTTCAAAGTCGGAAAAATAGAATTCTATCTTTTCCTCATAGGGAAGCTCTTCGTCGATATTTATATTGCCGTCCAAAAAATGGTTGGTTATAAAAACGCCTTGATATCCGATATCCTTATAGAATTTTAAGGTTTCCTTAACCCCTACCTGAGCACAACGGCTTACGGGATAGGTGTGTAGATGGGTTTCGTATCTGAACATATTCTTACTCCTTGATTTTTAGGATAGCACAGCCTATGGGCGGAAGCTCGAGATATCCTCCCCGGGGTCTGTTTCCGCAGATTACCTCTGCGCCGTCGAACTCGAAAGGAACGGTTATCCAGTCGGTTTCTTTCCAGCGGTTTGTGGCAACGAGAAGCTTTTCGCCCTCTTTTACTCGCATAAAGGCCATAGAGCCGAGACCTCCAAGCAAGGGATAGAAAACTCCGTCCTTTAAAACGTCGTTTTGTCTGCGAACTCTGCCGAGCCATTTATAAAACTCTATAAGCTCGTTGTTTTCCTTGCCCCAGGGATATGCCGCTCTGCAGAATGGGTCGCCGAAGCCCTCAAGTCCTGCCTCGTCTCCGTAGTATAGGGAGGGAACACCGGGCAGGGTATACTGAATAACAGCGGCAAGTTTCTGCTTCTTTACGGCTTTGGCATACTGCTCCTCGCTTAAAAAGGAGGCCGACTGCTTGGCCCTTGAGGAGGGATATTCGTCGGTTCCGAGGCGGGTTATAAGTCGCGGGGTATCGTGGGTTCCGAGATGGTTCATAAGAACGTTTGTGGCGGCAATGGGATAGTCCTCTAAAATATCGGCAATTCGGTCGATAAAATCCTTTCCGTCACCACCGTTTACGTAGCCGATTATTGCGTCGGCGAAGGGATAATTCATAACCGAATCGAGCTGACGGCCGCGAAGGTATCTTCTTCTGCTGCCGTAGCTTATTTTATTCGTAGCGTCCTCCCATACCTCTCCAAGCAAAAAGCCTTCGGGGTCTTCGGTCTTGATAGCCTCGCGTATATGGTCGAGAATACTGTCGGGAAGCTCGTCGGCAACGTCGAGTCGCCATCCCTTGACGCCCCTCTTCATCCAGTAGCGGATAACTCCGTCCTCGCCCGTAATAAAGCGGTCGAAATCCTCGTTTTCCTCTACCGTTTCGGGAAGGGTCGAAATTCCCCACCAGGAATGATACTGATTGGGCCAGCTTCTGAACTTGAACCAACCGAAGTATGGAGAATTTTTGTCATTGTATGCGCCGCCGTTTCCGTAACGGCCGTACTTGTTAAAATAAACGCTGTCGTCACCCGTATGGGAGAAAACCCCGTCTAAAATAACATAGATCCCGAGCTTTTTTGCATCCTCGCAAAGAGCCTTAAGATCTTCCTCGGTACCAAGAAGGGGATCTATCTTTAAATAGTCGGCGGTGTTGTAGCGGTGATTGGAATGGGCCTCAAATATGGGGTTTAAGTATATACAGCTTACCCCAAGCTCTGAAATATAGGGGAGCTTTTCCCTTATTCCTTCAAGGTCTCCGCCGTAGTAGTCGTTATTAAGGGAGCAGAGGCCGTTTTGCTGACGGTATTCGGGCTGCTTATACCAGTTTGCGGTAAGATAGCGTCCTTCGGGAACGTTCGATTTTTTCTTTCCCGAATTCTTAAAGCGGTCGGGGAATATCTGATAGATTATTCCGCCCTTTATCCAGTCGGGTGTTTTATAGTTCTTTTCGTAGCAGGTAAGCTGCCACCAGTTACCCTCACTTGATATGTGACCGATATTATGCTCAAAGGCGGTAACGTAAAAGTCGCCGTGATCGCTTGTGTAGCTGAAGCGGTAAAAATAAAGACCTTCCTCAAAGCTTCTTTCTATCTCGTAAACGCGATAGCCGTCCTTCCACTCGGTAGGGGTCATCTTAATATAGATAGTATCCTCTCCGTCCTTGCGCAGGTTTAAAAAAGCCTCGTGCACACGGGCGTCTGCATGGAGTAAAAGCCGTAGCATCAGACTTTCGCCCGAAGCTACAGCTCCGAATTTCGACTTATATAGCGGATCGCGTGAATTATACGGATAGTACACTCTGATCTCTCCGAAATATTATTTTAAAGCTGTAAGACCCCAGATGTTCTTAACGTAGTCCTCGATAGAACGGTCGGCGGCAAATATGCCCGAAGCGGCAATGTTATTAAGACTCATTGCGTTCCACTTGTCGCGGTCGGCATAAAGGGCGTCGATCTTATTGTGGGCGGCACAGTAATCGGCAAAATCGGCCGCGGCCATATAATAGTCTACGTCGGAAAGGGTGCGGTAAATGTTATCGAAGGAAACTCCGCCAATGCCCTGACCTATAAATTCGAGGCAGGCCTTAAGCTCGTTGTTGTTGGCGATATACTCTCTCGGACTGTAGCCGCGTTTTCTGAGGGACATAACCTCGGGGGTATGCATACCGAATATAACGATATTGTCGTCGCCGACGGCCTCGTGAATTTCTACGTTTGCTCCGTCCTCGGTACCGAGGGTTATAGCGCCGTTCATCATCAACTTCATATTACCGGTGCCGCTGGCCTCGGTGGAGGCAAGGGAGATCTGCTCGCTGACCTCTGCCGCAGGGATCATAAGCTCGGCCATGGTGACTCTGTAATCCTCGAGGAAGAATACCTTAAGCTTATCCTTAACTGCGGGATCGTTATCGATAACCTTCGAGAGGCAGTAGATCATCTGAATTATCTGCTTTGCAAGATGATAACCGGGTGCGGCCTTTGCTCCGAAGATGTAGGTCTTGGGGGTAAAGGGTGCGTTCGGATTATTCTTAATAAAGAGATAATCCTTAATTATGTGAAGAGCGTTAAGGTGCTGACGCTTATATTCGTGGAGACGCTTAACCTGCATATCGAATATGGAATTCGGGTTAAGAACCGTACCGGTCTGCTCCTTAACGTAAGTGGCGAAGCGCTCCTTATTATGAAGCTTGATCTCCTCAAGCTTTTTAAGCACTGCACCGTCGGAAAGGTAGTCCTTAAGCTTTGAAAGCTCGGAAGCGTCTTTGATAAATCCGTCGCCGATAAGCTCGGTTATAAAACCGCTGAGCTCGGGGTTGGACTGACAAAGCCAGCGTCTGTGAGCGATACCGTTGGTAACGTTGGTGAACTTTTCGGGGGTCACTCTGTAGTAGTCGTTAAATAAGCTGTCCTTAAGGATCTCGCTATGGAGACGGGATACTCCGTTTACGTGGTGGGAGGCGATAACCGCAAGGTTTGCCATCTTAACTACGCCGCCCGAGATAACTGCGGTGCGTTCAACGATGCCTGCGTCACCCGTGCGCTCGTACATTTCGTAGCGGAAACGGTTGTCGATCTCCTTTACGATCTGATAGATACGTGGAAGTCTCGTCTTAACGAGCTCCTCGCTCCAACACTCGAGAGCCTCCTGCATAACCGTGTGGTTGGTGTAGGCAACCGTCTTGGTAACGATTCCCCAGGCCTTATCCCAGCTATAACCGCATTCATCGAGTAAAAAGCGCATAAGCTCGGGAATACAGAGGGCAGGGTGGGTATCGTTAATGTGAATGGCAACCTTGTCGCTTAAATTTTCGAGGGTGTTGTAAAGGTTTAGGTGACGGTGAAGAATATCCTGAATAGAAGCGGAAACGAGGAAATACTGCTGACGGAGTCGGAGAGATTTTCCTTCAAAATGATTATCCTCGGGGTAGAGCACCTTACTGATGGCCTCGATCTGAGCCTGCTGCTCCATAGCGCCGACGTAGTCGCCGCGGTTGAAGGCGAGCATATTGAAATCGGGTGCCTTTGCGCTCCAGAGGCGAAGAACGTTGACCGTTTTTCCGTCCTTTCCCGCAACCATAAGGTCGTAGGGAATAGCCTTGACTACGGTGTAGTTCTTGTGCTCTACGCGATGAAAATGTCCGTCCCAGCTTTCGTCGATATATCCGTCGAAATGAACCTCGCATTCCTTCGAGGGACGGTGCTCAAGCCAAACCTCGCCACCGGGAAGCCAGTTATCGGGAAGCTCGGTCTGCCAGCCCTCAACGAGCTTCTGACGGAAGATACCGAAATCGTATTTTAGGCAGTAGCCCATAGCGGGGTAGCCGCCGCTTGAAAGTCCGTCTAAGAAGCAGGCGGCAAGACGTCCGAGACCGCCGTTTCCGAGACCTGCGTCGGGCTCGTGGTCGTAGAGCTTGTTAAGATCTACGTTAAAGCTTTTAAGAGCTTTCTGCATTTTTTCGGTAAGTTCAAGATTATATAAGCTGTTCTTAAGGGAGCGGCCCATAAGAAACTCCATGCTCATATAATAAACAGTTTTAGCCTGCTCAGCGGCAACGGTTTTTCTGAAGTCGCTGCGGCGGGCACGCATAATATCCATAAGAACAAGGGTAGTGGCCTTGTAAAAAAGCTCGTCGGAAGCGTTTTCGGGAGTTACGCCAAAATTATGAAGAAGCTTCTTTTCTATCTGCTCTTTAAGATCTTTTGCGGTGTAATTATTCATGAATAATTCCCCTTTTAAACTAAAAAATAATACAGTACATATATAATACCCTAAAACCGCAAAAAATTCAACTGTATAATAGCACAAAAATATTTAATATTTTAGTTATTTTGCACAAAATTAAAAGACGTATTGCCCAATTTGTTCGTTCAAAAGGATAAAATACACAAAAATTTCTCTTTTTATAAAACAAGCCCCGCTGATAATCAGCGGGGCTTATCTTTAATTTCGGATTATTCTTCGTCCTCGGTAGGATCTTCGGTCTCACACTCAAGATATCCGTCGGGGCACTCCTTACGGGTGATGAAACGGTCAACTATAACTGCTACTCCTACTGCCATAGCAATAACTGCTACGATTCCTGCCAAAGTCCAGAGAACGTGTTTTAATTTCATAGATATTTACCACCTTTAAATAAATTTTGTATTTTAATTATACATTCTTTTTTTCAATATGTCAACAAAACCTTTTGAAAAACATTTAACGAAAATATGAATATATTTAGTAGTAGAATTTTCAGATGATATGTGATATAATTATTAGAACCTTTATATTTTGACGGAGGTACTGTTTTGTCTCTTAAAATTTTAAGTCTGTCAAAGGGTGTCGACGGTTATTTTATCCCTAACGACCGTTTCAGTACGACCCTTATAACCTGCAACCTTTATATACCCCTTAACGCCGAAACCATGGCGACCGATTCCTTACTGCCTTATCTGCTCTCCTCCTGCTGTGAGGAGTATAAGGATTATATCGACCTTAATATCCGTCTTTTAGAGCTTTACGGAGCCGACCTTTCCTGTTCTGCAACCAAATGCGGCGACCGCTTTCATATAAAACTCGGAATAAGCGTTATAAACGATAAGTTTGCCTTCGACGGCTGTAGTCCCGTAGCCGAGGCGGCCGACCTGCTTTGCGGTCTGCTTTTTGCCCCGTCTTTTGAAAAGGGAGCCTTCAGGACCTCGGATATCGACCGCGAAAAGCGCAAGACCGTCGAGCGTATAGAAGGAGAGATAAACAATAAACGAAGCTTCGCCCGTACCCGTCTGCTGGCCGAAATGTTCGGCTCCGACCCCTACGGCAAGTTCAGCTACGGAAGCGTCGAAGAGGTAAATAAGATCGATTCCGACGCCCTTATTTCTGCCTGGCGAAAGCTTTTGGAAACGGCCTACGTCCGTATATGCGCCGTATCGGGTTCCTATCCCGAAAAGGCCTTCGAAAAGTTCGCCGCCATGTTTAAAAGTATTCCCCGTCACGACATAACCGATACCGAATTTTTCAGAGCCCTTCCCGAGGCCGAAAGGGTAAAGGATATTACCGAACGCTTCGAGGTTACGCAGGGCAAGCTTGCCTTAGGCTTTACCTCGAATCTTCACGGAAGCCTTAAGGAGTCTGCCGCGCTTTCTCTGCTTAGCGATATCTGGGGCGGCGGCCCTTATTCAAAGCTTTTCGAAAACGTAAGAGAAAAGGAATCCCTCTGCTATTACTGCTCCGCCTCGTCGAGAAGAAGTAAGGGCTTTGTAACGGTGGAATCCGGAATCGAGGAGCAAAATGCTCAAAAGGTGGTAGACGCAGTCCTTCGTGAGCTCGACGATATTAAAAACGGTAATTTCGACGACGAGGTAGTAGAGGCCTCGAAAAAATCCGTAACCGATGCTCTTGCGGGCTATTACGACAGTGCGACCGCCCTTGACGCTTGGTATACAAGGGAGCTGGGCGAGCTCGTAACCCCCGAAGAGGCTTCTGAAATTATTATGAAGGTCTCCCGCGAGGAAATAATCGAGGCTGCCCGCGGAATCAAGCTTCATACCGTATACCGACTACTTCCGAAGAGAGGTGAAGAATAATGAAAAGAACCCTCTGTACCGATAAAATGCTGGGCGAGTATACCTACGCCGTAACCGATAACGGACTTAAGGTCTACGTTATGGAAAAGGCGGGCTTTTCCTCGGCCTATGCCATATTCGGAACCCGCTACGGCTCCATCGACACCAAGTTTTCAAAAAACGGCGGTAAAACCGTAGAGGTACCCGCAGGAATTGCACATTTTCTCGAGCATAAGCTTTTCGAAAGTGAGGAAGGGGACACCTTTCAGAGGTTTGCCAAAACGGGCGCCTACTGTAACGCATATACCTCCTTCGACCGAACCTGCTATCTTTTCTCCTGTTCTTCCAACTTCGAGGAAAACTTCGCTATTCTTCTCGACTTTGTTCAATCTCCCTATTTCACCGCCGAAACGGTAGAAAAGGAGCAGGGAATAATTGCGCAGGAAATTAAGATGTACGAGGATAGTCCGGGCTGGCGGGTGCTTTTCAATATGCTCTGCGCCATGTACGAGAATCATCCCGTAAAGATCGATATTGCGGGAACCGTCGACTCTATCGCGAAAATCGATCATAACCTTTTATACGAATGCTATAATACCTTTTATAACCCGAATAATATGTATATATGCGTTGCGGGAAATATTGATACCGACAAGGTGCTTTGTCAGATCGAAAAAAATCTTAAGCCTACCCCTCCCGTAGAGATCGACCGCTTTTCCTTCCCCGAGAGCAGGGAAGTGCTGAGCGGCTACACCGAGCAGTCCTTGGAGGTCGCAAAGCCCCTTTTCTGCTTCGGATATAAAGAGGTTTTCGACGGCCGCGATCCGACCATTAAGGAAAAGACCGTTGCGGGACTTCTTCTTGAGATACTCTGCGGCGACTGCTCCGAGCTTTACCGAAAGCTTCTTGACGACGGCCTTATCGGCGACGAATTTTCGGCTGAATATTTTCAGGGTCACGGATATTCATCCTTTATTATAGAGGGCGAATCCGACGACCCCGTAAAGGTCTCCGAGGAGATAAAGGCTGAGGTCGCAAGACTTATAAAAGAGGGAATAGATCCCCGCCTTTTAAACGCTGTAAAGCGCTCGGCCTACGGCGACGCCGTAAAGAATTTCGACAGTACCGAGGGAATTGTCCGCGATATGGTAGAATGTGCCATATCGGGCGGCGATCTGTTTGATACGGTAGAGATACTAAGAGAAATAACCGACGAGGATATAATCGAGCGGCTTAAAGCCCTTGACGAAAAGGCTTCGGTATTATCGGTCATTTCACCAAAAAAGAAAGGATAATTTCTTATGAGAGTTACAATTTTCGGAATAAATCTTATACTCGACCCTGTGGCATTTAAGCTGGATTTTACAATTCCCTGGACGGACATCAGAATCAATTTTCCGGTATATTGGTACGGAATCCTTATCGCCGTAGGCTTTATCGGCGCTCTCGTCTACGCTTATATAAGGGCTAAAAAGTTTGGCCTCGATATCGACCGGGTTATCGACGTCGTTCTTGTGGCGACACCGCTTGCCGTACTCGGCGCCCGTACATATTACGTGCTTTTCGACCCCAACGGACAAATAAGCTCGGTTGGTGAGTTTTTCGGTCTGGGCGGCTCGGGTATTGCGGGGCTTGCCATCTACGGAGGAATAATCGGCGCGGTCATAGGCGGCTGTATTATGGCCAAAATAAGAAAGGTCAAAATACTCGACCTTTTAGACCTTGCCTCTATCGGATTTCTTATCGGTCAGGGCGTCGGCCGTTGGGGCAACTTCTTTAATCAGGAGGCCTTCGGCTCTCTTACGGGAAGCGACTGGTGGGGAATGACCAGCGAAAACACGGTAGACGTTGTCGGACGCGGCCTTGTTCATCCCTGCTTCCTTTACGAATCTATCTGGTGCTTAGCAGGCGCCGTTCTGCTTCACTTCTTATCCAATAAGCGTAGGTTTTCGGGTCAGATTGCTCTGTACTACTGCGTATGGTACGGCTTTGGCCGAACCATTATCGAAAGCTTCAGAACCGACAGTCTTATGTTCTTCGGCTTTAGGGTATCTCAGGTTCTTTCTGTCCTTATCTGCGTAGCAGGTATCGTAGGTCTGGTAGTTATCGGAAGAAGAAAAAAGACCGCCGTTACCGATACTACCTACGAGAGTATGTTCGTCGACGAGCTTGCCGACGAGACCGCTGAAGAAGAGCTCGGTGAAGAAGAGCCCGACGAAGAAGTTACCGAAACGGAGGAATAAAAAATGGCAAAAATTATAGACGGAAAGGTAATCTCTGCCGCCGTTAAGGAAGAGGTTGCGAAGGAGGTTGCCGAGCTTAAGGCGCAGGGAATAATCCCCGGTCTTGCAGTAATTATTGTAGGTGACGACCCCGCTTCCCGCGTTTACGTTAACAACAAGAAAAAGGCTTGCGAGCAGCTCGGTATGCTCTCCCGTGAGTATACTATGCCCGCCGAAACTACCGAGGAGGAGCTTTTAAGCCTTATAAAGGAGCTTAATACCGACCCCGAAATAAACGGTATTTTATGTCAGCTTCCTCTGCCGTCACATCTTAACGAGGAGCTCGTTATAAATACCATCATCCCCGAAAAGGACGTAGACGCATTTCATCCGCACAACGTGGGTAAAATAATGATAGGAAATTACGACTTTCTGCCTTGTACCCCTGCGGGAATAATGGAAATGCTAAAATACGAGAACATCGATATTACGGGCAAGGAATGTGTGGTAATAGGACGGAGCAATATCGTAGGAAAGCCTATGTCTATGCTCCTGCTTCATAAAAACGGAACTGTTACCGTATGTCATTCGAGAACCAAAAATCTTAAAGAGGTCTGCCTTAGAGCCGATATCCTCGTTGCCGCCGTCGGTCGCGCTAATTTCGTAACCGCCGATATGGTAAAGGAGGGCGCGGTAGTTATCGACGTCGGTATAAACAGGCTTGAAAACGGAAAGCTTTGCGGTGACGTAAACTTTGCCGAGGTAGAGCCCAAGGCATCTTATATAACCCCCGTACCCGGTGGAGTAGGCCCTATGACCATTGCAACCCTTATGAAAAACACCCTTACCGCCGCTAAAAAGCAAAACGGTGCAAAATAGTCAAATTTGTTAACGATAAATTCATATTATCGTATAACCGAAATAAAAATCGCGGTTTATAATTCCATTGTAAACCGAAAAAGGTTTAAATCTTAATTCTCTTCGGAGGTAATTAAAATTGGACGAAAACTTAAATAATCTTAATCCGGAAAATCAGCCTGCCGAGCCGCTTAATCCTCAGTCTGCAGGCGTGTCAGAGGATATTTCTTCCTCGTCGGCAGGTCAGGGCTACACCGTAACCTCACAGGGAGGATATTTTTCCTTCGACCCTGCTTCTCAGCAGCCGCCGACCCCTCCCTATACTCCGCCTGCTGCTCCCGTAACCGACTATTCGGCGCCCTCTTGTTCTCCTCAGCCGACCTATGCTCAGCCCAAGAAGCCGAAAAAGGAGAAGAAAGCGAAGGGCGGAGCCTCGGTGCTTACCGTAATAATCGCCGCGCTTCTTGCCGCAATTATCGGCGCAGGCTCTGCGGTAGCTATCGTCTTCTCGGTATACGATCCTACTTTAATCGGCAAAACGGAAACCCCTGTAAAGAATAATTCTACGGCGCAGGGAAACGGCGGTACCGTAAATATCGACGTTTCCGACCTCGACGCTACCATGGTTGAGGCCGTAGCCGAAAAGGTTACTCCGAGCGTTGTCGGAATAAGAACTACCGTAGCGGTGAACAACTTCTTCTACGGTACGCAGGAATCCTCGGGTGAAGGCTCGGGAGTTATCTATACCTCCGACGGATATATAATAACCAACTACCACGTTATCGCCGAAGCGGTGGAGTACAAAACCAGCCGTATTCAGGTTTATCTCAGTAACGACGCCGAAACGGGCTACGACGCTACTGTAGTGGGCTACAATATTTCCTGCGACCTTGCGGTTATAAAGATAGACGCTAAAAATCTCCCCGCAATAACCATTGCCAAGTCCGAAGACCTTAAAACGGGTCAGTTCGTAGTCGCTATCGGTAACCCCGGCGGCCTTGAGTTTATGGGCTCGGTAACCTACGGAGTTATAAGCGGACTTAATCGAATCGTTTCCGACTCCTACGACAGTCAGAGCGTCGAGCTTATTCAGACCGACGCCGCTATAAACCCCGGAAACTCGGGCGGAGCCCTTGTAAATGTAAAGGGCGAGCTCGTCGGAATTAACTCGAGCAAAATCGTTTCCGCGGGCTACGAGGGAATGGGCTTTGCGATTCCTTCCGATACGGTTATAAGTATATGCAAGCGTATAATCGATAAAAAGGATTCTCCGACTCCCTATATCGGCGTCTCGATAAACACTCAGTACGATGCCGAAGCCCTTGAAATCCTCGGCTATCCTATAGGAGCCGTCGTTGAGAGCGTATCCGAGGGAAGTCCCGCCGAGGACGCAGGACTTCGTCGCGGCGATATAATAACCGAGTTTAACGGAACCGAAATAACCGGTTATAATACCCTCATTGATGCCGTAGCCCTCTGCGACCCGGGCGACACTGTCTCGATCACCGTCTACAGAAAGCGAAGCGAATACAGCGGGAAAATAACCGTCGGCTCAAATAACGCACAGTAAACTAAACGAGGAACTTCAAACGGATCGTACTCCTAAGGACGAAATGCCTAAAAAAGCAAATTTTTGCGGCCTAATGTGTTAAAAAGCCGTGGTACGCGACAGCGTTACCACGGCTTTTTGCCTTTTATTCCG
>SFWF01000120.1 GCA_004560045.1 bacterium | reverse complement strand
TGGAAAGAAATGCTCGGCGCGTTTGTAGTCGGTGGTGTATATTCCCTCGGCCTGTGTTATCAGTTCTAACACGTCGGCGTCTTTGTCGGGAATAGTCAACTTCGACATCGCGGTGTCAAGGAAAAAGTCGTTCAGCTCAAGCTTCGCGCAAACCGACTCGGAGTATATTCGGATAATATTTTCATTATGGCCGAAACCGACGTGCAGGCTATTTGCAATTATATCTCATCGTCAAGGCCCGATCTCGTAATGATCGATTCTATCCAGACGATGAAGATAGAAGAGCTTTCGTCTTCCTGCGGTAGTATTGTTCAGGTCAGAGAGTCAGCGAATATGCTTCTCGGAGTCGGAAAGAGCCTCGATATTCCCATAATAATCGTCGGTCACGTCAATAAAGGCGGCGAGATCGCAGGACCTAAGGTGCTCGAGCATATAGTTGATACGGTTTTATACTTCGAAGGCGAAAGAAACCAGGCCTACCGTATTCTTCGTGCGGTAAAGAACCGTTACGGATCTACAAATGAGATCGGCGTATTCGAAATGACCGAAAAGGGACTCACAGAGGTCGAAAATCCGTCGGCAATGCTTCTTTCGGGTAGAATGAGCGGTGTTTCGGGATCTGCGATCACATGTGTTATAGAAGGCACCCGACCCATACTTGCCGAGGTTCAGGCTCTTGTGACGGCTACGGGCTTTGGAAATCCGCGAAGAATGTCTACAGGCTTTGATTACAATAGGTTTAATCTTATACTCGCCGTTCTTGAAAAACGCGAGGGGCTGTTTTTTTCGAGTCTTGACGCATATCTGAATATTGTCGGAGGACTGAGACTCGATGAGCCTGCCGTTGATCTTGCCGTTGCTATGGCTCTCGTTTCGGGAGTTCGCGATTTTCCGATTCCCGACGATATGGTTGTTTTCGGAGAGGTAGGACTATCAGGTGAGGTAAGATCCGTTTCAAGAATACTTGAAAGAGTAAAAGAAGCAAGCCGTATGGGCTTTAATAAGTGTGTTGTTCCCAAATCTTGCGTAAAACAGCTCGCCTCGGTTAAAAATGATGTTGAGATCATCGGTGTTTCTACTCTGGCAGGAGCGATCTCTCTTTTAAAATAGAAATATAAAAGACAGAAGGAAATAAAAAAGTCATAACCACCGATATCGGGCGGTTATGACTTTTTTTACTGATGTGAAGAAATGAGTTTTGAAGCTATTTTAAGCAATTCACATATAATAAAGGTTATAATTGACGAGAGCAGTACCATGATCCAACCGCCGCCCGAAACCGGGCCGATCGATAAAAGTCCTCCGAGCGGAGTAAGCGTAATAATCAGAACCACACAAATCACAACAGCAAGTATTATCGGAAGTGTTCTGCTTTTAAGCGTGTGCTTCGAGAGAATGAGTCTTGAATGAGCGCGGCAAAACGCACATACTGATATACACATTGAGAAAACGGCGAAGGCTGCTCCCGAACCGAAAACAAAGCCTGCTATCAGCGACATTATAGCGGTGGATACCGTTGTCGCAGATATTCCTATAATGAAAGGAATTTCGAAAAAGGCTTCGGATGAGGCGGAGAAGGGGACACCGCCACCGTAGTTTTCGGAAAAGAAGCCGATCATCGGAAGTATATATGCAAACAGCGCAAGAAGCATAGCCGCAGATGCGCCGATGTGCGATGCTCCGCTGAAAAGCTGACCGACGATAGCGATAATACATAAAGATGCGATGAATGTAATACTGTGACCGATTGCCTTTTTTACGTCGAGCAATGCGCGCTTGCTTTCCTTTATGGCGTGTACGATAGAATAAAAACGATTGTCGTTTACGACGAGATCGGAAGCGTCCTTTGCTGCATCCGATGCGGTAAGCCCTAATGCACAACCGATATCTGCGGCGAGTAGAGCAGGAGTATCGTTTATGCTGTCACCTGTTACGAGAACCTTACCGTATTTAGCCTTTAGCGCAGTAACGATCTTAAGCTTATCTTCGGGGCTTATTCGTGCGAATACAGAGTATTTATGAATTTCGTTTTCAAGAGCCTCGGGTTCAATTGCGCTTAACTCTTCGCCGCTTAACGCTTCATTTCTGTCGTTAATAATTCCAAGCTTAATACCGATAGAAACGGCGGTATCAATATGATCTCCGGTTATCATAACTATCTTTATTCCGCTTTCACGGCATTTTTTACACTGTGAAACAGCGACAGGATCAATCGTGTCTTCGAAGCCGAGTATCCCTGCAAAGGTTAGACCGTTTTCAAGCTCTTCCGCATTAGGATTAGCGGGTATTTCATCGAGCGGCTTTATAGCGACGGCGATAACCTTAAGACCCTGAACTGCGTATTCGACAGAAGCTTTTTCAGGTGAGTCGTCTGTAAGACCCTCGCATCTGGACAGGATAACCTCAGGCGCACCCTTAACAATGGCTACGGGGTTACCGTTAATAACCGTAACGGTGGTCATAAGCATACGTTCCGAATCAAAGGGAAGCTCGGCAACCTTTGGATACATTCCGTCTACGTCGTTTTTGCTAAGTCCAAGGTGCTCTATGCAAGCGGCTTCTATGGCATATTCCATATTGTTCGAGTGGCGCTCGGTATGCTCGTCGTGCGAAAAATTGGTGCAAATAAGAGCGAGCCTCAGTATAGTTGAGGATGAGTCGTCAGGTGCACGAAGATTCAGATCGATATCCCTTTGTCCGTCGTACACCTTAACAAGACTTAGGTTTTCGGTAGTGAGAGTACCGGTTTTATCGGTACAAATTACCTTAATATCCTTTAGATTTTCAGCTACAACGGGGTCAGTAATAACTATTCCATGATTTTTTAGCCTTTTGATAGAAAACAGCAAGGCTGAATTAAGGATAAACGGAATAAATCCAATTGCGGCGGCAACAACGACCGACAGTGCCAATAAAAGATGATTAACGACAGTAACCGCAAAGGAAACGGGCGCCGAGAAATTTACTATAATTCCACATATAAAAATAATAAGAGCGGAAATGAG
>SFWF01000036.1 GCA_004560045.1 bacterium | reverse complement strand
GGCAGAAGGTGCGCACCTTATTCTTGAAGGGCTTTGGTGTATTTTGAAGCGGGGTCATTGGGAAAACCATTCGGCTACCGTTTTCGGCCCTTTCTGTATCATTTACGGCCTCGGTATGGTGGCCTTTTATCTGCTGAGCATTTTTATAAACCGAAAAAATATTTTTATTCAGTTTCTTTTATCGGGGCTTACGGGAAGCGGGCTCGAATTTTTAGCCTCCCTTTTTCAGGAGCTTGTTTTCGGAAGCACCTCCTGGGACTACAGCGGTCATCCCTTTAACCTATGCGGCAGAATAAGCCTCAGAATGACGGCTATATGGGGGCTTTTGGGCCTTTTATTCGTGCGGTTCGTTTTCCCTTTTATAGAGTGGATTTTGCCCCTTGCCGACAATAAAGTCGTAAACGCTTCGGGAATGGTTTTAGCGATTTTTATGGCGATAAATCTTCTTGTGACGTCGGCGGCGGTTGTCCGTTGGCAAGGTCGTTCGGTGGGGGTTGAGCCTAAAAACCAAATAGAAAAACGGATAGACGAGATATACTGTGACGAGAAAATGAAAAAGCTCTATCCGAATATGGTGTTTAAAACCTTTGAGGAGGAATAAGGTTGAAAAACTATCTGCTTTATAACCCCTTTGCAGGCGGCGGCAAGGGGGAGGCGCAGGCTAAGACCGTAGCCGAAAGGCTTGAGGGCGAGGTCATCCTCACCGATATAACGAAAATTACCGACTATAAGGTCTTTATGGAGTCCTGCAAGGGCGAAAAGGTAACCCTTTGCGGCGGCGACGGAACGCTGAACCGCTTTATAAACGAGATAGACGGCATCGATAGAGACTGCGAGCTGTATTTTACCGCCGCAGGTACGGGAAACGACTTTTTAAAGGAGGTTGCCGACGGCGAGCCCGACGCGGTGATCGACCTTAAAAAATACATAGAAAACCTCCCCGTATGCAGGGTCGGCGACAAGAAAAGCCGCTTTATAAACGGCATCGGCTACGGAATCGACGGATACTGCTGTGAGGTAGGAGACAAGCTGCGCGCGGCAGGAAAAACCAAGGTAAATTACACCGCTATAGCCATAAAAGGCCTACTTTTTCACTATAAGCCTACCGGTGCTACCGTTACGGTGGACGGGGTAGAGCACCGCTTCGAGAAGGTATGGCTTGCTCCGGTTATGAAGGGTAAGCACTACGGCGGCGGAATGATCCCCGCCCCCGGGCAGGACCGCTTCGATAAGGACGGAAAGCTTTCTGTATTCGTTTTCCACGGCTCGGGAAAGCTTAAGACCCTTATGATCTTCCCCAAGATATTCAGCGGCGAGCACGTCAGGCATACCGACGTTACAAAGGTCCTTACGGGCAACGAGATAACCGTCGAATTTGACAGCCCCCGCGCCCTTCAGATAGACGGCGAAACGGTCTTAGACGTAAAGCGGTTTACCGCCTCGTCGGCAAAAGAAAAAGTGACCCTTTAATGGGTACGCGTCATAGGCAAAACAGTTTCCGGGCCGACACAAAATTTACAAAATAAGCTGTGGCTTTAGGGCATTGTGATACCGTATCGGCAGCCCTTTATAAATTTTAACCTCCACCGAATTTTTTTCGGTGGAGGTTAAAATTTACAGCTTTATATCTTCGCCGTTTTTGATTCGTTCGCGATATTCCGCCGTAGCACAGAATATAATGTCGCCCGAGGAGTTTATGGCGGTTTCCAGGGAGTCCTGAACAACGCCGATTATAAAGCCTACCGCAACGACCTGCATAGCAACGTCCTGTCCCACGCCAAGCAGTGAGCAGGCCATGGGGATAAGGAGGAGCGAGCCGCCCGCAACACCCGAGGCACCGCAAGCGCCGAGGGTAGCAACAAAGCTAAGGAGTATCGCCACGAGGATATTAACGTTTATACCCTGAGAGAAGGCGGCGGCAAGGGACATTACGGTGATGGTAATGGCGGCGCCGTCCATATTTATCGTAGCACCGAGAGGAATTGCCACAGAATAGTATTCCTTATCGAGTCCGAGCTTTTCGCAAAGCTTCATATTAACGGGGATGTTGGCGGCCGAGCTGCGGGTAAAGAAGGCGGTAAGGCCCGATTCCTTAAAGCACTTAAAAACAAGAGGATAGGGGTTTTTCTTAAGGGTGATCGCAACGACCAGAGGATCGACGATAAGGGCCACCGCAAGCATACAGCCGACCAGCAGGAGAAGAATTTTTCCGTAATCGGTAAATATTTCGATGCCGTATTCGCCTACCGAGGAGTAAACGAGACCCATAATTCCGAAGGGGGCAAGCTGAATTATCCAGGCAACCGCCTTTGAGACTCCTGCCGAAATGTCGCTTAGTACGTTTTTGGTATTGTCGCTTGCGGCACGGAGGGCAAGGCCTAAAATTATCGCCCAGGTGAGAATACCGGTGTAGTTGCCCGAGGTGAGGGCGGTGAGGGGATTGGCTACCATATTGGAAAGCAGGGCCTTGAATACCTCGTCGAGACCTGTGGGAGCGGCCTGCTCAGCCGATGCGCCGAGAGGAATCGTAACCTTGAATATATAGCTTCCGATAACCGCAACAACGGCGGCAAGGAAGGTGCTTAGCATATAAAGAATAATAACCGTTCTGAATCTTCGGCCGATACCCTGACCCGCACCGGCCAAGGAGGCAACGACGAGGACGAAAACGAGTATGGGGGCGATAGCCTTAAGGGCGCCGACGAAAACGTCGCCGAAAACCGATACGAAGGCGGCTTCCTTAACGAAAAGGCCAAGCAAAACGCCGATTACAAGGCCTATTGCTATTCTTAGTATAAGGGGTACTTTTGTGTAAAATCCAAAAATCTTTTTCATAAAAAACTCCTTTACGTTTTTAATGATTATAACATAGCTTCTAAGGTTTGTAAACAGTATAAAAGAGGCTTTAGACGGTTGAAATAATCGTTATGAGATGATATAATGTAAAAAAAGCAACGGGAGGAAAATATATGTTACACCAAAATCCTTTGGAAAAGCTTGTAGGCGGATACAGCTTCACCGCCATTTTCAGAAAAATTGCCTTTATCGGGGACAGCCTTTCCTCGGGAGAGTTTGAAACCGTAAACGAGGACGGAAGCCGCGGCTACCACGACCTTTATGAATATTCCTGGGGTCAGTATATCGCCCGCAAAAACGGACTTTTAGGCTACAATTTTTCCCGCGGAGGAATGACGGCAAAATGGTATCTCGAGAGCTTCGCCGACGAAAACGACCTCTGGAATAAGGAAAAGGCCTGTCAGGCCTACGTTATCGCCCTCGGGGTAAACGACGTGCTTAATCAGCATATGCCCGCAGGGGATGCGAAGGACATCGACGCTACCGAATTTGAGGGCGACCGTCCCTTTATAAGCTATTATGCCGAGATTGTCCGAAGATATAAGGAAATAAGCCCCGACGCCAAGTTCTTTTTCGTAACCATCCCGAGGGACAGCCATTATACCGACTTGACCGAGCACGAGGCTGTGGTAAAGGCGATCTATGCTCTGTCCGAGCATTTTGATAACTCCTATGTTATCGACCTTTATAAATACGCCCCCGTTTACGACGATGAGTTTAAAGCGCAGTATTTTTTGTACGGCCATATGAATCCTATGGGATATATCTTCACCGCCGAGATGATCGATTCCTATATCGACTATATCGTCAGAGAAAATCCCCAAGATTTTAAGACCGTCGGCTTCATCGGAACCGATATAAAGTATAAATAGCCTGCAAGGTAAAGCTCAGCGGCCTTATGCTTTTAGTCGGCTTCGTGAGCTTGAGGCTTATTTTTTAAAAGGTTTAAAAATAGAGAAAAAAGAGCCACAAGGCTCTTTTTTGTAGTCGGGAAGATTATTCATTTCGTTTTATCTTAGCAAATTAGTGCTTATGGTCAGCACGTTTCTCCCTTGTATTATAAAACAAAAAGTCTTATAATACAATATAACAATTTCTTTACAAAATCTTAGAAATTTATTCTAATTTATAAAATATAATTCCTTATCGGGAGGTAAATTATGTTAAATACGGTAACTCTTTCATCTCTTCATAGGGTCTTCCCCGAAAACTGCCCCGTAGAGGCGGCAAAAAACAGCTTTTCGGCCCTTAAAAACGAGCCTCTGTCCTTTCAGATAGCCTATAAGGATACAAGAAAGGGCGCCCATGCCGTGAACGTTAGGATAGAATCCGAGCTGCCCCTTTCCCTCTATGCCGTTCAGGGGGTCCCCGTGCTTCATACCGACGTTGCGGGAATGGATACCGAAGCCTCTGTCGGAATATACCCCGACCTGCTTATCCCGAAAAAGGTAAACCCCAAGCTTTCGGACGACGGCGCCTGGGACTCCGACTATTTTGAGGTAGGAGAGAAGAAGCTGCTCACCGCCCTGAGCTCGGCCTGGCAGAGCATCTGGATCACGGTAAACGAAAATAAAAAGTCCCTTAAAGCGGGAAATTATAATATAACCGTTAAGTTTTTAAACGGAGGCAACTGCGAGGAGGTTGGCCGCGAGGAGATCTCGGTTGAGATAATCGATCAGGCCCTCGTTCCCGAGACCTTCCCCTGCACAAATTGGTTTCACTGCGACTGCCTCTGTGACGCTCACAGGGTCGAGCCTATGAGCGACGACTTCTTCACCGCGGTCTATAATTACGCACACGCCGCCGCCCTTAACGGACAGACAATGCTCCTTACCCCCTGCTTTACTCCTCCTCTCGATACTCCCGTGGGCAAGGAACGCAAAACCGTTCAGCTCGTCGGAGTAAAGGTTATCGGCAAGGACCGCTACGAGTTCGATTTTAAAAATCTTAAGCGGTATGTTGACGTCCTTAAAAAGGCAGGAATTAAATATTTCGAGCACAATCACCTCTTTACTCAGTGGGGCGCAAAGGCGGCGCCCAAAATCGTTGCCGAGGTAAACGGCAAGGAGAAGCGTATCTTCGGCTGGGACACCTCTGCAGGCGGCAGGAAATACCGCAAATTCCTTGAGGCATATATCCCTGCCGTAAGAGAGTTTTTCAGAAATGAAGGCATCGAGAAAAAGGTACTCTTCCATATTTCCGACGAGCCTAACGATGCTCATATCGAATCCTTTAAGGTGGCTCTCAGTAGCGTTGGAAACCTCCTTGACGGCTGTATGGTGGGCGACGCCCTTTCACATTACGAGCTTTATAAGTTAGGCCTTGTAAAGACCCCCATCGTCGCCACAAACTTTATAGAAGATTTCCGCGGCAAGGCTCCGGGCTATTGGTGCTATTATACGGGCGAGCAGATAAAGGGCCTTATGTCCAACCGTCTGAACGTCGTAGCCCCCGAGCGCAACCGTATGATCGGCGCGCAGATGTATTCCTATAAGGTAAAGGGCTTTTTACAGTGGGGCTATAACTTCTACTACGACAGTATGAGTCACGGCTTTACCGACCCCTGCCTCAATCCGGGAAATTTCCGTATGTCCTGCGGAACCTCATATCTCGTCTATCCCGACCGAGACCTCGGCTGTTATCAGTCGACCCGTCAGAAGGTCTTCGGCGAAGGACTTAACGATCAAAGAGCCCTTAAGACCCTTGAAAAGCTGACCTCGAGAGAGAAGGCGGAAGGCCTTCTCGAAAAGCATTTCGGAAAAATAACCTTCGAGACCGGTCCCTCCACCCCCGAAGCATATCTTGCCTTCAGGGAGGAGCTGAACGAGGCGATCAAGTCGGCGAAGTAATACGGAACGGTCGGTGAGAAAGCCAACAAGGCTTAAGCACTTCGGTTATACCGAGACCAACCCGGCCTCGCGATCTAAAAACAAACAGGTAATTTTGAAAGGAGTTATTTTATGGCAAAGAAGCAATTTAAGGCCGAAAGCAAACGGCTTTTAGACCTTATGATCAACTCGATCTACACCAACAAGGAGATATTCCTCCGCGAGCTTATTTCTAACGCAAACGACGCGATAGACAAGCTAACCTATCTCGCCCTTACCGACGAGGCCGCCCGCTCTGCTGTGAGCGACCCCGTCATCCGCGTAGATTTTAACAAGGAGAACAGAACCATCACCGTAACCGATAACGGTATCGGTATGACCAAGGAGGAGCTTGAGGAAAACCTCGGCACTATTGCCCGTTCGGGCTCCCTTGCCTTTAAGGAAAATATGACCGCCGAGGAGGAAACCGAGGCCGCAAACATCATCGGTCAGTTCGGCGTTGGCTTTTATTCGGCCTTTATGGTGGCCGATAAGGTTACCGTACTTAGCCGCTCATATAAATCGGAGCAGGGCTATAAATGGGTCTCGGACGGAATCGACGGCTATACCGTTACCGAGTGTGATAAGACCGACGTGGGTACGGTTATCGAAATGCACCTTAAAGAGGATACCGAAGAGGTTAAATACAGCGAATTCTGCGACGAGTACCGTCTTAAAAGCCTTATCAAGACCTATTCCGATTATATCCGTCACCCCATTATTATGGAGGTTACGAAATATAGGGAAGAGGGCGAGGGCGACGACAAAAAGCAGGTCTCTTATACCGAGGCCGAAACCGTAAACAGCCGCATCCCCCTTTGGCAAAAGAGCAAAAACGACGTCACCGAGGAGGAGCTGAACGGATTTTATAAGGACACCTTCTACGATTTCGAGGACCCGATCTTAGCCATTCAGACCAATGCCGAGGGTCTTGTCGCCTATAAATCCCTTCTCTTCGTTCCCGCAAAGACCCCCTACAACTACTACACCAAGGACTTCGAAAAGGGCCTTAAGCTCTATAGCTCGGGGGTTCTTATAACCGATAGGTGCGAGGAGCTTTTACCCGATCATTTCCGTTTTGTTAAGGGTGTCGTCGACAGCGAGGACCTCTCCCTTAACATCTCCCGCGAGATGCTTCAGCAGACCCATCAGCTAAAGACTATCGCAAACGGAATCGAGAAAAAGATAAAATCCGAGCTTAAAAAGCTTATGTCTGCCGACAGGGAAAAATACGAAAAATTCTTTGCTGCCTTCGGGCTTCAGCTTAAATACGGCGTTGTTTCCGACTTCGGCGTAAACAAGGATAAGCTTAAGGACCTCCTTATCTTCCGTAGCCTTAAGGAGGATAAATATATCAGCATTGCCGAGTATATCGCCGCTATGGGTGAAGATCAGAAGCATATCTACTATGCCTGCGGCGACAGCCTTTCGATGATCGGCGGACTTCCTCAGGTCGAGCTGGTGCGCGACAAGGGCTACGATATGCTTATGCTGACCGACGAGGTCGACGAGTTCGTTATGCAGACCCTCCGTTCCGAGGGCGACAAGGACTTCTGCTCGATAAATTCCGAGGGTGCCGACCTTTTAGATAAGAGCGACGAGGAAAAGGCCGAGACCGCCGAAAAGGAAAACAAGGAGCTTTTAGAGTTTGTAAAGGAAGCCCTTTCAGGTAAGGTCTTCGAGGTTACTGTCTCCAAAAAGCTTAAGACCCACCCCGTCTGCCTTTCTACCAGCGGTCCCGTAACCTTGGAAATGGAAAAATATTTCGCACAGATGCCGGGAGACGAGGCGCAGAAGCCCAAGGCTCAGCGCGTTTTGGAGCTTAACGCCGCTCATCCCGTTTTCGAAAAGCTGAAAGCCGCCTTTGATAGTGATAAGGACCGCGCAAAGGCTCTGTCCGAGCTGCTCTACGGTCAGGCTCTGCTTATTGCGGGACTCGATATCGAGGACCCCGCCGCCTGGACCGAGACGGTTTTAGGACTAATTTAAAACGGTTTATTTCTGCGGTATTATTTTCATTCGCTAACTTTTTATGAAAAAAGAAGAAAAAGCCCTTGAAAAAGCCGAACAACTATGATAGTATTCACTTGGAGGCGACTCTAATCTTAATAAAGGCAGGTTAGACGGATGTTTAACGAAGAAATGAGAAAAGATGCCGTAAAATACGGCATAGAGTATGTTAAAAAGGGACGCGTTCTCGTTTGGCACGACGAATTCGACAAGGACGAGATCGATACCGATAAATGGATCTTCTGGCGCACTATGGGCGGAGTAGACCGAATTTACGATAACTGCAAGGAAAACTGCAGAATCGAAAACGGTCAGGTTCATATGCAGGCTCACCGCACCGACGACCCCGAAAAGCCCTTCACCCTTTCGGAAGGCTTTACCACCAAGTATACGATGAACTGGAAGTACGGCTACCTTGAAATGAGAGCCAAGATACCCTTCCGTCACGGCGCATGGCCCTCCTTCTGGACTCAGTCCTCGACCGTTTTTCAGAAAACGCCCTGGATGTGTGAGACCGATATTTTCGAGGTCTTCTCCTCCGATAGAAACGCCGTTGCCAACCTCCATAAGTGGGGAATGGGCAAGCACTGTATGCTTCCCGGCGGAGAAGGAAGCCTTAAGCGCGCCCACACCTTCGAAAAATTTGAAAACCTTAACGACGAATATCACGTTTACGGCTACGAATGGGATCCCGAGTTTATGACCTTCTACGTCGACGGCGAGGAGTTCGCAAAATTCCCGATCGATCCCGTTAACGGAAACTTCGGCTACGAGGTTATCGACGGAACCTCGGGCTTCCACGATTTTCAGTTTATTATCGTAAACGACGAGATATTTACCGAAAAGAGCGGCTGGGCTCCCGACGGAAGCCGTATTACCGCCGACGACGAGCTCCCGATCGATTACTATATCGACTGGATGAGACTTTATCAGAATCCCGAAAAGGAAGAAATTAAGCTTAAGCCCGAGATCGACGAGGCGCTTGCCGCCAAAAAGGCCGCCGAAGAGGCAGAAAAATAATAAGACCTCGCCTTGCTCACAGAAATAGAAAAGCAGATATGTTTAGACATATCTGCTTTTATTTTGCGTGTTCATTGGTCTTCGGTGCTTTTTTTGGTTTCTTCTATTTCGTCGGCCGAGAGGACAAAGGGATTTCGCCAGCCCTTTTTTATAGGCTTTTCGGGTGTGGCCTCGTTAAGCTCAGCCTCCATTTTTTCGGCGTATTCCTTGGGGTCGACGGTGGTCTCCTCGTCTTTTTTTCGGAAAAGACGGGTAACCGCAAGGGCCACTCCGATAAGGGCCATAAGGCCGATCCACATAGCGATAAAGGTTAAAAAATTTACTACACCCTCGGGCATTTTATTTCTCCCTCAGCTTCATATCAACGTAGGCGGCTATCATCTCGACACAGCCGTCCTTTCCGACCCTTTCGCTGTTAAGGGTGAGGTCGAAATTAACGGGGTTTGTCCAATAATTTCCGCCGGTTACGTACTTGTAGAAATCGGCGCGATATTTGTCGGTCTTCGTGATAAGGTCGTTGGCCTCCTCCTCGGTGACCTCCATTTTTTCCATAACGTTTTTAAGGCAGTAGGCGCGGGGAGCCTCGATATAAAAGCTGAAAACGTTGTCGTAATCCTTTAAAACGTGGTCGGCGGCCTTTCCGACGATAACGCAGGATTCGTTGGTGGCGAGGGCCCTTATTATCTGAGCCTCGTAGGAGAAAAGCTCGTCGTTGGAGACGAAATGCGCCTCGGGAGAAACGCTCAGGCTCTCCTTAATAGAATGTAAAAAGGAGGGCTTTAAAAGCTTTTCGTCGGCCTCGGCAAAATGAGCGCGGTCAAGGCCGCTCATCTGTGAAGCTAAGGTTAAAATAGCATGCTCGTAGCAGTTTATTCCAAGCTTTTTAGCGACGTTTGTCGCAATTTCCTTGCCGCCGCTTCCAAAGCCTCTTGCGATAGTTATAACGAAATTTTTACCCATAATGCGCCTCCGCATTTTTATTTAATAAATGCCTTTTACTAATTTTACGACATATCTTAAATTTTTTCAAGTATCTATATAAATATTTTTCTCAAAAGAAGAAAGAACAGCACTGAAGGAATAAAAAAGCGGAGGAGAGGCTTAAATTTTTCGACCTTAAAGGAAAGAAAAATCGCTTCGGTCGCCCCTGCGAAAAGGCCGATAAGGGGCAGAAGGCTTTGGTCAAAATAGATCAGCCTTTCATAGCGATCGGATATTAAAAGTATGCCCACCGCCGTCGAGACCGACGCAAAAAAGACGGCCGCCTTGGTCTGATTTTTGCTATGGACCGCAATTGCCTTAATATAAGCTATGACCGAGCCAAGGCAAAGAAAGGCAAGCCCCAAAAAGAAGAAAAGGGTTACCCCTCGTCCGACCCTTTCCCCGAAGAAGGACGAAAAAAGGAGGGGGTATGCCGCAAGACTGTCGGGAGTGGTCCCCTCTCTTCCCCCGAGGCAGAGATAAACCAGGGTAGAAACTACCGAAATGCCGAAGTCGGCGAGGCATACCGCAAGGGCGCTTTTTAAAAGAGGCGTCCCCCTCTTAAGCATAGAGCCGTAGGCCGTCATTACCCCTACCGCAAGGGATAGGCTAAAAAAGACCTGCCCGAAGACCGCCGCGAAAAAATCCACCGAAAAGGGTCTTCCCGAGGGGTAAAGGAGTACCGCTGTGGAAAAAGGATTTTTTATAAGGCCGATAGCGGAAATGACGAGCATTACCGAAACCGAAAAAATAATTCCGATTTCCGAAATTTTTGAAAGCTTTTCGGCCGACCCGAAGCAGACTACGGCAAGAACTGCCGCAAAAAGAAGAAAAGCGCAGTCGGCGATCCCCGAAAAAAGAGCGGTCGCCGCACCCTTTAAAACCAGTGCGAAAAAGACGGTATAACAGCATAGCACGGCGGTACAGTTAATACCGCAAAGGGCCCTTGCGACCCTACTGCCGAAATCCGACGGCCCTCTGCTTTGCCCGAAGCAAAGCTCCGCGTAAAGGAGGGGAAGCCCTACCGTCAGAAGAGCGACGGTATAAAACACAATAAACGAGATCCCGTATCTCGCCGCAAGGGCAGGGAAGCGGAATATGTTTCCGAGCCCCACCGCCGCCGAGGAGGCCGTCATAATAAAGGCCCGTTTCGACCGAAAAGTTTCCATGGCTTCTCCCCCTTTACATTTTCATATTCCGCCTTTGGCGGAGATTTAGCCTTGTGTGTTACGGACAAGGGAAAAGGGAGGAGGGGAAACAAATTTATATCTCTCTTACGGGAAATCCCCTCGTCCCTAACCTTTCCCATTTCCCATTTCCCTCTTCCCTAAAAAAACCCGCCCTTACATTTTACTGTAAGAGCGGGTTTTTTATGTTATGAATGATGCTTCCAGGCGGAGGGGGAGAAGAGCATAAGCATTGGGAAAAGCTCAAGTCGTCCCGCAAGCATATCAAAGCAGAGTATAAGCTTGGTTGGGTTAGCGAGGGTGCCGAAGGAGTCGGTAGGGCCGACCTCGCCGAGTCCGGGACCTACGTTATTAAGGCAGGTGGATACCGAGGTGAATCCGGTTATCAGGTCACAGCCCTCAATGGCTATTACCGCAAGCACGGAGGAGACCAAAAGTGCTATGAAAACGATTATATAAGAGGTCGTTCCCCTGATCGTATCGTGGTCGACAGTCTTTCCCTCCAGCTTTACCGAGATCATGGCCCTCGGGTGGGCGATGTACCTTACCTCCCGCTTGCCGTTTTTAAGCAGAAGCATTATACGGGAGATTTTAATTCCTCCTGCCGTCGAGCCTGCACAGCCGCCGCAGAACATAAGGATAAGAATTATAACGTGGGTAATAACGGGCCAAAGCTCGAAATCCGCCGAGTAAAAGCCCGTCGTGGAGATTATTGAGGCAACCTGGAAAAAGCTGTGACGGAAGGCACCCTCGGTAAAGGCGGTCTGAAGTCCGACCGAAATAAATATTCCTGCGACGGCGGCGGTAACGATACAGAAATACCACCTCAGCTCCTCACTTTTAACGGCTCTTATGAAATGACCCGTAATTATAAGGAAGAAAATGTTAAGGTTCGTTCCGAAAAGGAGCATAAATACGGCTACGACATATTGACTGTAGGCCGAATAGGAGGCCAAAGAGTCGTTTTTGACCCCGAAGCCTCCCGTTCCCGCCGTCGAGAAGGAATGAGTAATAGCCTCGAATACGTCCATCTCGCCAAAGACGAGGAACAAAAATTCAAGCAGGGTAAGAGCAATATAAATTCCGTAAAGAACCCGAGCGGTGTCTGCGATCTTCGAAACAAGCTTTCCTACCGTAGGTCCCGGTACCTCGGCCTTCATAAGGTGCATAAGGTTGGAATTCTTTATGTCCGAGCGGGGGAGAATGGCGAGAATAAAGACGAGAACTCCCATACCGCCTATCCAGTGTGTAAAGCAGCGCCAGAAAAGAATACTCTTTGCCTGGGCCTCGATGTCGGCTATTACCGAAGCACCCGTTGTTGTAAAGCCCGATACCGTCTCGAAAAAAGCGTCGGCGAAGCTTGGAATAGCGCCGCTTATTATGTATGGCAGACAGCCGATAAGGGATACCGTTATCCAGGAAAGTCCGACGCCGACAAAGCCGTCGCGGGCTAAAAATCGGTTGTTTTTCGGCTTTTTAAAGGAAAGAAGAATTCCGAAAAGAAAAGCGACCGCCATAGGTATTATAAAGGGCAGTACGCTTTCTCGGTAGAATATGGCACAAACCGTCGGAAGGGCCATCAGCGCGCCTATAGCCGCCATAAGACGACCCAAAACGTAAAAAACCATTCTGTAGTTCATATTTTACTCCAAAATATCGCCGAGACTGTCGACGCGGTGACCTGCGGTAATGACGATTACGCTGTCGCCCTGAAGAATTTCGGTATTACCGTCGGGAATGATTACCTGACGTCCGCGGCTTACGCAGGCGATAAGAATATTCTTTTTAAGGCTTATCTCCTTTAAGGTCTTGCCGATAAGGGGACAGTCGTCGGTAGCAAGAAACTCCGCCGCCTCGGCGCCTCCGCCAAGAATTTTATAAAGGGTTATAATGCTTCCCGAGGTATCGGTAACGGCGCGGATATAGCGAAGAATTACGTCGGCGGTGCTCTGCTTGGGACAGACCACGCTACAGTCGGGAAGAAGGCCCTCCACCATTTTCGCAAGGGGATCGCGGTTTACCTTACAGGCGGTTTTTTTAACCCCCTGCTTTGCGGCGTGCATACAGAAGATTATATTTTCCTCGTCGATCTGGGTAAGGGCAACGGCGGCATCGAAATGCTCAAGCCGTTCTTCTCTGAGCAGGTCGGGATCGGTTCCGTCGCCCCAGATGATCGAGCAGTCGTTAAGTCCTGCCTCAAGCTCGGCGGCACGGTCGCGGTCGGACTCGATTATTTTTACCTTTATTCCCGATTTTAAAAGATGCTTCGCAAGGTAGTAGGCGGTACGGCTTCCTCCGATTATAAGAACCGAGCGGATCTTCTTCTTGTCCATTTTTATCGATTTAAAGATACGGGGAAGCTCTCGTCTTGAAGCGGTAAAGTGAATTTTATCGCCCGCCTGAAGGACGAAATTTCCTGCGGGGATAATCACCTCGTCCTCCCTCTGAACGGCACAGATAAGCATAGCCGCCGAAAGGGTCTTTCTTATATCTCTAAGCATAATTCCGTCGAGAGGGCTTCCCTCGGGAACGGTTATTTCGGCAAGGTCGATTCGGCCCTTTGCGAAGGTCTCGATCTTGGTTGCGGCGGGGAATTCTATTGTTCGGGCAATATCGGCCGCCGTCTCGAATTCGGGGTTTAAAAGCAGGTCGATACCGAGCTTGTTCTGCATAAAGAGAAGGTGCTCGGAATAGTCGGTATTGCGTACCCTTGCGACGGTTTTCTTAGCGCCGATCTTGCTCGCCACCATACAGCTCATAATATTAAGCTCGTCGCTTCCCGTAACCGCAATAAACAGGTCACAGCGGTCGACCCCTGCCTCCTCATGAACGTGGAAGGCGGCGCCGTTTCCGCAGTAGCCTATAACGTCGTAGTCCTCGACAATCGACTCGGTGAGTTTTCGCTCAAGCTCGATGACCGTAATGCTGTGATCTTCGTCGGCAAGAAGCTTAACAAGGTTGGTTCCAACCTTACCGGCTCCTACAATAACTATCTTCATTTATTCACCTCTAAAGGGTATAGATTATCTTAATTATAACTCATTATGAAGAAATATTCAAGATATACTGTTTTTTGCGCAACCCCACCGTGTTTTTTGCGCAACCCCACCGCATTTTTTCTTGAAAGAAAGAGCCATCCGCCGCAGCGGATTTCATCACGCAGTGATTTCATCCCGTAAGGGATTTCACCCGTTTCCAAAGAGGAAACGGATTTAATTGCGGCCTTTGGCCGCAGGAGGTAGATATTATGAACAAAAACGAACTTAAAAACCCGTCGAAGAAATATCGCCCCGCTCCCTTCTGGAGCTGGAACGAGAAGCTTGACGTAAACGAGACCCGTCTGCAGGTCAGAGAAATGGAGGAGGCAGGCCTCGGCGGCTATTTTATGCACGCAAGAGGCGGTCTTCAGACCGAATATCTCTCCGACGAGTGGTACGATAATATCCTTGCCGCCTGCGATGAGGGCGGAAAATCGGGTATGCTTTCCTGGGGCTACGACGAAAACGGCTGGCCCTCGGGCTTTGGCGGCGGTCTTGTTAACGGCCTCGGCGAAAAGTATCAGCAGAAATATCTCCGCTGCAGCCTCACCGACGCTCCCGTAAACGACGACCACACCATTACAAATATCGAAAAAGACGGCAAAAATCTTCATTTTTACTATGAAATTAACCCCTTCTACGTCGACACCCTCTCTAAGGAGGTAATTGCCGAATTTATCCGCGTGACCCATCAGGCCTATAAGGAGGCTTTGGGCGAAAAATGGACGGGTATGAAGGGCTTTTTCACCGACGAGCCCCAAATTTCCCGAAAGGGCTTCCCCTGGAGCCTTGATTTAGAGGCCGAATATACCGCCCGTTACGGCGAGGATATAAAGCCCCTGCTCCCCGCCCTTTTCTTCGACACCGAGGACTGTAAGCGTGTTCGCTACAACTATTGGGCGCTAATCCGCGATATGTTTGCCGAGGCCTTTATGAAGCAGATCGGCGACTGGTGTAAAGAAAACGGCTCCGCCCTTACGGGCCATATGGTAATCGAAGAATGGTTCGGTCATCAGATGCTTTCAAACGGCGCCTGTATGCCCCACTATGAATATATGGATATCCCCGGTATCGATAATTTAGGCCGCCGATTTGCCGACCTTCAGATTCAGATGCAGGTGGCATCGGTTGCAAATCAGCTCGGTAAAAAGCAGATACTCACCGAAACCTTTGCCCTTTGCGGCTGGAACGTAAGCTTTGAGGAGCTAAGGAATATCCTCGAAAATCAGTATGTTCACGGAATAAACTACCTCTGTCAGCATCTTGAGGGCTATTCTCTCCGAGGAATAAGAAAGCGCGACTATCCCGCCTCCCTCTTTAAGCATCAGCCCTGGTGGAGCGACTATAAAAAGTTTAACGACCTTGCTTCCCGTATAGGCTATATCGTGGCCGAGGGCAAGATAAAGGCCGACGTTTTGGTTCTTCACAACATCGAATCGGGCTGGACCACTCTTAAGGAGACCCTGACCGAGGGCGATTATACCGATATCGATAATGCGGCCACCGACTATTGGTGTCACCGTCTTATCGAGGTTATGGAGGTTCTGGACAAGAATCAGATTCAGTATCACTTGGGCGACGACCGTATTATGAACCGTCACGGAAGGGTCGAGGACGGAAAGTTTATCGTCGGAAATCAGAAATATTCCCTCGTTATAGTCCCCGAGTCGGAAACCCTCGGCGAGACCGCTCTTTCGCTTCTTAAGGAATTTAAGGCTCAGGGCGGCGAGATCATCTTCGTAAACAAGGCCCCCGACTATGTTGCGGGAATTAAATCCGACGGCTATAAGGCCCTTGCCGAAAAGACCGTCGCTATAGAGAGGCTTTCCGAAACGCTTCCCGCTTTTGTCAGAAAGCTCGACCTTAAAGCCAGCGGCGGAGAAGAGAATTTCATAAACCTCCTTGTCCGTTATTTCGACGACTGTACGGCCTATTATTTCCATAACCGTCATAATTTAAAGCAGAGCATTAAGGCGACTGTCCCCGGTGCCTCTGCCGTAATTTTCGACCCCATTACGGGCGAAGAAAAGCAGGTAGAATTTATAAAAACCGAAAAGGGAATTGAGGTCTCGCGTGACATCGAAGCAAGAGGCTCCCTTATCCTTTTCGTTTACGAGGACGACCGCGCAAAGCCCCTTTGCGCCGACAAAAAGACCCTTATCCCCCTTACCGAAAAGCTTAAGGGCGAGTGGGAGATAACCTCCGACGAGGATAATATTTTAACCCTCGACTACTGCGACCTTTATTTTGAGGGCGAGTGTGCAGGAAAGAATATCCCCATAAGCGACGTTCAGGAAATGGCTTTAGCATTTGGCCGAAAGGTCAAGACCGAGGTCGTATTTAGGTTTAATATTAAGGAAAAGGCCTTTACACGTATGCGCCTTGCCGTCGAGACCCCCGAGCTCTTCGAGATAAGGGTTAACGGCGAGGTTATCGACAAAACCGTTCTCGGAACCTTCCACGATAAGGCCTTTAACCTTATAGATATCGCCTCCTATGTGAAAGAGGGGGAGAACGAGGTAAGCCTTACCTGCGATTTCGATCAGAGCGACCGTGTCCGCGAAATGGCAAGAAACGGACTCCTTTTCGAGTCGGAAAAGAATAAGCTTTTCTACGATATGGAGATCGAAGCGGTCTATATTACGGGCGATTTCGGAGTGATAAGCGACAAGCCCTTTGAAGGCGTTGCCAACCGCGGTCTCGTGACCGAGGGCAATTTCTCTATTGTAAAGCAGAACAAAAGGGTTTTAGACGGCGCCATCGCACAGCAGGGCTACCCCTTCTTCGCAGGCTCTATGACCTTTAAAAAGGTCGTGAATTTAACCGCCGAGGAGGCCGCATCGGGCAGTATTAAGTTCTCGGCCCTTTGCTCCAACGTTACGAGTGTCAAGGTAAACGGCAAGGCGGCGGGAGATATCCTTTGGCAGCCCTACGAGCTCGACCTGTCGAAGCTTCTTACCGAGGGCGAAAACATATTTGAGATAACCGTTAAGGGTAACCTTAGAAATATGCTTGGCCCCTTCCACTTAAGTGTTGGCGAATGCCTTGCGGTAGGCCCCGGAGCCTTCTTCCATAAATCCCCCCTCTGGCTCAAGGGCAGCGCAGGCGCCCAGGCAAGTTGGGTCGATTCCTACTGCTTCGTGGAGTTCGGTCTGTTCTTTTAACGGGCTTTCGGTCGGAGGACCTTCGCGGACCCGTCGGGAAAAGACGGCTTTTCGTCGGCGATTCCAACACCTCCGACCGACCGAACCACGAAAAAAATATCTTAAAATGATAAAGGACGTGAACGTATGAAAATTATGAATCTGCTGGCCGAAAAGGGCAAGGATCGCTGGGGTAAAAAGAGCCCCACCATCGCATTTTTGGGGGACAGCGTCACCCAGGGCTGTTTTGAGATATATACCAAAAACGACGGAAGCATTGAAGCGGTTTTCGATAAAAACGCAACCTATCACGGATATTTAAATCAGATTTTAACCGAGCTTTTCCCCGATACCACCCTTAATATCATAAACGCAGGCATAAGCGGCGACCGCGCACCCTTAGGCGCCGAAAGACTGCAAAGAGACGTTTTAGATTATAGCCCCGACCTGACCGTCGTCTGCTACGGCCTTAACGATAACGGCTGGGGCAAGGAAGGTCTTCACCTTTATACCGACGCTCTCGACGACATCTTCACCCGTCTTAAAGCCGCAGGCGGCGAGGTCATCTTTATGACCCCCAATATGCAGAACACCGAGATATCCTGCCACCTTACCGACGAAAAGCACAGAAATAGCGCCAAAGGCGCCATGGAAAGTCAGCTTGCAGGCAATTTGGACTATTATCTCGCCGCCGCCAAGGAGCTGGCCAAAAAACACGGCGTAAAGGTCTGCGACGTTTATGCAAAATGGAAGAAAATGGCCGAGCTGGGAGTAAACACCACCGAGCTTCTCGCCAACAAGATAAATCACCCCACAAGAAAAATGAATTGGCTCTTCGCAACCTCGCTTCTCGACACCCTGCTGGAGGACTAAAATGCTTCTTTATATGATCCGTCACGGCGGCTTAACAGCCGGAACATATAAGGAGGCTTAAATGGAAAACGGCTCAAACAGACTGCTTAGCGAGGAGCTTCTTTTAGAAATAGCCCGCTATATCGAGTTGAATTTCACCCAATTTCCCGAAGAGGCAAGGGACGAGTGTGCCCGTATGGCGGCGCCGACTATTGCGGCAGACCTCTGTATGCCCAAAAGGCTCCGCAGGGAAACGGAGCTCGACAAACGGCTTCGCGAGCTTGACGAAAGCTTTTCACAGATGCTTCTTCGGAAGATAGACGAAAAGGGAATGACCGACGCCGAGTGCTATAAAAAGGCGAATATCGACCGCAAGCTTTTTTCGAAGATACGCGGAAGGGTCGACTATAAGCCCTCGAAAGCTACGGCGGTAGCCTTTGCGATAGCCTTGGAGCTGACCCTTAGCGAGACCGAGGAATTGCTCCGAAAAGCAGGCTTCGCCCTATCCCACAGCAGTAAATTCGATATTATTGTCGAATACTTTATAACAAGGGGAAATTATAATATTTTCGAAATAAACGAGGCCCTTTACGCCTTCGACCAAAGCCTTATAGGAGCCTGATATGAAAAAATGTATTGCTGCGCCGCCGAGAACTACACCGAAGAACAAGGAGAAGAATAATGATTAAATTTATCTGCTATCCAAAATGCACGACCTGTCAAAGGGCAAAAAAGTGGCTGGACGATAACGGCATAGAATATGAGCTTCGCGATATTAAGCTCGATAGGCCGACCCTCTCCGAGCTTACCGAGTGGTATGACCTGAGCGGCCTGCCCCTGAAGAAATTTTTTAACACAAGCGGCCTTTTATATAAGTCGTTAGAGCTTAAAACGAGGCTCCCCGAAATGACCGAGGAGGAGATGCTGACCCTCCTCGCTACCGACGGTATGCTTGTAAAAAGGCCTCTCCTTATAGGCGACGACTTCGTCCTCGTCGGGTTTAAGGAAGCCGAGTGGGAAAATATAAAATAATTTGTCGCCTGAAAAGCGACCAAACCTCTCTTTTACCGATGTAAACTAAGGACATCAAATGAAAGAGAGGTTTTCTTTATGAAAAACAATATCACCGAGCTTGTATTTATTCTCGACCGAAGCGGCTCTATGGCGGGGCTGGAAAGCGACACCGTCGGCGGCTTTAACGCTATGCTCGAAAGGCAGAAAAAGCAGGAGGGAAGCTGTCTCGTCTCGACCTATCTGTTTAGTAGCGACAGCGAGCTTCTCCACGACCGACTAAGCCTTTCCGACCTGCCGAAAATGACCGAAAATGACTATACGGTGGGCGGCTGTACCGCCCTTATCGACGCTATCGGCGAAGCGGTAGAGCATATCGAGAGTATACATAAATATGCCCGACCCGAGGACGTCCCCGAGAAGACCCTTTTCGTTATAACCACCGACGGGCAGGAAAACGCAAGCCGAAAGTACAGCAGCACGACGGTAAAAAAGCTTATCGAAAAGAAGAAAAAGCTTGGCTGGGAGTTTCTTTTTATCGGAGCCAATATCGATGCGGTAGAAACGGCGGAAAATTTCGGAATAGAAAAGGACCGCGCCGTTAATTACCGTGCCGACGGAGAGGGGACGAGGCTTCTTTATAAGTCGGTCGGAACCGTAATAGACAGCCTTTGCGCAGGCGCCCCCGTCTCGGCCGACTGGAGCCGCGAGCTAAACCGCGATTTTAAACGCCGAAGATAGAATAAAAAACCCCGAGAGGGGATTTTTTTAGGGAAAGGGGAAATGTTAGGGACGAGGGCCCGGGGCCGAGGGAAGAGGTAAGCGGCGCGGATAAAATTGAGAAT
>SFWF01000035.1 GCA_004560045.1 bacterium | reverse complement strand
GGAGAAAATGAAAAAAAGAAAATAGCAAAAAACATTGCTATTTTTTCTTTTTTCTAGTACAATAAATAAAGCAAAAAGAGAACCCCCATGGTAACAAATCGTTACCGTGGGGGGTAGCTTTTATTCTTTGTTGTTTTTATAAAAATCTTGGCTTTCCGTTACAGATTAGAAACGACCGATTACCGGTTTTCTTCCACTTGAAATTCCTTCTCTTTATATATACAAAGTCTCCCGTTTTAAAGAGACAGCGTACCGAAATTACTTCAGCTCAGCCGTTTCCGACTCCTTAAGAATTCGGCGGACGGTCTTTTCAGAATAACTGTATTTTTGAGCAAGCTGTTTTATATTCGTTCCGTCGTATTCCTCAAGAATAAGCTTTCGAACGTGGGTAGAGTTTAAGAAGCGTACCGGAAAGGTAATCTGCTGCCCATTAAACATCCTGAATATTTCCATAGCCGCCTCTATTCCCAAATTATCGGCTATTTCCTTATAAACCGAGTTAAGAAGAGCATTTTCCTTGTTTTTCACGGTAGTCACATCTTTTTTACATTTTAACGCTTTAAACTTCGCAAGTAAAATCTCGTTTTTCTTATAAATTTCCATCATTTGCAACACTATCCTTTCGAAAAAAACTGGATTTTACTATATAGACTGCGTTTTTTCGAAAAATTACCACATTTTTTGCAAAAAAATTATTTTTTATATAAAAATCGGCTACGATAAATAATAACGTAGCCGAAAAGTTTTGTTTAAATTTGTGATGTCTCACGGGCGTCCGATGAAAAAGTCCATACGGTTTTAAAATAAATTTCATATCGAGAATAGCCGTTTATCTTCGGCTCATTTTCCTCGGGAGGAGCAGAGGACACCGACCCCTACAACCGTTTAATCAATTCTCTCGGTATCCTTTACTCTTATTGCTCGCGGGTCGCGCTACTCACGCCGTAGGCGTTACTCTTTTCTGTTCACTGTTCATTGATCACTGTGCGAAGATAAATATTGTTTAATTAAATATGGATTGTATGTTATCCCGTCCAGATTTAAAGTAAAGGGTTTCCCTCATCCACCACTACGTGGTCCCCCTTCCCCCTAAAAGGGAAGGCTTACGGATACCGAAGCCGTCTTATTTTCGGTATCCGTTTTTAATTATCAATTTTCAACTTTCAATTTTCAATTATATATCTGCGTCAAAGGCGTTACTCTTTTCTATTCACTGTCCACTGTCCACTGCGCGAAGCGGCCGCCCGCCGCTACGGTTTCCGTATATATTGTGCGTAAATCAGACGGCGGTTGCCTTGTGTTTTGGCGCAAAAAAACGAAACGGGGGGCCGTTTCGTTTTTTAGGGTGTGTTTAGCTGTTATAGTGCCAGGTGGCGGAGGTCAGGGCGGTATTGCCCGATTCTATTTTTATTTTGCTTCGGTCTGAGCTGCTGCCGCCGTAGTAAACGTGCTTAAGGTTTTTACAGTTTTCGAAGGCGTCAGCCGAAATACTTTCAAGCGTGCTCGGAAGGGTTATTGAGGTAAGGGAGGTGCAGTTCGCAAAGGACCAGCCGCCCATGCTTTTAAGCCCTTCTGACAGGACCACGGTTTTAAGGGAGGTGCATCCTTGAAAGCTGCTCATATCGGTGAGATAGGTCATTCCGCTTCCGATCTTAACGTATTCGAGGGAGGTGCAGTCACAAAAGGTTCCATTATCACCAAAATAGCGCACACTATCGGGGATTATTATAGATTTAAGTCCCGTGCATTTGTAGAAAGCCATCCCTTCTATACTTTCTATCGTATTTGGAATTGTTAAACTTGACAATCCTTCACAATCCAAAAAAGCCATATAACCTATAGAAGTAACGCTTCCGTCGGTAGGAATGACGCTGCTTTTAAAGCCTTTTATCAGGGTTTTTGATTTTTTATCAATAAGGCAGTTGCCTGCGGTGCTGTAAACGGGGTTAGTGATGCCCTGGGGACTCTCATCAAAAAAGGTAATTTTTTCGAGTTGTCTGCAGGTCTCAAAGGCATTAAGGTTTATATCTTCAATAGTTATCGGCATCCGAAGCGTCTTCAGGTTTTCGCAACCGTTCAAAGACTCGATACCAATAACCTGCGGACCCGGAGTGGGCTGCTCGATATCCGGGACATCATCGACAGTCCAAGGAATTGATAGATACCCGTCATCGTTCAGATCTCCCTTAATTCCGGTGATGTATGCGCCGCCGCCGCGTCTTACGTAGGTAACCTCTACGGGCTGCCTCGTACCGGAGGAGGTCGAGGGCTTCGAGGTCGACGTAGATGAGGACGGCGAGGAGGGCTTCGCGGTAGAGGTCGGTGATGAGGTAGAGGCAGACGAAGAAGCCGAGGTATCCGACGAGGTCACGGTAGAGGCAGAGACAGAAGAGGAGGTCGTGACCGAAGAAGAGTCGGAGGATGAGGTAGAGGCCCTGTCGTTCGAGGAGTCGTCTGTCAAGGGCTTGGATGCGGTAGTACCGTCAAACGGGTCAGAAGCGTCGTTACCGTCATCTTCGTCGCTTGAACCGAAAACGCCGACCCAGTCGAACATACCGCCGAGGTTTATACTAAGAGAGCCTTCTTTTCCGAAAAGGTTATAGAAGGTCGAAAAAATTAAGAAGCCTACAAGGAAAAGAAGAAGGCAAACGAGAAGGATTATCGAAGCGATCTTCTTTGCGGCGGTGTTTCGCATATTACGTGCGAAACGGGAAAGGACGAAGGCTCCCTTTTCGTTTTTACTACCCGTAACGCTATGAAGTATCTCTTCGGCTATGGCCATACTTAAAAGCTGAGTTCCGATAGCGTTTCGAAGGGCGGTAGAAATAAGGGATACAAACTCTCCGCCGTAGATGGGCTTATCGATTCCGCGGACACGGAGCAGGTCCTTAAGCCGTTTTTTCGCGGCATTAAGGCGGTTATATACCGTCGTTTTGGGAATACCCTGCATACGGGCGATCTGGGTTACCTGCATACCGTCGTAGTATACGTGGTAGATTATCTCCATCTGCTCGGGCTCGAGCTGCTTTAAAACCTCGGTTACGTCAGAGGTAACGTCGGACTGCGGCGCTTTATCGTGGGTCGCGGCATTCTCTTTAAGGTCGTCGAGCACGATATCCTGCCCGTTTTGTTTCAGTATATCAAGGGAGCAGTTTTCGGCAATGCGGTGAAGCCAGGGATAGAAGGAGGAAACGTTCTCGAGACGGGAAAGATTTTTATAGACTCTCGTATAGGTCTCCTGAATAGCGTCGTAGGCGTCCTGATCGTTTTTAAGATATTTACGTACTGCCGCAAAAACGTAGCGGTAGGTTCCCATAAAGAGCTTTTCGAAGGAATCGGAATCGCCCTTCACCGCCTTTTCAATAACACTATTCTCGACGGGAGTTACGGTAAAGTAGGTCTTATCGGCTTCGAGACCGATATCGTCATATTCGACGCTAAGCGCAGTCGTACCTACGATATTTTCTTCCATTCTGTCGCCTCCCGCATTTTAATATGTGTTAATATAATTATACATTATTATATAGGTCTGTGTCAAGATGCGGCATCCTGCCGCTATCTTTCCTTAAAGTAACTTGGAGAGAAGCCGGTATACTTTTTAACGAGGCGGCTGAAATAGTTACAGTCGGTAATGCCTACCGCTTCGGCGGCTTGACGGACGGTGAGGTCGGATTCGCTTATAAGGTCGCAGGCAACCGTAACCTTTACCTTATTTATGTAATTTTTGGGAGAAACGCCCATTTTATCTTTAAAAATGTGCTCAAAACGGCTAAGGCTTAAATGACAGAAATCTGCGCACTCTTTTACGGTAAGTGGCTCGCACGTGCGGTCGTGTATCATACGGCAGACGGCGTCAATGCTCCTTGCCGAATCGGGTGAGGGGTCGGCAGTTTTAGCGGCACAGCGTCCCGCGATAACAAGAAACTGCATAAGATATGCGGCGGCGGCTTCTATATGATTTTCTTTTTTCAGTATATATTCGTCCCGCATTTTCGCAAAAATCGATTCGAGCTGAGGGCTGTCCCCTGCGGTTACCTTTCGTTTACCGAAAAGTCCGCAGGCTTTCATAAGCTCCTCGACGCCGGTACCGCTGAAATGAATGTAATTCGAGACCGAGCGGTCGGCTCCCAAAAAGCCGTAGCATTGCTCCTCAAAAGGGGCGTAAATAACTATATCGCCCTTTTCGGCTACAAGCTTTTCACCCTTTTCGGTAAGGTAGCTTCGGCCCTTGGTAATATATAGGATATGCCAGTCGCAACGTCCGTCTTTACGGTGACGGCGGTAGTTTCGGTCGCAAAGTTGCTGAGTTCCGCAGCTGTTTACCTCGAGATACCTGTCCGAAAGCTTTTCGTAGGAAAAAATCATATTATCACCCGAGGTTGATTGTAATTGACACCGCGCCGTTTGTCAATAGCAGATTTATACTACTTTTAAAAGGTTGTGCCCTTTAAACTCAGCAGATTGGTGCTAATAATTTTTAAGATAGCAGATTTATGCATTGTTTTGAGGAGACAGACCGTGTTATATTTAAGAAAATACCGAAAGGAGTTTTTATAAAATGACACATTCAGAGTACAATTCTTTACCCAAAAGCGAGGTCGGTAAGGGCTCACAGATCCTTCTTGATCGCTGTGATACTGAGCACGACCTTTATTGGAAAATGGCCATTGAGGTTTTAGAGGTTATAGAGGAGAACAATAAAAAAGGCGAGCCTACCGTTATGGTAGTCCCCTACGGACCTTTGGGACCCTACAGCCGTCTCGTTTACCTCGTTAATAAGTACAGAGTAAGCCTTAAAAACTGCGTATTTATCAATATGGATGAGTACATCGGCGAGGACGGACAGTATATCGATTATAACAGTCCCCTCTCCTTCAGAGGCGGTATGGATCGCATTTTCTACGGTCTTATCGACGAGGAGCTTAACCTTCTTCCCGAAAACCGTTTCTTCCCCGAACCCGGAAACGAAGGCAAGGTTATGGAGATAATCGAAAAGTACGGAAAGCTTGATATGGCTTGGGGCGGAGTCGGCATCAACGGCCACTTTGCATTCAACGAGCCTCCGGAGCCGGGCGAGGTCTGCTCTAACGAGGAGTTCTTAAACCGCGCTACCCGCGTGCTTCCCATTTCGAGAGAGACCAAGACCATCAACTGCTTTATGAACTGCGGCGGAGACCTTGAGGGTATTCCGAAGCTCTGTATTACGGTTGGTATGAAGGAAATATTCATGGCGAAAAAGGTTAGAATGTGTATGCCGAGAGACTGGAACGCAGGCGCACTCAGAAGACTTCTCCACGGAGATATTACCGCCGCCGTTCCCTGTTCCCTCTTCAGACTTCATCCCGACGCTAAGCTCTATGCGGCCGACGTTGCTCTTACCTCTCCCATCCCCGAGATCAGAGTTTATAACAAATAATGAAAAGACTTGTTAAAAACGGAATATGCGTTTTCGCGGACAGGACCGAAAAAACCGACCTGCTTACAGAAAACGGAAAAATCGTAGGTATCGGAAGCTTTGACGAGACCGATGCCGAGATAATCGACGCAAAGGGTGGCTACCTGCTCCCCGGATTTGTCGAGATACATACCCACGGCTGTGGCGGATACGATTTCGGTGACCTTACCGAGGAAGCCTTTATTAAATCGGCAGAATGTTATAAGAAGCACGGCGCTACAACCGTGCTTCCTACCACCGTTTCCTGCTCGGACGAGGATCTTATAAAGCTCTTTGAGCTTTTCAGAAAGATAAGGGACAATACGGCCATAACCCTATCGGGACTTCACCTTGAGGGCCCCTACCTTTCGATGGAGATGAAGGGGGCGCAGAATCCCGCATACGTAAGATGTCCCGACCGGGAATCGGTAAAAAGGCTTACCGATAACGCAGATATAATAAGAATGATAACCGCCGCTCCCGAGATAGAGGGCGCCGACTTTTTGGCCGAGCAGATGGCAAAGGCAGGTATCGTTTTGTCGGTAGGACACAGCGCCGCCACCGCAAAGGACATTATAAAGGCCTTTGATATGGGATACCGTCACGTGACCCATATGTACTGTGCCACCACCTCAAACCGAAAGATCGGTCAGACGGTCTATTCGGGAATCGTAGAGGCGGCCTATCTTCTTGACGGTATGTACGTCGAGCTTATCGGTGACGGAAAGCATATTCCTAAGGAGACTATGCAGCTCGCCCTTAAGATAAAGGGCTCGGGACATATAAACCTCACCACCGACTCGATGCGTGCGGCGGGGACCGACCTTAAGGAAAGCTACCTCGGAGCAATTTCACCCGATAATCGGGTCATTATTGAGGAAGGTGTCGCAAAGCTACCCGACCGAAGCTCCTACGCAGGAAGCATTGCCACCTCGGATATGATGCTTAAAAATGCGGTGATGAATTATGATATTCCCCTTGTTGACGTGGTTAATATGCTCGCCCTCACCCCTGCGACCATCGTAGGAATTGAGAATAAAAAAGGCAGTTTAGCTAAGGACAAGGACGCGGATATAGTTATTACCGATAAGCAGTTTAATGTTTTAAGGGTTTTAACCTGTAAGGAGTAAAAGAAAAGGACAGAATCTTCGGACCGTACACTTAAGTACGATACGTTGGATTCTGTCCTTTTAAATTAGCGATTACGCTGTCGTTAGCTTGCTCGGGTCGTCAGAGGGTCTCGTTGCAGCTCGGTGCACGGTGCGATGACGTACAAAGGTAGTCCGAGCGAAGAAAAAAGTCGCGAGTGCCTCCGTTTTTCGATTATTTCTTAGTCTTCCTTGCCGCAGCAGCGTTTATACTTTTTACCGCTACCACACGGACAAAATGCGTTCTTGCTGACGGCACCCTTACCCTTAACGGTGTTGGGAGCGCCGGCAGATACCTCCTCGGCTACCTTTTCGCGCTTGACCTCTTCGTCCTTGCGGATACGAACGGTAAGCACGCGCTTGGCGGTCTGCTCACGGATGGCATCGGTCATTGCGGCGAACATATCGTAGCCCTCGTTGCGGTATTCAACGACGGGATTGTGCTGACCGTAGGCGCGGAGGTTTATTCCCTGCTTGAGCTGATCCATAGCGTCGATATGCTCCATCCAGTTGGTATCAACGCTCTTAAGGAGCATTACGCGCTCGAGCTCACGCATTACCTCGCTTCCGAATTCTTCCTCACGGGCGGCGTAGAGGGCCTCGGCCTTTTTGGTAATAAGCTCGGTAATATCGGATACCTGAAGGGTATTGAGATCGTCGGTGGTATAGACGAGGTCTTCTTCACCGAGGAGCCAGCCGCCAAAGGTCTGACGAAGGGCCTCGAGGTTCCAGTTTTCGGCAAGCTCATCGCCGCACTGCGCCTCGACCTCGCTCGCGATAAAGCCGCTTATCATCTTCTTCACGGTTTCCTGAATATCCTCGCCGTCAAGAACCTGATTTCTCTGCTTATAGATGAGCTCGCGCTGACGGTTCATAACGTCGTCGTATTCAAGGACGGTTTTACGGATAGCAAAGTTTCGGGCTTCAATTCTACCCTGCGCCGATTCGATGCTACGGGAAAGCATACCGTTCTGAAGAGGAGTATGCTCGTCGACGTTAAGGGTATTCATAATTGCAGTCATACGTTCGCCGCCGAAAAGACGCATAAGATCGTCTTCCATAGAGACGTAGAAGCGGGTGCATCCGGGGTCGCCCTGACGTCCTGCTCGACCTCGAAGCTGATTATCGATACGGCGGGATTCGTGACGCTCGGTACCGATTATAAAGAGGCCGCCGACCGACTTGACCTGCTCGGCTTCGGGGGCAATTTCGGCCTTAAAGGAGGCGAAAAGCTCGGCAAACTCGTGTCTTGCCTTTAATATCTCCTCGTCCTCGGTATCGGAATAGCCCGTTGCCTCAACGATAAGCTCGTCGCTGTAGCCTCTATGCTTAAGCTCGGCCTTTGCAAGATATTCTGCGTTACCGCCGAGCATAATATCGGTACCACGACCTGCCATATTGGTGGCGATGGTAACGGCGCCGAGTTTACCTGCCTGAGCGATTATTTCGGCTTCCTTTTCGTGATGCTTGGCGTTCAGCACGTTATGCTTAATTCCGCGATGCTTAAGCATTGAGGAAAGGATCTCGGATTTTTCGATGGTGATAGTTCCGACAAGTACGGGCTGACCCTTGGCGGCGCAGGCCTCGATCTGATCGATAACGGCCATAAACTTGCCTTTTTCGGTTTTATATACGACATCGGCCTCGTCGGTACGGACTACCGGCTTATTGGTAGGAATTTCGATAACGTCGAGCTTGTATATCTCGCGGAATTCGGCTTCCTCGGTCATGGCGGTACCCGTCATACCCGAAAGCTTAGAGTACATACGGAAGAAATTCTGGAAGGTTATGGAGGCAAGGGTCTTGGACTCTCTTGCGACCTTTACTCCTTCTTTGGCTTCGATCGCCTGATGAAGGCCCTCGTTATAGCGGCGGCCGGGCATAATACGGCCGGTAAATTCGTCGACTATAAGAACCTCGCCGTCCTTTACGACGTAGTCGACATCTCGCTGCATAATACCGTGGGCGCGGATGGCCTGCTGAATATGGTGTGAAATGGTGATGTTCTCGGCATCATTAAGGTTTTCGAGGCCGAAGAATTCCTCAGCCTTTTTAACACCCGAGGGGGTAAGGACGCAGGTTTTCGCCTTTTCGTCAACGACGTAGTCGCCGTTAATATTCTGCTCCTCGTCAGACTGCTTATCATTTGTCTCTTTGACCTTTACGCATTTAAGACTTTTGGCAAGGCGGTTGGCCTGAGTATAAAGGTCGGTAGACTTTTCGCCCTGACCCGAGATAATAAGAGGGGTTCTCGCCTCGTCGATAAGGATAGAGTCGACCTCGTCGACGATAGCAAAATGATGCCCGCGCTGAACTCGATTCTCTTTATAGATGACCATATTGTCGCGGAGGTAATCGAAGCCCAGCTCGTTATTGGTACAGTAGGTTATGTCGGCGTCGTAGGCGGCTTTTTTCTCTTCATTTGTCATACCGTGAACGATAAGACCGACCTCAAGACCCATAAAGCGGTAGAGCTTACCCATCCACTCACTGTCTCGTTTGGCGAGGTAGTCGTTTACGGTAACGATATGAACGCCTTTACCTGCAAGGGCGTTCAGATAGGCGGGAAGGGTCGCAACTAAGGTTTTACCTTCACCCGTTTTCATTTCGCTGATACGGCCCTGATGAAGGACGATACCGCCGATTATCTGAACGGGGAAATGCCTCATTCCGAGTACGCGGTCACCCGCCTCACGGCAGGCGGCAAAGGCCTCGGGAAGCAGATCGTCTAAGGTCTCTCCTCCCGCAAGACGTTTTTTAAACTCGAAGGTCTTACCCTTAAGCTCCTCGTCGGACAGGGCGCGGTATTCTTCCTCTAAATCGAGAACGCGCTGCTGAAGGGGTTTTATTCTTTTAAGCTCCTTTTCGCTATAGTTACCGAAAAGCTTGGAAAATATACTCATTTTTGAACCTCACAGAAAATTTTAAGTGAAAAATACACATTTTATAATAATTATACTTGAAAACTTAAAAAAAATAAAGTATAAATTGTAAATAAGAGAAAAAAGTGTTATAATAGGCTTAAATAGCGACCGAAAGGTGTGTTTTTTTATGAAATTCAAGGATTTTAGACGAATTGTTATAAAGGTAGGCTCCTCTACCCTGACCTACGAAAACGGAAAACCTAATCTTCGCCGCATAGAGCAGCTTTGCCGCGTGGTAAGCGACCTTAAAAACCGCGATATCGAGGTTATCATTGTTTCCTCGGGTGCGGTAGCGGTCGGAGTAAACCGACTCCGTCTCCCCTGCCGCCCTTCTGACACTAAAGGAAAGCAGGCGGCCGCCGCAGTCGGTCAGTGTGACCTTATGAGCATATACGACCGCAATTTTGCAGAATACGGCTACGTTTCGGCACAGATCCTTTTAAACCGTGACGTTATAGAGCACGAGGATCGCAAGACCAACGTTATAAATACCTTCCGCGCTCTGCTTGATTTCGGCGCGGTTCCGATAGTAAACGAAAACGACTCGGTTTCGGTTGAGGAAATAGTTTTCGGCGATAACGATAATCTTTCGGCCATAGTTGCTTCCCTCGTCGAGGCTCAGGGTCTTATAATCCTTACCGATATCGACGGCTATTACGACGATGATCCGAGAGAAAATCCCGACGCGAGGATCATTCACTCTCTCGACACCATCACCGACGAGATGATCGAGGCCGCAGGCGGAAACGGTACTAACCGCGGTACGGGCGGTATGAGAACCAAGCTTGAAGCCGCACGCTTTGCCCTCGAACATAATATTGAAACGGTAATTATGTCGGGAGATAACCCCAAAAAGATATTCGATCTTTTCGACGGACACGGCGTCGGAACACATATAAAGGTAAAGTAAAATGAATTCGCTTACAAATTTAGGAATAAAAGCAAAGGAAGCCTCCCTGAGCCTCGCCATGGCTTCTTCGGAGCTTAAAAACAAGGCCCTTACCGCTATTGCGGCGGCGCTTAAAGAAAATTCCTCAGATATCGTTGCGGCAAACGCCTCAGACATCAAGGCCGCCGAGGAAAAGGGTATGAGCAAGGCACTGCTCGACCGACTGAGTCTCGACGAAAAACGTGTTTTCGCCATGGCCGACGGAGTTTCGGCCCTTTGCGAGCTGCCCGACCCCGTCGGAAATATTTTGGACGAATATACCCGCCCGAACGGTATCAAAATAACAAAAGTATCGGTTCCTATGGGGGTTATTGCCATAATTTACGAGGCAAGACCCAATGTCACCTCGGATGCTGCGGCCATTGCTTTAAAGGCAGGAAGCGCGGTAATACTAAGAGGCGGCAAGGAGGCATTTAACTCCAACCTTAAGACGGTCGAGATAATGAGACGGGCTGTTTCAGAGGTCGGCCTTCCCGCAGATCTTATTCAGCTCGTAACCGACACCTCCCGCAAATCCGCAACCGATCTTATGACCTTAAAGGATTACGTCGACGTACTTATCCCACGTGGCGGTGCAGGACTTATTAAGGCGGCGGTTGAGAATTCTACCGTTCCCGTAATAGAAACGGGCACGGGAAACTGCCACGCATTCGTTGACGAAACCGCCGATATTGAAATGGCATCGGATATCGTATTCAACGGAAAGGTTCAGCGTCCCTCGGTATGTAACGCGCTGGAAAGCCTTCTCGTTCACGAAAAGATCTACGAAAAGGCTCTTCCCGAAATATGCGGCAGGTTAAAGACTGCAGGCGTCGAGATAAGAGGCTGTGAAAAGACCTGCGCTCTGCTCCCCTACGCAATACCCGCAACCGAGGAGGACTTTTTCACCGAGTTTTTAGGCTATACAATTTCGGTAAAGGTCGTGTCGGACGTTTACGAGGCGGTAAAGCACATCGGTATACATTCTACCCACCACAGTGAGGTTATTATTACCGAAAACGGCGATAACGCAAAATATTTTACCTCGGCGGTAGACAGTGCGGCAGTATATGTTAACGCTTCGACACGATTTACCGACGGCGGAGAATTCGGGCTTGGCGCTGAGATCGGTATTTCGACCCAGAAGCTTCACGCAAGAGGTCCTATGGGACTTCGTGAGCTTACCTCGTATAAGTATATTATCAGCGGCAACGGTCAAATTAGATAATTTTTTTAAAAATAGAAGAATTTTTTAAAAATAATCCCTCATTTTCGGCTAACAATAATAGCGGAAAGCGAGGGATTTTTTATGAATGCAAAGGGTTTTGCAAAGGGTGCTATGGTCGGTATGGCGGCAGGCGCTATTTTAACGGTGGTGGGACGGACGATGATGAATAAAAAAACTCATCACGTTCAGAAGGGTTCTACCAAGGCGGTAAAGGCGGTTGGCGATTTCGTTGAAGGAATACAGACCATGATAAGATAAGGCACCAAAAAACGGACGGAAAATCTCCGTCCGTTTTGCTTTAAATTTCGGCTCCTCTTTTAAGTGCTTCGTCGATATGAGGACAGAAGTTTTCCTCGCCGACGGCTTCATAGAAGCCTGACTTTTTCATAACCTCGAGAGGCTGCTCATTTACGTGGGAAAGGATAAGGGTAACGCCCTGCTTTTTACATTTATCAAAAAGCTGTTCAAGAGAGTTCATAGCGGTAGCGTCAAGGGCAGGAACCGATCTCATACGGATAATAAGGACCTTGGTATAATCCTTAAGCTTGATATCGAGAATCTTTTCGGCAACACCGAAGAAAAGAGGTCCGCTTATCTCGTAAACTCTTACGTTTTTGGGAACGAAGCGGAGGTCTATGGAATCGGGGTCGTTTTCGTGGTCGATATACTTCCATCCGACAACCGAGGATTCGTCGCTCATACGCTTCATAAAGAGGATGGCGGCAAGCATCATTCCGACCTCAATTGCCACGACAAGATCGAAGATAACGGTTAAAGCAAAGGTTATAACCATAACGATTATATCGCTCTTAGGCGAACTTTTGCATATCTTTACAAAGCGGCGCCATTCGCTCATATTATAGGCGACCATAATAAGGATGGCGGCGATAGTGGGCATAGGAATGAGGCCTGCGTAGGGCATAAGGAAGAGGATAACGAGGAGAAGAACTACCGCGTGAACCATACCTGCGATAGGAGTACGGCCTCCGTTTTTGGCATTGGCGGCAGTACGGGCGATAGCGCCGGTTGCAGGAATTCCGCCGAAGAAAACCGAAGCGATATTACCTACTCCCTGGGCTACAAGCTCGGCATTGGGGTTGTGGTGAGAATTTACCATACCGTCGGCCACAACGCAGGAAAGAAGAGACTCTATGGCGGCGAGGATCGCTATCGTAAAGGCATCGGGAAGCACGGCGGCTATTCCCGAAAGGGAAAAGTCGATTCCCTCAAAGGAAACCGCGGGGAGACCCGAGGGGATATCGTAAAGGGTATCGATAGTTGCTACCGACTCCATTCCCGGGATAAATTTAACCATTAAAATTCCCGCAAAAACGGCAATAAGTGAGGGAGGAACGCGTTTTTCGAGACGGGGATAGATTATAAGAATCGCGAGGCAGACGGCGCCGACTACGAGGGCCTGCCAGGTAAAGGTCGATGCGGCGGCTATATTGGCCTTGAGCTTCTCTATAGTTTCGATAGGCTTTACGCCTGCACCGTAGGAAAGACCGAGAAAATCTTTGATCTGACCGACGAGGATAGTAACGGCGATACCTGCGGTAAAGCCGACGGTTATGGTTGTGGGGATAAACTTTATAAGGGAGCCGAGTTTACAAAGGCCCATTACTATAAGTATAATACCCGCAAGAACGGTGGCTACAAAAAGGCCGCCCATTCCTTTGGAGGCGACTATACCCGCGACGATGGTTGCGAAGGCGGCGGTAGGACCGGCTATCTGAACACGGCTTCCTCCGAGGAGGGATACCACGAAGCCTGCGGCAATTGCGGTATAAACACCGCAGGCAGGCTCGACACCCGAAGCTATTGCCAAGGCGATAGAAAGGGGCAGGGCTATTATGGCGACGATTATTCCCGCGGTGATGTCCTTAACGAGCTGCGCCGAGGAATAGTTTTTAATTACCGAAAACAGCTTTGGTTTTATATAGCATTTACTCATTTTTTAGCTTACACTTCTTTTCGACACATTTTTGCAGAGCTATACTACCACAAATTCTCCCTTTTGTAAACAAATTGTGACCAAAAAAACCGACGAAAACAAACTTTCGTCGGTTTTAACAATTTTAGGTTTTAAAGAAGAATTTTTTCTATATCTTCTACCCTTTCGAAAATTATATCGGCTCCTGCGCCTTCAAGCTCGTCGAGACTGCCGTAGCCCCAAAGGACTCCTGCAGAGGTTACCCCCTGCTCCTTAGCTCCGAGAATGTCGAAGCTTCGGTCTCCCACCATAAGGGCGTTTTCTTTGGAAATGCCCGAGCTTTTAAAGGCATAGCTTATAATATCTGATTTTTCGATAAGGCTTCCGTCCATGGTAGCTCCCGCTATTACGGTAAAATACTTTTCTATACCGAAATACTCAAGGATTCTTTTAGCAAAGACCTCGGGCTTTGAGGTAGCGACGAGAAGGACTTTTCCCGCTTCGGTAAGCCTTTTAAGAACGTCGTCAATACCGTCGTAAAGACGGTTTTCGAAAATACCCTTATCTTTATAATACTCCCGATAATAGTCTACCGCTTTCACCGCTTCTTCCTCGGTAAAGCCGTAATATTTCATAAAGGAAGCGTAAAGAGGAGGGCCGATAAAGGGGTAAAGCTCGGTTCGGTCGGTATTTATAATTCCGTATTTATTAAGGGCGTAGGCCACCGAATTGGTTATACCCTCACCCGGGTCGGTAAGGGTTCCGTCCAAATCGAAGAGAATAACGTCAAATTCTTTTTTCA
>SFWF01000119.1 GCA_004560045.1 bacterium | reverse complement strand
ATTTTTAGTGGAATAAAAGGCAAAAAGCCGTGGTAACGCTGTCGCGTACCACGGCTTTTTAACACATTAGGCCGCAAAAATTTGCTTTTTTAGGCATTTTGTCCTTAAGAGTACGATCCGTTTGCCAAAGTCCTTTTTGCTTTTCTTGACATTCAGAGCATTAAATGGTAGACTAAATTTATAAATTACAGGAGGAAGAATATGAAAAATATCCTTAAACCCATTAGTCTTATTTTAGTGCTTCTTATGGTGCTTACCTTTGCCGCTTGCGGCGAAAAAACGGCCGATAAGTCTTCGTCCGCTCCCTCGGGCGATAAAGATCCCTCGTCGGGCGATACCTCCGAGGAAATAGATTACGAAATCTGGGACGCTACCGTAGCTACCTCCTTTGCCGCGGGAACGGGAAGCGAGTCCGACCCTTATATAATCAAAAACGGCGCTGAGCTTGCCCTTGCCATAACCGAAAAGAAGGGTGGCGGCTCCTACTATAAGCTTGCCTGCGATATACATCTTAACGATACCTCCGATACCTATTGGATGCTTCAGAACAACAACGTCTGGAGAGCGGGGGATTTCGAGGGTACCTTGGACGGTGACGGTCACTGTATCTATGGAATCTGGTTTGAAAACGAATCCCGTCCCGAGGACGCAGGCCTTGTTACACATCTTACGGGCGGCGGCTTTAAAAACCTCGGTATAAGAGAGTCTTACGTAGTGGCTAAGCTTTACGCAGGCGCCTTCGCAGGTCGCGTTACGGACGGCAAGAGCCTTTTCGAAAACTGCTTTGCCGACGAGACCGTCTACGTTCAGTATACCGATATGGGACATAACGGCGCAGGCGGTATAATGGGTTATTCCTGCTCAGGCGGCACTACCGAGCCCACCTTGGAGATCAAAAACTGCTACTCTAAGGCAAACGTTCGAGGTCTCGGTCAGATGGCCCGCGTTAACGGCATTATCGGAACCTCCTGGAACTGTGCCTATACTATGTCGGGCTGTTATTCCGTCGGCCTTCCTCCCTACAGAGGAACCAACGAAAATACCTGCTCCTACCTTGTGAAGCACGGCTGGAAGAGCGGCGACGTCTATAAAAACAACTATACCGATATCCGCGGTCCTATCGATATGGAAGATTTTACCCTTATTACCAAGGAAAAAATGAAAACCGATATGAAGCTTGATTCAGACGCTTACGAAAACGTAGACGGAGCCACGCCTAAGCTTAAGGTGTTCGCCGAGGTAAGCGGAAAACCTGCCGCCGAGACTGCCGATATGGACCTTCTCCGCTATCTTATAATCGATTTTTCGGGCGGTACGGGAGCTGAAAACAATCCCTTTATCGTTACCACCGAAGAGCAGCTTCGCTACGTCGTAGCAGGCTATTGGGAGAATACCTACTTTAAGCTCGGCCGGGATCTTTATATTAACGATACCACCAAGTCGCAGTGGACCGGCGGTGCCAAGCTCTGGAGTCAGTCCTCCTCTAACAGCTTCGGCGGTCATTTCGACGGCGCGGGTCATACCGTTTATGGCCTCTATCTTAATAATACCCCGAAGGCGGGCAACGAGGACTACGGTATAGGTCTTTTCCCCAAGATCACTCCTGCCGCCTCAATTAAAAACGTCAATATCAAGGACTCCTACCTTTCGGGCGCAGGAAACGCAGGCGGTATTGCGGGAATGGTAGTTACCGAAATGGTCTCCTCCGATAAAACGGCGGTAATAGAGAACTGCACCGTCGACGAATCGGTAACCCTTAATGGCCTTATTTCGGGTGGAATCGTCGGCTATGCCGAGGGTAAAACCGATGTGAAAAACTGCAAATCAAGTGCTGCTGTCGATGCCACCGTAACAAAGGGCGATCTGATAGGCAAAAAGTAATAGGAAAGCCGCTCGGACATCCGAGCGGCTTTTAAGATTCTTATACATATTTATAAAACGATTTCCCCATATTTGAACATTTCTCGTCCTATATTACAATTTTCTGCAATCGGCTTGACAGAGGTTTTTTAAAGTATTAAAATTGCTTGGAAACGATCTCTTCGAGGTATTTTATGGAAAAAGTAATTCTTGTATCTATCGACGGTATGAGACCCGACGGATTCTTAAACTGCAAAAACCCTTTTTGTGATAAAATGATGGAGCCGGGTGCCTATTCGCTTAGTGCCAAAAGTATAAATCCCTCGGTGACCCGTGCTCCCGAGTGGGAAGGAAGGAGCGTCGCCGAATGAGCGAGGTCTTTTTACCGACCTTAAGTCAAATGGGCTTTCTGATGCTGCTTATTGCCATCGGATATATCCTCGTTAAAGCAAAGGCCGTACCGAGCGAGGGCGCAGGCCTTCTTTCCAAGCTTGAAAATTACGTTTTCATCCCCGCATTGGTCCTTGGAACCTTCCTTAAGGATTTTACCGTATCTAAGCTCAGCACCGCCTGGCAGTACGTAATATGCGGTACGGTAGTCGTGGGAATTTCGGCCATATTTGCCGTATTTGTCTCTAAGCTTTGCTCTAAGGACAAATATATTCAGAACATCTATACCTACGGCCTATCCTTCGCCAACTTCGGCTTTATGGGAAACGCCGTTGTTCAGGCTCTTTTCCCCGAGGTCTTCGCCGATTATCTTATCTACGTTATTCCCTTCTGGATACTTATCTACGTCTGGGGCGTACCCTACACCCTTATGCCGAAAAGCGAAAACAAGAAGAGCGTATTTTCGGGACTTAAAAACCTGATAAACCCCATGTTTATTGCTATGGTAATCGGTATAATATTAGGCCTCACTAGCGTGTCCCTGCCCAACTTTATCTGTGAGGTAAGCGACAGCGGAAAGGTCGGAGGAGTAGTAGGAACCCTCGGCGATTGTATGTCTCCCGTGGCAATGCTGCTTACCGGTATGACCATCGCAAAGATAAACCTTAAATCGGCCTTTACCAACGTCCCGATCTACGTTATTTCCTTTATAAGGCTTATTCTTATGCCCCTTGCTACCATTGCGGTGCTATATTTCGTCGACCTGCCCTACGGTCCGCAGGTATGGCCCTTGTTTCCCATCTGCTTTCCTGCATAACCATCCCCGTGATCTTTATGATATTCAGTCTTATATAAAACCGCCCGTAAGGGCGTTTTTTCTTCTGCGTGCCGCAGAGGCTTAGCTTTAATGGTTAGGGATAAGGGGAAAGGGAGGAGGGAAAACAAATTTATATCTCTCTTACGGGAAATCCCCTATTCCCTCATCCCTCTTCCCTAATAATGAAACTTTATCTCGGCGAGGCCGAAGATAATAATACTTTCCTGAGTTTTTCTACGTCTCCGTCGAAAAGGTAGGCCTTTATTCCGACCTTTTCGGCACCTGCAACGTTTATGGGACTGTCGTCAATAAAAATACAATCCTCGGCTTTAAGGTTATATTTTCCGAGAAGATGCTCGAAAATTTCCTTTCCAGGCTTGGTTATATGAAGGGGACCCGAGAAAACAAGTCCGTCAAAGCTGCTTAAAAACTCTCCCGTTTCGGGTATGGTCTTATAATTTTCGGCAAACTCTATGCATATATTAGAAAGCAGATAAAGCCTTGCGCCTTTTTCTCTCAGCTCCTCGTAAAGCTCCCTTATACCTTCGGTGGGGGGCAGGTTATACAGCCAGTTATCAAGAACCTTGTCGGCAGTTTTCCATAGCCTTTCAGGAAGACGGCTTCTGAAATCCTTCTTAATTTCGTCGTAATTTATGCTTCCGTCGTCAAGCTTGTTCCAGTAAAGGCGGTCGAAAACTACGTCGCCGACGAGCTTCTTGTCGGCCTCGTTCTTCACAAAAGGGGAGGTCATAATATCGGCGTCAAAATCGACGATAACCTTACCAAAATCCGAAATAATATTCTTATACATATAATCACCTGGTGATATTTTAATGCGGCCAAGAATTTTTGTCAATATTTTGAAAATACTATTGACAAACAGAAAAACTGTGGTACAATAAAAACAGTAAATATTACTATTTTATTCTAAAGGAGAGATAATAATGGATTTAAAAGGAACAAAAACCGAAAAAAATCTGCTTGCCGCTTTTGCCGGCGAATCTCAGGCCAGAAACAAGTACACCTACTTTGCTTCTGTTGCTAAAAAGGAAGGCTACGAGCAGATAGCTGCCATTTTTCAGAAGACCGCCGATAACGAAAAGGAACACGCAAAAATGTGGTTCAAGGCATTAGGTGAGCTTGGCGATACCGCTAAAAACCTTCTTGCCGCCGCCGAAGGCGAAAACTACGAATGGACCGATATGTATGCAACCTTCGCTAAGGAGGCTGAGGAAGAGGGCTTTAAGGATCTTGCCTTTAAGTTCCGCGAGGTAGCTAAAATCGAAAAGTCTCACGAAGAAAGATATCGTGCTCTCCTTTCTAACGTAGAGATGCAGAAGGTGTTTGAAAAGAGCGAAGAGACCATGTGGGAATGCCGCAATTGCGGTCATCTCGTAATGGGCAAGAAGGCCCCCGAGATTTGCCCTGTATGCGCTCATCCCAAGTCCTACTTCGAAGTAAGAGCAGAAAATTATTAAAAACAGAAAATCCTACGATCCGTTCGGATCGTAGGATTTTTTTACTTTTTAAGCGAAGCCTTTCGGTAGGCGAGGGGAGTAGTCTTCTGCAATTCCTTATATGTAACGATAAAATGTGAAACGCTGTTAAAGCCGCAGGCGGTGGCAATTTCGGTTATGGGCTTATCGGTGGATGAGAGCAAC
>SFWF01000034.1 GCA_004560045.1 bacterium | reverse complement strand
TTGTGTAATTCATTTGCTTTTTCATCCCGTTCACTCTCCTGAAAATATTTTACCATATTTTCACTCTTTGAACAGTCCTTTTTTACTATACAACTTTCCGGTTATATTTGTAGGGGATGGCGATCGAGGCGGTAGTGAATGACGACACAGTGCGTCGTCAGAGCCGCCGAGCGACCGAGTCGCAACGAGACCCCCGACATCCCGGGCGGGACTTATTGTTTAATTAAATATGGATTGTATGTTATCCCGTCTGAATTTGCAATATAGGGTTTCCCTCATCCACCACTACGCGGTCCCCCTTCCCCCAAGGGAAGGCCGACGGATACCGAAGCATTATATCGGGAGGTTGTAGGGGAGTGGCTTGTTCCTCCCGTAAGATATCGCAAATTTTAAAAAACCGTTCGGCTGTTATCAAACCTTTAGTTTGCTCGGATCGTTGAGGACACGAGCGAAGTTTAATGTGTGATAAAGTAAAGTTTGGACATTTTCCCGTTTTATTTTGCGGAGTAGGTTTCTACTCATCCACCGCTACGCGGTCCCCCTTCCCTGCTAGGGAAGGCCGACGGATACCGAGGCAATTTCGCTTTCTTCGCTCTTATTACTCGCGCCGAAGGCGTTACTCTTTTCTGTCCACTGCCCACTGACCACTGTCCACTGCGGCCCTAGGCCCCAGGCCCTCGTCCCTAACCGCACCCATCTTAGCGGGGTGTGTTATTTTTTTAAAGCTTTATTTCGGTATATTCATAGTCCTCGAAAAGCTCGGGGCGGTGGGTCACGGCGATTATGAGCTTGTCCTTAAACTCCTCGCAGAGCTCCTTTAAAATTCTTTCGGCCAGCTCCTCGTCGAGACCCGTAAAGGCCTCGTCCAAAAGCAGGATATCTCCACCGAAGGCTAATGCGCGGGCGATGGCGACTCTGCGCTTCATTCCTCCCGAAAGCTCCTCGGGAAGAAGGCTCAGCGAATCGGCAAGGCCAACCTGCGAAAGCCTTTTTTCGGCCTCTGCTCGGTCGGACACAAGAGCGACGTTTTCGAGGGCCGTTAGGGTGGGCACGAGGCGGTCCTCCTGAAATACGGCGGCGATTTTTAGGTCTTTTACCAGAACCTCTCCCTCGGTGGGCCTTAAAAGCCCCAATATCATTCTCGCAACCGAGGTCTTTCCGCATCCCGAGGGTCCCGTTATAAGAAGGATGCCCTTTTCGGGGAGGGACAGGCTGAGATTCTTTAGGACCTGCCTGCCGTCGAAGGTTAAGGAAATATTTTTAAGCTCTATCATACCTTTTTCCTCCTTTTCTTAAACAGGAGGCGGATAATTGCCTCGAAGGAAAGGCTTAAAAGGATCACTACCGCCGTCCAGACGAAAACGTCGGCGGTTTCGAGGTAGGTCTTGGCCTCTCCGAGGGCCTTTCCGATAGCGACCGAGGGATAGCTTATAACCTCGGCGGCAATTCCCGATTTCCAGGCGAGTCCGAGGCTTGTCAGCATACCCGAATACAGGTAGGGTACGAGGCTCGGAAAGATTATCTTTTTAAGGGTCTTGCCGCGGGGAATGCGGTAGACCTTGGCCATTTCGATAAGCCCCTTATCCATTGCACTAAGGCCTGCCGAAAGGTTTTCCCATATGATCGGCGCGACCATTAAAAGGGCAATGAAAACAGGTATCATATCGTTATCGAGCCACAAAAAGAGAAGCAGGGTAAAGGAGGCAACGGGAACGGCACGAACCATTCTTATAAAAGGGGAGATAAGCCCCCTTGCAAGGGGTATGTAGTGGGTCAGCAGGGCGATAACGCCGCCAAGCACTACGCCGTAGATAAAGCCTCGGAGGATCCTTGCGAGGGAGGCGATAACGGTCGTCCAGAAGTCCGCGGTTCCCGAAAGGGTCAGAAACCGCAGAGCTACCGTATGAGGGTAGGGGAGAAATATCTCCTTATCAATAAGGGTGGCGGCAAGATACCAGACCCCCAGCCAAAACGAAAATATGCCTATTCCTTTAAGAATTTTAAGGGATATAGTAGAAGCCTTCATCGGGGATTGCTCCTCCCACGGAAGTTTTGTTAGCGCTGAAAAGAACCTCGAAATAGCCGGCGATGGCAGGCTTCATATCTGCGCCGTCAATATAGGTGAGGTTGCAGTTGGGGATGGCCTTGGTGGCAAGAGCCGCCTTGGGAACGATGCCGTGGGTCTCGCAGAGCTTTCCTGCCTCTGCGGCGTTCTCTGCGGCATATTTAATAGAGGTCTCGAGCTCGGCAAGGAAGGCCTTTACAGCTTCGGGATGAGCCTCTAAAAACTCAGCTCTGACGATTACGCAGCCCATGGTGAGGCGGCTGTTTTCGTCGGCGACCTTGTTCCATTCGTCGTTAAGGTTAAGGGCGATACGAAGGTCGGGATTCTGTGCCATGGCAGAGGCAACGTTGGGCTCGGGAAGCATACCTAAAACACATTCGCCTGCGGCCATAAGGGTGGCAAGCTCGGCGTGCTCGGCCTTGAACTCAATCGTTACGTCCTCGCCGACCTTAAGGCCGTTTTTCTCGAGGATGTAGTTTAAAACGTACTCGGGGTTAGCGCCCTGACCGGTTGCGTAAAGGGTCTTTCCGCGAAGATCCTCAACCGACTTTATGGTGTCGCCCTTTTCGAGGATATAGAGGGAGCCGAGGGTGTTGATGGCGAGCATCTTTATGCCCTTTTCGGTCTTTTTATAAAGGGTTGCGGCAAGGTTGGTGGGAACGGCGGCGATGTCGGCCTTTCCGCCCGATATGGCGGCTACCGCCTCGGTGGGCTGACCTGCAACGGTAAATTCGTATTTGCCGTTTTTGTTATCCTCCATCATCTTTGCCATTCCGATACCGGTGGGTCCCTTAAGGGTAAGAACCTTGGTAACGACCGTATCTTCGGGCTCGGTGCTGTCGGGGGCAGAGCTTCCCTGATCGTCCGAGGGGGCAACCGAGGAGGTGGTATCGGCTCCGCAGGCTACAAGGCCTAAGCAGAGGATGAGGGTCAGTAAAATTGCAATCAGTTTTTTCATAAGTGTTTCTCCTTTAACAGATATTTTTTAAAGCGTCAGGGTCGAGGATAATAATATCCTTATTATCTGCCGAGATGGCTTTAATTTCGGTTAGTTCGTTTTTCGCGCGGTAAAGACTTGCGCGGCTTATATCAAGGCTTTTGGCGAGGGCCGAAAAGTTGATATTTCTACAGATGAGATCCTCGTCGGCGGTACTGAGCAGGTGCTTTGCGACTCGGGCTACCGCTTCGCCTCCCGTAAAGGTCGATATCCTTCGGTTTAAAAAGGCGACCCGCTCGGAAAGGAAGGTTATATAGTCGAGAGCGCATTTCGGGTTTTTAAGAATAAGCCTTTCGACCCCTTTTCGGGTCGCGAAAAAGATCTTGCAGGAGCCGGTGGCCTTAATTTTGCTGAAGGGCTCGTTTCCCGTTTTACAGAAGACCCCCGCCGCTCCGAAAAGATCTCCTGCGGTAAAGGTCTTAAGGGAACCCTTGCTTTTATCGGCGCAGACGGCCTTGGCCTTCCCGAAAAGCAGTATTCCGAGCTTTTTGTCCTCTTCGCCTGCGGTAAAGACCGTTTCGCCCTTAGAAAAGGAGCAGACGTAGCAGTCGCCGCCCTCTAAAAATTCGCCGAATTCCTTATCGCTTATCCCCGAAAAGAGAAAGCTTGAACGAACGGTCGCCTGTTCTTCGGTGTTTAGCATCGGCCCACCTCCAAAAAAGTGTCTCATTTGGTACAGTTATTGTAGCACAGTTTTTTACTCCTGTCAATACCAAACCGTGATTTCGACACTATTTTTAAAAAAATATAACTATCGCTGGACTTTTTAAAGATAGTATGATATAATTTTGACAGGTCTGCGGTATACCCGCATTTTGCCTTGTATAAAGTAATTCAGGAGGAATGTTATATGAAAAAGACACCGACTTCTATTCCCTTTAAAGGCACCCCCGAGCAGGAGGCAAAATTAAAGGCAATAATCGAAGAAAGAAAGCACATTGACGGCTGCCTTATGCAGATCATGCAGCAAGCTCAGGAGATCTACGGATATCTTCCCCTCGAGGTTCAGACCATGATCGCTGAGGGTCTCGGAATCTCTGTTGAAGAGGTTTACGGAGTTGCTACCTTCTATGCGCAGTTCGCTCTTTCTCCCAAGGGCAAGTACAACATTTCCGTTTGTCTCGGAACCGCTTGCTACGTTAAGGGAGCGCAGAAGCTCATCGACCGCCTTACCGAGGTATTAGGAATTAAGCCCGGCGAGTGCACCGCTGACGGAAAGTTCTCTTTAGAGGCCTGCCGCTGCATCGGAGCCTGCGGACTTGCCCCCGTTCTCACCGTTAACGATGAGGTTTACGGCCGTCTTACCGATAAGGATATCGACGGAATCCTCGCAAAGTATCAGGACTAATCTTATATAAACAGAGGAAAGTCTTTTATGAAGTTAAACGAGATTAAAGAAATTCTCGCCGCCGAGGTCGTCTGCGGAGACGAGCTGCTCGACCGCGAGGTAACCTCCGCATTTGCCTGCGATATGATGAGCGACGTTTTAGCCTTTGCCAAGGCCGATTCGGTTCTCCTTACCGGACTTGTCAATCCTCAGACTATCCGTACCGCCCTTATGCTTGATATGCACGCCGTAGTTTTCGTTCGTTCGAAAAGGCTTACCGAAGAGGTAGTCGCTCTTGCTAAGGAAAGCGGAATCGTCGTTCTTTCAACCGACTGCCGTATGTTTGATACCTGCGGAAAGCTTTACGCAAAGGGTCTTAAAGGAAGCGGAGAAGGCGATGGCTGAGGCCGTCAGATTTCACTTCGACGTTGACGGAAACAACTTTACCATGGCCGGTCAGGCATCGGTAGAGGTAAAGAAAAGTCTTCGTCAGCTTGGGATCTCCCCCGAAACCATCCGCAGGGTATCTGTGGCAATGTATGAGGGCGAGATAAATATGGTAATACACGCAGGCGGCGGAACCGCCGACGTTCTCGTTTACGAAAACTTCATAGAAATAATTCTTGCCGACGAGGGTCCCGGAATTTCCAACCTTGAGCTGGCTATGCAGGAGGGCTTCTCAACCGCCCCCGACAACGTCCGCTCATTAGGCTTTGGCGCAGGTATGGGTCTGCCCAATATGAAGCGCTATACCGACAGTATGGATATAGAAACGGCTCTCGGCAAAGGCACTAAAATCACCATGAGGGTAAATTTTTAATAGATGATTGCGTATAAACATTCGGTTTCTCTCGAAGCCTCAAAGTGTACCGGCTGTACGACCTGCCTTCGTCATTGTCCCACCGAGGCGATACGAATAAGAAAGGGTCACGCCGTCATAAACGCTGACAGGTGCATCGACTGCGGAGAATGTATAAGGGTCTGCCCCCACAATGCAAAGAAAGCGGTCTGCAGCAGTCTTTCAAAGATGGACAGGTTTAAGTATAAAATTGCTTTGCCTGCCCCGACCCTTTACGGCCAATTCGAGGAACTGAGCGACGTTGATTACGTGCTTCAGGGTCTGCTTGATATGGGCTTCGACGAGGTCTACGAGGTTTCCCGAGGCGCCGAGCTCGTAAGCGAATATACGCGAAAATATCTCGAGACCGACGGGATAAAAAAGCCGGTCATAAGCTCGGCCTGCCCCGTTATCATGCGACTCATCGCCTTAAGATTTCCCTACCTTAAGGATAACCTTCTGCCCCTGCTGCCTCCGATGGAGATTGCGGCAAAGAGGGCTAAACGCAGAGCCCTGCGCGAGCACGAGGAGCTAAAGCCCGAGGATATCGGAGTTTGCTTCATCTCCCCCTGCCCCGCAAAGGCCAGCTATGTTAAAAACGGCTTCGGAAGCTATAAAAGCGCGGTTGACTGCGTGGTCGCCATAAGCGACGTATACTTCGAGCTTTTAAATCTTATGAAGAGGGAGCTTCCCGTAAATCCCATCTCCCGTTCGGGAGTTATCGGAATAAGCTGGGCTACCTCGGGCGGAGAAGCCTCCGCGCTCTTTAACGAAAAATTCCTTGCGGCCGACGGAATCGAAAACTGTATAAAGGTTCTCGATCAGATCGAAAGCGGAGCCATTCCGAACCTTGAGTTCGTTGAGCTCAACGCCTGTACGGGCGGCTGTGTCGGCGGTGTTCTGACCATGGAAAACCCCTTCATCGCAAAGGCCCGACTCCTGACCCTTCGCCGCTACCTTCCCGTGTCACAGAATTTCCACGAGGGAAGGGAATTTATCCCCGAGGACACCTTCTTTGAGGACGTCCCCGAATACAAACCGATGAATCGGCTTGCCGACAGTATCGGCGAATCGATGAAGATGATGGCCAAGATGCAGAGCATCCGCGAAAGCCTCCCCGGTACCGACTGCGGAGCTTGCGGAGCCCCTAACTGCAGAGCCCTTGCCGAGGATATCGTTAAGGGTGAGCGCAGTATAAATGCCTGCGTTTTCGTAAAGCTTAAAAACCTGACGGAGGAACAAGAGAATGACGGTAAGCGAGCTAAAAAATAAACTTGCCTTAAATGTTATCTCTATGCCCGATGGCGAACGGGAGGTAACCGGCTGCTACATAGGCGACCTGCTTAGCTGGGTCATGGGTGCGGCAAGCTCGGGAGACGCCTGGATCACCATAATGTCAAACATAAATATCGTTGCCGTTGCGGCCCTCTGCGACACCGCCGCCATAATCCTTGCCGAAGGGGTTACGGTGGACGAAAATGTCAAAAAGACGGCCGAGGAAAAGGGCATAAACCTCCTTTCGTCCGAAAAGAGCGCCTTTATTCTTGCAACCGAGCTTGCGGAGTGTGTCGCTTGAGCCGCTACTTCTACGATTTCCACCTTCACTCCTGCCTCTCCCCCTGCGGAGACGACGATATGACCCCTGCCAATATCGCAGGCGCCGCAACCCTTGCGGGACTTCAGATCGTCGCCCTTACCGACCATAACACCGCCAAAAACTGCCCCGCTTTTCTAAAGGCGGCAAAAAGCTACGGAGTTATCGGGGTTGCGGGAATGGAGCTTACCACCGCAGAGGACATTCACGTGGTCTGCCTCTTCGAAAGGTTAGAGGAAGCCATGGCCTTTTCGGAGGAGGTCGGAAATCACCTTATAAAAATTAAAAACCGCGTCGAGATCTTCGGCCGTCAGCAGATTATGGACGAGGAGGACAACCTCCTCGGAGAAGAAGAATATCTTCTCTCCAACGCTACCGATATTTCGGTAGAGGAGGTGCCCGAGCTGGTCTCCCGCTTTGGCGGAGTCTGCTGGCCTGCACATATCGACCGTACCGCAAACGGAATAGTATCGATCCTCGGTGTTTTTCCCGAGGCTGCGAAGTTTTCCTGCTTCGAGCTGCATAGCGCCGAAAAACGGGACGAATACGAAGAGCGCTTTGCGCATCTTAAAGAAAAAACCTGCCTTATCGGCTCGGATGCTCACTATCTTTGGGACATCCGCGACGCAGAGGACTATATCGAGCTTGACGACGAGCCCTATTCGAGCGAGCTTGTGAGAAAACGACTTTTTGAGTATCTGAGGAGCGAAAAATGAAGGAACTGTCTCTGAATATACTTGACATTGCCGAAAATTCGGTTAAGGCCAAGGCCACAAGGGTCGAAATAAAGCTCGAAGAGGATAGCGAAATTTTAAAGTTCTCTGTCTCGGATAACGGCTGCGGTATGAAGCCCGACTTTCTAAAGAGGGTCATCGACCCCTTTGCCACCACCAGAACAACGAGGCCCGTCGGTCTCGGAATTCCTTTTTTAAAGCTGGCGGCCGAGCAGACGGGGGGAAGTATGGAGATAACCTCGCGACATATTGAGGATTTTCCCGACTCCCACGGCACCACCACCTCGGCAGTATTTTATAAAAATCATATCGACGCCGCCCCGCTGGGCGATATAGTCGAAACGGTGGTCACGCTTATTCAGTGTAACCCCGATATCGAATTCAGCTTTTCCCACGTTACCGAAAAGTTTTCCGTTCGGCTCGAAACGTCCGAGCTTAAGGAGATCCTCGGCGACGTTCCGCTTAACAACATCGAGGTAATTCTTTGGATAAAGGAATATCTCGTTGAACAATACAAATCATAAGAAATTTTTATAGAAGGGGACAACTACTATGAAATCATTAGCAGAACTTGCAGCAATCAGAGACAAGATGAAGAACAAGGTCGTCATCCGTGAGGGCAGCAACGAGACCCGTGTTGTAGTGGGTATGGCTACCTGCGGTATTGCGGCAGGCGCACGTCCTGTTCTTTCGGCATTCGTCGAAGGAGTAAACGAGGCAGGCCTCGCAGGAAGCGTTACCGTAACCCAGACCGGTTGTATCGGCATCTGTCAGTACGAGCCTGTCGTAGAGATCTACGAGTCGGGCAAGGAAAAGGTAACCTATGTTAAGATGACTCCCGAAAAGGCGGCCGAGGTCATTGAGAAGCACCTCAAGGGCGGCAAGGTCATCGAGGAATATACAATTAAGTAAGTCAAACTGAGGAGGTTTTTTATAATGATTCGTGCACACGTACTGATTTGTGGCGGTACCGGCTGTACTTCTTCGGGCTCCAAGACCATTCAGAAGGCATTCAACGATGCTCTTGTTGCTAACGGTCTTTCCGAAGAGGTCAAAATCGTTCAGACCGGATGTTTCGGTCTTTGCGCCTTAGGCCCTGTCGTTATCGTTCACCCCGACGGAACTTTCTATTCGAGAGTTACCGCTGAAGATGTTGAGGAGATCGTAGAGGAGCATCTCTTAAAGGGACGCGTTGTTGAACGCCTTGTTTACAACGATACCGGCGATGCTACTCACGTTGAGCCTGAGCATGCTTCCCTTAACGACACCACTTTCTATCGCTCTCAGCTTCGAGTTGCTCTTCGCAACTGCGGTGTTATCAACCCTGAAAACATCGACGAGTACATCGCTATGGACGGTTATGCCGCCCTTGGTAAGGTTCTTACCGAGATGACTCCCGATCAGGTTATCGAAACCGTTTTAGCTTCGGGTCTCCGCGGACGCGGCGGCGCAGGCTTCCCCACCGGTAAGAAGTGGGAGCTTGCTCGCAACCTCGTTAAGGACGCTGACCAGAAGTTCGTTGCCTGTAACGCCGACGAAGGCGACCCCGGCGCATTTATGGACCGTTCGGTTCTTGAAGGCGACCCCCACGCCATCATCGAAGCTATGGCTATTGCCGCTTACGCTATCGGCGCAAACCGCGGCTTCGTTTACGTTCGTGCAGAGTATCCTATCGCTGTTGCACGTCTTGAGATCGCTATTAACCAGGCCCGTGAATACGGACTCCTCGGTAAGAATATCTTCGGTACCGACTTCGAGTTCGATATGGAGATCCGTCTCGGCGCAGGCGCATTCGTTTGCGGTGAGGAAACCGCTCTTATGACCTCCATCGAAGGTCACCGCGGCGAGCCCAGACCCCGTCCTCCCTTCCCCGCAGTTAAGGGTCTTTTCGGCAAGCCCACTGTACTTAACAACGTTGAGACCTATGCCAACATTCCTCAGATCATCCTTAAGGGTGCAGATTGGTTCCGTTCTATGGGTACCGAGAAGTCTGCAGGAACCAAGGTATTCGCCCTCGGCGGTAACATCAAGAACACCGGCCTCGTTGAGGTTCCCATGGGAACCACCCTTCGTCAGATCGTTGAAGAGATCGGCGGCGGCATCCCCGGCGGCAAGAAGTTTAAGGCTGCCCAGACCGGCGGTCCCTCCGGCGGATGTATCCCTGCAGAGCATCTCGACATCCCGATCGACTACGATAACCTCCTTGCTATCGGCTCTATGATGGGTTCGGGCGGACTTATCGTTATGGACGAAGACAACTGTATGGTCGATATTGCTAAATTCTTCCTCGAATTCACCGTTGACGAGTCCTGCGGTAAGTGTACTCCCTGCCGTGTAGGTACTCAGAGACTCCTCGAAATGCTCACCAAGATCACCGAAGGCAAAGCTACCCTCGAGGATCTCGACAGGATGGAAGAGCTTTGCCACTACATCAAGAAGAACGCCCTTTGCGGACTTGGACAGACCGCTCCCAACCCCGTTCTTTCTACCCTCCGCTTCTTCAGAGACGAATATGTTGCTCATATCGTTGACAAGAAGTGTCCCGCAGGCGTATGTAAGAGCCTTCTTACATATTCAGTTCTTAAGGACAAGTGCTTCGGCTGCGGAATGTGCGCTAAGCAGTGCCCCGCAGACGCTATCACCAAAACCGACTACGTCGCACCCGGCAAGAAGCTTCCCGCTTACGAGATCGATCCTGCTAAGTGCGTAAAGTGCGGCGCTTGTATTGGCACCTGTAAGTTCAAGGCTATTATCAAAGGCTAAGGAAAGGAGAAACATACTATGGCTAATATGATTAATCTTAAGATCGACGGTATGGACGTCTCCGTACCTGCCGGTAGCACCATCCTTGAAGCGGCTCGTCAGGTCGGAATCGACATTCCTACCCTCTGCTTTATGAAGGAAATGAACGAGATCGGCGCTTGCCGTATCTGCGTTGTTGAGGTAAGCGAGGGCGGACGTCCCTTCAGAATCGTTGCCTCCTGCGTATACCCCGTAACCGAAGGAATGGTCGTTAAGACCAATTCCCTCCCTGTTCAGCAGTCCAGAAAAATGACCCTCGAGCTTTTGCTCTCTACCCACGAGCGCAAGTGTCTTTCCTGCGTTCGCTCGGGTAACTGCGAGTTCCAGGCTCTTTGTAACGACTACGGCGTAACCGACGAAGCTAAGTTCGACGGTAAGAAGCCCGTATATAAGCTCGACTGCTCTGCTCCTCATATGATCCGCGACGACAACAAGTGCATACTCTGCCGTCGTTGCGTTGCCGCTTGTAAGGCACAGAAGGTTGGCGTTATCGGCGCTAACGACCGCGGTATCGATACCAATATCGCCTGCGGCTTTAACCTTGGTCTTGCCGAGGTTGGCTGCGTATCCTGCGGTCAGTGTATCGTAAACTGCCCCACCGGCGCTCTCCGCGAGAAGGACGATACCGATAAGGTATTCGAGGCTCTTAACGATCCCGAGAAGATTGTTATCGTTCAGACCGCTCCCGCAGTTCGTGCCGCTCTCGGTGAGGAATTCGGTATGCCTATCGGAACCGGCGTTGAAGGCAAGATGGTTGCCGGTCTTAAGCGTCTCGGCTTCGATCAGGTATTCGACACCAACGTTGGTGCAGACTTTACCATTATGGAAGAGGCACACGAGTTTGTCGACCGCGTTAAGAACGGCGGCGTCCTCCCCATGATCACCTCCTGCTCTCCCGGTTGGATTAAGTTCTGCGAGATGTATCATCCCGGACTTCTTAAGAACCTTTCTTCCTGCAAGTCTCCTCAGCAGATGTTCGGCGCAGTTATCAAGACCTGGTACGCAGAGAAGAACGGAATCGATCCCAAGAACATCGTATCCGTTTCGGTAATGCCCTGTACCGCTAAGAAGTTCGAGATAAACCGTGACGATCAGAATGCCGCAGGACTTCCCGACGTTGATATTTCTATCACCACCCGCGAGCTTGCCCGTATGCTCAAGCGCGCAAGAATCGACTTTGTAAACCTCCCCGACGAGCAGTTCGATTCTCCCCTTGGTGAGTCTACCGGCGCCGCAGTTATCTTCGGTGCAACCGGCGGTGTTATGGAGGCAGCTCTCCGTACCGTTGCCGATGTCCTCGAGGGCAAGTCGCTTGAAAAGGTTGATTACCATGCCGTTCGCGGTATTGAAGCCGTTAAGGAAGCTACCCTTAACGTTGCCGGAATGGACGTTAACATCTGCGTAGTAAGCGGACTTGACGCTGTTGATAAGGTTCTTACCGCCGTTGAAAAGGGCGAGAAGAACTACCACTTCATCGAAGTTATGTGCTGCCCAGGCGGCTGCGTAAACGGTGGTGGTCAGCCCATTCAGCCTGCCGCAGTTCGTCAGAAGATCGATCTCCGTGCAGAGCGTGCAAAGGCTCTCTATTCTTACGACGAGGCTAATACCATCCGTAAGTCTCACGAAAGCCCCGTTATTAAGGCTGTCTACGCCGAGTACTTCGAGAAGCCCGGCAGCCACAAGGCTCACGAGATTCTCCACACCTCTTATGTTGACCGTTCTAAGGACATCGTAAAATAAGAAACACAAAACCAAGCGCCCCCGAACAGTCAGTTCGGGGGCGCTTGGCACACACACATTTAAGAAGGAGATTTATGAAAACTCACAAACACACTAAATTTTAGCTCCGCAGGCGGCGCAGAATTTTGCACCGTCGTCTACGGTATAGCCGCAGTTTCCACAGCGGCGGGGGCCTTCCGCCGGAGCGGGAGTGGCGGGCATAGGCTGAGTGGCGGCGGTCTGCTCTACCGCAGGGGCAGGAGCGGGAGGCGCAGTATTCTGAGGCACCTTGTATATAAGCCAGAGCTGACTGCGGTTTCTTGCGCCGATTCCGTTAAGCCAAAGGCTTTCCGCCTGTCCTCGGCCGTGATAGCTGTAGGTATAGGATACCGCCTGAAGATGGGGGTTGGCCTCCTTCCACTTCTCGACCATAGATTCCATACTTATTTTCATAAGGGCGAATCTCTCGTTATAGTCGAGGCCGTAAAGGTTATTATAGCTGCTACTCTGATCGTAGATGACGGTAAGGTCTGAAAGGGCGCTTTTGCCTACAAGAATACCGAGCTTCGTTTTAGTAGAGGTGAAAAGCTTAGACACCCTGATGTTGCGGTTGTTAAAAAACCAATTGTTGACGTAGTTTATAAACTGCTGCCGATCCATATTGTTTACGTAGAAAGTATGTTCCATTTTAAACCTCCGAAAATTGCCGCATTTTTTCTTGTTCTAACTATAAGGGGAACGGGAAACCGAATCGGTTTTATAAAATAAGAAATTTTTATAAATTTATTATACTACAAAAGAAGTACCTTTAAGCCCCAAAATTTCAACTTGACTCTTTAAATTTGGCGCGGTATGTGATATAATAGAAAAGAGGTGTGGACAATGAAGAAGACGCTTATTGTAGTCGATATGCAAAACGATTTTATAGATATGGCCCTCGGCACAAAAGAGGCGGTTGCCATACTGCCTCGGGTCAGGGCTAAGATCGAAGAATATAAAGGCCGCGGCGACGAAATAATCTTTACCCGCGACACTCACGGCGAAAATTATCTTTCTACCCCCGAGGGTAAAAAGCTCCCCGTACCACACTGTATTAAGGGTACCAAGGGCTGGGAAATAGCCGACGGACTTTACGTAGAGGGAGCAAAAATAATCGATAAGCCTAATTTCGGCTGGCCTAATTGGAAGGACGAGAGCCTCGAGGAGGTAGAGCTGATCGGGCTTTGTACCGATATCTGCGTCGTTTCGAACGCCCTTATTATAAAAGCGACCTTTCCCGATGCCGAGGTAAAGGTAGACAGCGCCTGCTGCGCAGGGGTTACCCCCGAAAGCCACGGGGCGGCGCTGACGACCATGAAAATGTGTCAGATCGACGTAATTTAGGAGGAAAAATAATGTTTGACGCAAAAAAGGTAGCTAAAGAATGTACCGAATGGATAAGAAAGTTTTTCGAGGAAAACGGACCCGATTGTAACGCAGTCGTGGGAATTTCGGGCGGTAAGGATAGCTCTATCGCCGCCGCCCTCTGTGTTGAAGCCCTCGGAAAGGACCGAGTTATCGGAGTTTTAATGCCCAATGGGGAGCAGCACGACATAGATATGGCCTATCTCCTTGTGGATCATTTAGGAATTAAGCGTTTTGAGGTAAATATTAAGGACGCCGTCGACGGACTTATGAAGAATATGCCCGAGGGGCTCGAAATTACCACTCAGACGGTTCAGAATATTCCTCCCCGCGTCAGAATGACGACTCTCTACGCCGTTTCTCAGAGCCTTAACGGCCGTGTATGCAACACCTGCAACCTGTCGGAGGATTGGGTCGGCTATGCGACCCGTTACGGCGATTCGGTAGGGGATTTCTCCCCCCTTTCACACCTTACGGTCACCGAGGTCAAGGAGATCGGCCGAGTTTTGGGAGTTCCCGACGTCCTTGTGGACAAGACCCCCATCGACGGCCTCTGCGGCAAGACCGACGAGGAAAATCTCGGCTTTACCTATGCCGAGCTGGACGTCTATATCCGAACGGGCTTTATAGAGGATCTCGACAAAAAGGCCATTATCGACCGCAAGCACAAGGCGAACCTCTTTAAGCTTCAGCTTATGCCCTCTTTTAAGCCTGAGATATAAAAAACGAACCGCCCACACGGGCGGTTTTTTTATTGTAAAATTTTACAGTTGCAGTTGTAGGGGAGGGGTGCGGGTGTCCGGTGGATACCTCTGCGAAGCGGAAGCACCGACCGGGGCAATTAAATCCGTTTCCCCAATGGGGGAAACGGATGAAATCCCTGCGTGATGAAATCCGCTGCGGCGGATAAAACGAAAGTTTTATGATTTCATTTTCTAACGGAAACCGTGAGATATCACAAATTTCGTAAAACTATTCGGCAACCCTTGTGGGAGTCGGCGAGTGTAATTCCCCCTGGAGGGGGAAATGTCCGAAGGACAAAAGGGGGCCGTCTCCGGCTAGAGGAACGAGTCGCAACGAGACCCTCGACGACCCGAGCAGACCAAAGGTCTGATAACAACCGAATGGTTTTATTCAAATTTGCGATATCTTACAGGAGGAGCAAGCCCCTCCCCTACAACCTCCCGATATATTGCCTCGGTATCCGTCGGCCTTCCCTTGGGGGAAGAGGGACCACGTAGTGGTGGATGAGGGAAACCTATATATTAAGGATAAATTGGATAACCTGAGGGCTTTAATATTATTTGTATCAAATCAAATTGGAAAAGATGTGAATTTTAAATGAGTATAGCGCACAACAAAAAGCTCGTTAAAAACGCACAGACCCTCAGAAAAAATATGACCGACGAGGAAAAACATCTTTGGTATGATTTTCTTAAAAACGTTACCCTTTACGGTAAACCGACAGAAAAATATAGGAAATTACATAGTAGATTTTTATATTAATTCAAAAAATGTAGTTATAGAGCTTGACGGCTCACAGCATCTTAGCGAAGAACACGAAATATCCGATAAAAAACGAGACGCCGAGCTAAATAAGTTAGGAATTCGTGTAATCAGATACACGAACGACGATATAAAAAAGCATTTCTACGAGGTTTGTACCGAGCTTGCAGAGGTTTTCGGTATAAATATTGAAAACATAGAAATAGAAGCTTAGAGCTTATCCCGCAAAGCAGAGTGGAATAGGTTTCCCTCATCCACCACTACGTGGTCCCCCTTCCCCCAAGGGAAGGCTTACGGATACCGAAGCAATTTCGCTTTCTTCACTCTTTTTACTCGCGCGTAGCGTACTCACGCCGAAGGCGTTACTCTTTTCTGTCCACTGACCACTGACCACTGTCCACTGCCACAGGCCCCTGCGCAGCCCCTCATCCCTCGTCCCTAAAGATGAAAATTTTCTTCTGAAGATACACAAAACCTGCTTTAGGAAGCCCCGATTAGGGACAAAATTAGGTGATATGTATTTGGATCAATACATATCATCTTTATTTTTGTAAAATTCGATGGCGAGTGTGAGCCTTCCCTAGCAGGGAAGGGGGACCACGTAGTGGTGGATGAGTAGAAACCTACACCACAAATCCGGGCGGGATATTATCTAGACTTTCTGCCGACCGCGACGGACACCACCGCTGCGGCGGTCCCCCTCCCCCGCTGGGGAATGCCGAGAGAACACCCTCTTTAAAGGTTCGTCAAATCCCTAATCGGGGCTTCCTAACGGGTGGTTTTTTATTCTGCCTTTCGGCGGAGGTTTAGTTTTAAGCGTTAGGGAAAAGGGAGGAGGGGAAACAAATTTATATCTATCTTACGGGAAATCCCCTCGTCCCTAATCCCTCTTCCCTAAAGATGAAAATTTTCTTCTGAAGATAGACAAAACCCCGCCTTCGGCGGGGGTGTTGTATGGAGTAATTATTTTCCTGCGTTGATGGTGGCGAGGTTGTCGCCGTCTTCTTCGTTTACGTTGATGGTGATGTATCCGAATTCGGGAACCTCGGCCTTAAGGTTATCGAGCATGGTATCGAAGGTAGAGGACATAGCGTCGTAGGTGGACTGAAGAAGCTCCTTCTGCTCGTCGGGAATGTCGTTGAAGCCTGCGATGTTAACGTCGATGACCATTCCGTTGCCGACGGCCTTAACGTCGACCTCACAGCCCATAGCCGAAGATGCCGAGAAGCTTGATTCCATAGCAGAAATAAGCTCTTCCTTGTTCTCGTTTACGTATTTTGCGACCTTGGCGCTATCCGAGCCGGTGTTTCCGCCGCAGGCAACGAGGGAGAGGCAGAAAACGAGACAAAGAACGATTGCTAATAATTTTTTCATAAAAATACACTCCTTTTAGGTTTGTAACCTTATAATAACATATTATGTGCAATATTTGAGCATTATGTTTATCCGAAAAACCTTTTAATCCCTTTCGGAATAGGTGTATTTAACGTTATAATCGGTCCAGATCTTGCCTTCGCCCGGTTTCTGATACAGACGGAAGTAGTCGATACAGTAGCTTGAGGGGAGGGCCTTTTCGTTATTCTCGATAAGGTTGGGCTTAAAGGAAGCGTCCTCGGCGAAAACGTGGTTGTTGAAGATAAGGAACTGCGGGTCGTGGAAGCCCTTCATTTCTTTGGTGGTGTTATTGTGTAGGGTATTAGGATCGGTAATATCGTAGGTTTCGTACTTTTTGCCGTCTACGTACATGGACATCTCCTTAGGAGTCCACTCGTAGCCGAAGGTATGATATTCGCTCATCGAATTGTTAAGGGGAACGTTGTGCTTAGCGCCGCTTACAATGTGCCCACCGCCTGCAGCAGCGGTGTACCATTTATGCAGGTTGGGGATGAATTTTCCGTCGGGATCGCCGAAGACCTCGAAGATATCTACCTCGACGAAATAATCGAAGCAGCTTCTCTTGCCGACGCCGGTGCTCGACTGGGTCCAGAAGGAGGGCCATACGCCGACAGTGTTGGGAACCTTGGCTTTTATCTCACAATAGCCGTAGGTGTACATCATATTCCACTGGGTTACGACCGAGGTGGGAACGAGGTATTCGGTTTTTGTCTTGTTGGCGCTTTTACAGGCGGTCAGAACAAGGTTATCGTTCTTCATATCGATGGTCTCGCGGGTGGAAACGACCTTTATTTTATTGGTGCCGCCCATTTTGGCGTTTAAGCACCAGCGGGTAAAGTCGAGCTCCTTGGTTCTGAACTCGTCGCCCCAAACGTACTCGTATCCGTCGAGCATTTTCGCCTTAAAGTCGGAAACGGTACCCGAAAGCTTAGCGTCGGGGTTGTTTTTGGGCTTCTTTTCGGCAAAAAGCTGAATCGCAAGGTCGAGCATAGCCTTATGACCGCCGTCGAAGATAAGCTTTTTGTCTTTTACCGATACGCTGTATTTGTTTAAAGCGATATTCTTGTTGCTTTCCTTGCGGTTGGTCTTGCCGACGAGGATCTCGTAGGGAGACTCTGCGGCCGTGTCGGATTTTACGGCAAGATTTACGCCGTAGTTCTTGGAAAAGTATCTCTGAATGGCCAAAGCGCTTTCCTTAACGGCGCTGTCACCGACGGGGAAGATGATGGAAAACACCTCGGGATTTTTCCAGACAACAACGTCGGTAGTAGTATCGACGTTGGAGCTTTCCTCGGAGGAGGTTACGGGGTTTTTGGTTCCTGCAAAATCGCCCGAGCCTATGTAGTTATCGTCGCCCGACGGAGCCTTAGAGCTTTCTTCGGAGGAGGTATCCTCCGAGCTTACCGGGTCGGAGGAGGGGAGAGAGGAAGAGGGAGTTTTTGCTCCGTTACCGCCGCAGGCGGTTACCGAAAGCAAAAGGCAGAGGGCAAGTAAGATTGAAATAATATTCTTTGTCATTCAAAAGCTCCTTTAAGTTATTTTAAAACGCGCCAGCGCGGCATCGAAGAGATTGCTTCTCGGTATTCGGCGGGGGTTTTTCCGTGAATTTCCTTAAAAGCGCGGTTGTAGGTTCTGATAGAGCCGAAGCCGACCTCTTCCGATATGTCGGCAATTTTCTTATCGGGGTCCCGAAGCAGGTCACAGGATTCCCTGACCCTGAGCTTGTTCACGTAGTCGCTGAAGCCAAGCTCAAGCTTTCGGTTGAAAAGCCGTGAGATATGAAAGCGGCTGAGGTGCAGGTGCTCGGCGACGTATTCGAGGGAAAGGTCCTCCGAAAAGTTTGCCGAACAGAATTCGAGAATATTACGAAGGGTAGAATCCTCTCCGCTTACCGCGGGTTTAAGAGAAAGCTTGTTGAGGATCCGCGGGAGAAGAAGATTGAAGTAGCCCGTATAATCCGAAATATCGCTTTCCTCGGGCAGACCGACTATAGTCTCGATGTATTCGGCAATTCGGTCGTTTTTGTCGAGGGTAATATGATTTTCGAGAGGGACGCTTCCCGAAAGCAGCTCCCTTTTTCCGTAAAACAGCTTGGGGGTCACGATAAGGACGTAAAAAAGCGAATTTTCGGCAGAATTATAATAGTGTATCTGATTAGGGAAGCTTATGTAGAGCTCGCCTTGCCCTATCTCACAAACGTTTTGATCGGCGTAGGCCACCGTACTGCCCTTAAGGACGTAGACCATCTCGATCTCGTCGTGAAGATGCGGCAGGGTGGTAAGCTGCTTGGTGTCGCGCTGAATAGAGACGGGGGCGGTCTTATATTCGTAATTGGCGTTCATTAAAAACTCCTTATATACATATATCACAATTATACCATTAAACCGTATGCTTCGTCAACTGTTTTAAAGGATATTAAATATTTTTCGTGACAAAAGAGAGCGACTGTGGTATAATTTTATAAATACTAAACTTTGGATGTGTTAATTTTGGAAAACAGATATTTTGACGTAATACTCGAAGAGATGTCCGCCTTCTTAAACGAAAACGGCTTTAAGGAGGAAAACGGGGTTTATTTAAACGAAAAATACGCTCTTAAAATCGAATACGACGAGGCCAGACAGGTTTATAACCTTTCTATCGCCGCAAAGGGCGAAAACGGAATCGGCGAATATAAGAACATAAGCGCCTACCTCTTCGACGAGAGTCAGACCAAGGCCGACGCCATAAGCGTTGGTATCGACTTTGTCGACAGTGCGCAGAAGGCTATGGGCATAAAGGCAGGCTACAGAGGCGGCGCCGCCATCGACCTCCCCACCGCACAGGGCGAAAACGTGACCGTTTCTACCCTTACCGCGAAGCTTCTTGCCAACTACCCCGAGCTTAAGGAGGTCTATAAGGCTGAGGTTGACGAGAAGGGCAAATATCTTTATCTCGACTTCTCCGCCCGCTACTTTATCCCCGAGATAAGAAAGACCCTCGACGAGAAGAACAAGAAGGCGGTTAAAAAGCTTATCGATATGCTTTGCGAAATGTTCGTTGCGGGCGACCGCGCTACTACCGACCTTGTTATCGCCCTGCTGGCAGGCGCTATCGGAAAGGATGCCGAACGCTTTAAAACGGCGACCGAAAAGATGGAGGAATGTCCTCACCTTATAACCGCCGTAAACAACGGGGTCGCCGTTCTCGTTAAAAACAAAAAATTCGCTAAGGCCTTAGGCTTTACCGAATGATCCGTAAAAAAACAAAGGACAGATAACCTGAGTTATCTGTCCTTTTTGCTTTTACAAAGCTTTCTTAGCCGCCGAGGTAGGCTTTTTTAACCTCATCGGAGGCGGCAAGCTCTGCGCCCGTACCGGTAAGTACGATGCTTCCCGTCTCGAGGACGTAGGCACGGTCGCTTATTGCTAAGGATTTACCTGCGTTCTGCTCAACCAAGAGAATGGTAGTTCCGTCCTTGTTGATGCTCTTGATGATATCGAAAACCTGATCAACAAGAAGGGGGGAAAGTCCCATAGAGGGCTCGTCAAGCATTAAAAGCTTGGGGTGAGACATAAGGGCTCGTCCCATAGCAAGCATCTGCTGCTCACCGCCCGAAAGGGTTCCTGCGACCTGATTTCTGCGTTCGGCAAGACGGGGGAAGCGCTCGTAAATGCTTTCGATGTCGGCCTTAAAAGAGGCGTCGCTTGCTTTAATCGAGTAGGCTCCCATAAGGAGGTTTTCGTAAACGGTAAGCTCCTGGAAAACGCGGCGTCCCTCGGGAACCTGAGACATTCCGAGACGAACAATTTTATGACAGGGCATTTTGGAAATGTCCTTGCCGTCGTAGATGATCGAGCCGCCCCTTGAAGGGATAAGGCCGATTACCGACTGCATAGTGGTAGTCTTTCCTGCGCCGTTAGCGCCGATAAGGGTTACGATCTCGCCTTCGTTAACCTCGAAGCTTACTCCCTTAAGGGCATTGATAACGCCGTAGTAGACCGAAAGATCTTTAACTTCAAGAAGTGCCATTGCGTTATCCTCCTATATAAGCCTTAATAACCTCGGGGTCGTTAAGGGCGGCGTCGGGAGTACCCTGAGCAAGAACGGTACCGAAGTTAAGTACCGTGATCTCGTCACAAAGACCCGAAACGAATTTCATATCGTGCTCGATGAGCAGGATGGTGATTTTATATTCCCTGCTGATGTGGCGAACGATATCCATAAGCTCCTCGGTTTCGTGGGGGTTCATACCTGCGGCGGGCTCGTCGAGGCAAAGAAGCTTCGGATTGGTAGCGAGGGCTCGGGCGATTTCAAGCTTTCTCTGCTTACCGTAGGGAAGGTTGCAGGAAAGGTTGTTACGCTCCTCCTCAAGGCCTACTATGCGAAGAATTTCCTTGGCGCGCTCGCGCATGGCCTTTTCTACCTTAAAGTGACGGGGAAGACGAAGGATGCTTTCAAGCATAGAGCAACGGAATTCCTTCTGATTATGAAGACCGACGAGAACGTTACGGATAACCGTCATATTGTTGAAAAGACGGATGTTCTGGAAGGTACGTGCAATACCCTTGTGGTTGATGGTCTCCTGCTTTTTGCCGGTAAGATTCTCGCCGTCAAGCCAGAATTTTCCGGTAGTGGGCTTGTAAACACCTGTGATCATATTGAACACGGTGGTTTTTCCGGCACCGTTAGGTCCGACGAGACCGTAGAGCTGACCCTCCTTGATTTCAAGGTTAAGGTCCTGAACGGCCTTAAGTCCGCCGAAGGAAATGCCGAGATTTTCGGTTTTAAGAACAACTTTCGACATTATTTATCCTCCTTTTCAGACTTGTCGGGGATGTAGGGAGAGCCGGGCTGAATATCGACCGAGAGAACCTCGTCGATCTCGATCTTGGTGGGAACGCGGTCCCATTTAGCCTCGTCGTCGTGCACCTTAGAGGGATCTTGCTTTTTCGCAAATATTTTAGAGAAGAGATTTTTAATATTGTAGGTCTCTCTGAAGCCCTTGAGGGCAGGTGCGTTGTTGTAGATAACGATGACGATAAGAACGATAGCGTAAATAAGGTTTTTGAGAACCGCCATATTACCCTGAAGCTGAGTCTGAAGCACATTGTTGATATAGGTTATGAGAACCGAAGCAACGATAGCGCCGTTGATGCTTCCCATACCGCCGAGAACGACGATAACGAGTATCTCGATAGAGTAGTTATAGTCGTAGGTAGCGGCCTGAATCTTGTTTTCGGTATAGCTCGAAAGTACGCCTGCGATACCTGCGAAGAGGGCGGCAATGGCGAAAACCATAAGCTTATACTTGGTAACATTGATACCGGTGGCCTTAGCGGCGATCTCGCTGTCGCGGATGGCGGTAATTGCGCGTCCGTGCTTGGAGCGGATTATGTTCTGAGTAACGAAGAGGGTTACGAGAACGAGGATGAAGGAGATGAAGGGAAGGATCTGACGGTCGAGACGGGGGGTCTTCATTCCCGACTGATCTCCGAAAACTCCGCCCGAGTTAAGGAATATGATACGAACGATCTCACCGAAGGCGAGGGTAACGATTGCAAGATAGTCTCCGCGGAGACGAAGGGCAGGCAGGCCGATTATAAAGCCGCAGAGCATTGCGGCAAGACCGCCGACCGCAAGGGCGATAACGAAGACGATATATTCGTTCAGACCTGTAAACATCTCGGTAAACATCGCCGCAAGCTTACCGCCGACGTAGGCGCCGACACACATAAAGCCTGCGTGACCGAGGGAAAGCTCACCGAGGAAGCCAACGACCATACTGAGGGATACGGCGAGGATTATGGTAACGCCGATATCGGTGTAAAGGGTGGTCTGGGAGCGGGGCATATCTCCGGCAAAAGCCATATATGCGAGGTAGATGGTGAAAGCGCCGACTACGATGTAGTTTATGTAGTGCTTCCACTTGATGTTCATTAGAGCCTTCATTATACCTTCTCCCTCCTTTTCTTACCAAGCAGTCCCGAAGGCCTGACGAGGAGTATGAGAATAAGTACCGCGAAAACGATTGCGTCGGTGTAGGGGGCGGTAAATTCGAAGCTGTTGGAGAAGGCCTCGACGATACCCATAAGAATACCGCCCAGCATTGCGCCGGGAAGGGAACCGATTCCGCCGATAACGGCAGCGGCAAAGGCCTTTATTCCGGGGAGAGCGCCGAGGGTAGGAGAAACCGAGGGAGCCTTCCAGATCATAAAGAAGCCTGCCACCGCGGCAAGTGCCGAGCCGATAGCAAAGGTTATAACGATAATTTTATTAACGCTTATTCCCATAAGCTCGGCGGCGCCTCTGTCCTCAGAGACGGCGATCATTGCGCGGCCGGTACGGGTGTACTTAACGAAGAGGCTGAGCACGACCATGATAATTGCCGAAGCGATAAGGGTAATAAGGGTAGAAACTGCGATAGAAAGGCCGAAAACGGAAATTTTTCCGAAATCGAAGAAGACGGGACGCTTGATATCGGCGCCGAACACGATCTGTGCAAGGGCCTGAAGCAGGTAGCTGACGCCGATGGCCGTAATAAGAACCGCCAACGGAGAAGCGCCGCGGAGAGGTCTGTATGCGAGGCGCTCGATGGTAATTCCGAGAAGCATACAAAGAACTACCGCTATAAGAAGACCTATAAGCGGATTTCCGAGCATCGTGAAGAAAATAAAGATAGTATAAGCGCCCACCATGATAACGTCGCCGTGGGCGAAGTTAAGCATTTTTGCGATACCGTAAACCATCGTATAGCCTAAAGCTATCATAGCGTAGGTACCACCGGCCGAAAGGCCGTTTATAAGTGTGGTTATAATTTGTTCCATAAGAAAAATCCTATATCTTTAAAATTGACAAATTTGCCGGTGCAGAAAATCTGCGCCGGCAAACCCGTTTTTATAAAATATATGAGAAATTATTTCTCGTCAGCAGCGTTGGCAGCCTTGATTACGTATTTAACGGCTTCCTTGGAAACGTAGCCGGTCTCATCCCAGGTAATGTTGGTACCGGTAACGCCGGAGTAGGAGAATCCACCCTGGAACTGATCCTTAAGGATCTCGCAGAGGTCGGAAGCGGAGATGGTAACGTCGATCTCTTCGCCTGCGTCCTTAGCGGCCTTCATAGCGTTGAAGAGAGCGTAAACGCAGTCGTAAGCAGAAGCGCCGAACTGGTTAAGGGTCTCCTTGCCGAACTTCTCGGTGTACTTCTTAACGAAGTCGGCGGCAGCACCGTCGGTAGCCTTGGAGTTGAAGTGAGAAAGCATGGTAACTTCCTGGGGGATGGAGTTGATGTCGAAGCCTTTAGCGGATTCGATTCCGTCGAAGCCGTCGCAGCCGTAGTAGGTAGCGTTTGCGGCAACGTCGTCCTTAGCCTGCATCATGAAGAGAGCAGCGGGATCGTAGTAGATGGGCATAAAGATGAAGGAGCAGCCCTTAAGGGTAGAGATCTGCTGAGTGAAGTCGGTAGCGTTAGCATCGGTGAAGGAAGCCTCAACGGTCTCGATACCCTTGTTGATGTTAGCCTTGAACTGATCGTAGATACCCTTGGAGTAAGAGTCGTCGGACTTGTAGAAGATACCGATCTTGTCGAGGCCGAGGCCGTTAACGAAGTCGGCAGCTACCTTACCCTGGTTACCGTCTGCGAAGCACATCTGATAAGCGTTGTCCTCAGCGGGAACGTCATCGTTGGAAGCAGAGGGGGTAAGGAAGAATACGTTGTCGTCAGCGGCGAAGGCGCTGAACTCGAGGCAGGGGTTGGAGGTTACACAACCGAGAGAAAGCTGCATACCTGCTTCATACATAGCAGCGTAGTTAGCTTCAACCTTGGTAGTGTCGTGAACGTCGTCGTAAGCGAGAAGCTCGAACTTAACGCCGTCGAGACCGCCTGCAGCGTTGATCTCGTCGATAGCCATCTGAGCAGAGTTCTTAACAGCTACGCCGTAAACTGCAGCGCCGCCGGTAAGAGGACCGGACACACCGATCTTGAAGGTGGTGTTGTTGGCGGTGTAGCCGTCGTTCTTAGCACCGGTCTTGTCGCCTTTGCCGCCACAAGCTGCGAAGGTAAGAATTAAGCATACCGCGCAGAAGAGGGCAAGAGCTTTTTTGAATACTGATTTCATAATAAAATCTCCTCTTTTTTGGTTTGATATACATCCCCGATTTAAGGGATTTGTATGTCATTATTTTAGCACACTAAAGTTATTTTGTCAGTTGTCAATATTCACGAAAAAACGGCGAGATTTCGACGCTTTTATGACAAACCTGTCAAAAACCTCTACATAACCCCGAAAAGCAGGTCTCCGTAGGTGGGCATCGGCCAGAAATCGGCGGCGGTAAGGGTCTCCATCCTGTCTACCGAAGCGCGAAGCTCCTCCATAACCGTAAGGACGTTTTCCTTATAGTATACGGAGCGGTCGGCGTAGGCGGTAATTGAGGCGGCCTCCCGGGTGGCCTTTTCGAGGGCGGTAAGGCTCTTAAAGGCTTCGGCCTTAAGGGAAGCGAGCTCTCTTGCGGTTTTAAACTCGAAGCTGTCCCTCATATCAAGCTCCAGGGCATTTCCTGCGGCTACCGCGTCCGAAAGGGTGGTAATATAGTCGCTGACTGCGGGGAGAATGTCCTTTCTCGCCATATCTATCATGGTAAGAGCCTCGATATTTACTATTTTACAGTAGTTTTCGAGCATTATCTCAAGTCGGGACTTAAGCTCGGTCTCGGTATAGACCTTATGCCTTGCGAAAAGCTCAACGTTTTTGGGAGCCAGAAGCAGGGGTAAGCAGTCGGGGGTGGTCTTAAGATTTAAAAGGCCTCTCTTTTCGGCCTCCTTGACCCAACCCTCGTCGTAGCAGTTGCCGCCCCAGATGATCTTCTTGTGCTTTCTTATGGTGCTCTGAATAAGGTCGTGAAGGGCGGTTTCGAAGTCCTCCGCGGACTCAAGCTCGTCGGCGAAGCGGCAAAGTGCGTCTGCGGCGGCGGTATTAAGAACGACGTTGGGCTCGGCTACCGAGTCGGAGGAGCCCAGCATACGGAATTCGAACTTGTTACCCGTAAAGGCGAAGGGTGCGGTACGGTTTCGGTCGGTGGTGTCCTTCGGGAATTTGGGAAGCACGTGAACGCCGACCTTAAGGTTTTCCTTGGCCTTTGCGCCGTAGGGTCGGTCGGATTCAATACAGTCGAGAATTCCCTCAAGCTCGTCCCCTAAGAACATGGAAACGATGGCAGGAGGAGCCTCAAGGGCGCCGAGACGGCGGTCGTTTCCTGCGGTGGCGACCGAAATTCTAAGCAGATCCTGATACTCGTCCACCGCTTCGATAACGGCGCAGAGGAAAAGTAAGAACTGCGCGTTTTCATAGGGGGTCTCGCCGGGATTTAAAAGGTTTACGCCGGTGTTTGTAGAAATCGACCAGTTGTTATGCTTGCCCGAGCCGTTTACACCCTCGAAGGGCTTTTCGTGGAGCAGGCAGATAAGATCGTGCTTCTTTGCGACTCTCTGAAGGACCTCCATCGTGATCTGGTTATGGTCGACGGCGATGTTGGTGGTGGCAAATATGGGGGCCAGCTCGTGCTGTGCAGGGGCGGCCTCGTTATGCTCGGTCTTGGAAAGAACGCCAAGCTTCCAGAGCTCCTCGTCGACCTCGGTCATAAAGTTTTTAACGCGGGTCTTTATGGTTCCGAAATAGTGATCGTCCAGCTCCTGACCCTTTGGCGGCATTGCGCCGTAAAGGGTTCGTCCGGTGTATAAAAGATCCTTACGGGCAAGGTAGGTCTCCTTATCTACAAGGAAGTATTCCTGCTCGGGACCGACTGTGGTCTTAACGGCGGTTACATCCTCGTTTCCGAAGAGCTTCAGCACGCGAAGGGCCTGCTTATTGATGGCCTCCATACTGCGGAGCAGGGGGGTCTTTTTGTCGAGGGCTTCTCCTCCGTAGGAGCAGAAGGCGGTAGGGATACAGAGAACTCCGCTTTTAATAAAGGCGAAGGAGGTGGGGTCCCAGGCGGTGTAGCCTCTGGCCTCAAAGGTGGCGCGAAGGCCGCCCGAGGGGAAGGAGGAGGCGTCGGTCTCGCCCTGAATAAGCTCCTTGCCCGAAAACTCCATAATAACCTTGCCGCCGGCGGTTGGGCTTATAAAGCTGTCGTGCTTTTCGGCGGTGATACCGGTCATAGGCTGAAACCAGTGGGTGTAATGGGTGGCGCCCTTCTCTATTGCCCAGTCCTTCATTGCGTTGGCAACGATAGCGGCGGTTTCGGAATCGAGTCGCTTATTATTATGTATAGCGAGCTGTACCAGCTTAAAGGTCTCCATGGGAAGACGGGATTTCATAACCCGCTCGTTAAAGACGTTTTCGCCAAAATACTGTGTTACAGGTCTCATAAAAAACTCCTTATTTATAATGTAGGGACTACAGAAATTACTGATGTTTTATTATTCTAACATAAAACTTTGCTTTCTTCAAGCAATTCCGACCTAATAAAATAAGGTAAACTTGCCGTTTTGCTTAATAAAATTAAGTCAAAACCCGAAAAGCGCCAAAAATTCGCCTACCCGCCTTAAAAAATAAAAGCGCATGGGCCGTTGGCCGCAGTGGGCAGTGGGACGAGGGTCCGGGGTCACTGTCCACTGAAAAAACCCCGTCGTTGGACGGGGTTTTCGTTATGCATTTTTCTTTTAACTGCGTCCCGCCCTGCCGTATCGGGCATTAAGATAACCTGCAAATCAAGCAGGTGGGTGCTTCCGTCCGGTTCGGGCTTCCAACGTCTGCGGTAAACCGCAGGAGGCCTGCTCACCTGCGGACGAGATTAAAGCTCCCAATAAAAAGGTTGTAGGGTTATAAATGCCACAGTCCGCGAACAGGGCAGGAGCGCGTTGCTTTTATATTCCGCCTTCGGCGCAGTTAAAATGCAAAAAGCAAATTATATGCGCCTTAGGCTCATTCCTTAAACTACTGCTCGTCGATTTCGTAGAGGTCCTGAAGTCTTTCGATAAAGGCATCGGCTACAAAATCGTACTCGTCGTCGTCCTCGATGGGATAGAGGTATTCCTCTCCGTTTTCCTCGCCGACCTTAACGATAACAAGCTCTCCGCTGTCATCGAGGGTCTTCTGAGGGTCGTCGTAGATGGGAAGCATTGCGAGATAGCGTCCGTCGTCCGACTCGATAGCGTCGAGGACCTCAAAGGTATACTCATTTCCCTCGTCGTCGGTGAGGTTTACGATATCGGGGGTATATTCAAGCTCTTTATTATCTGTCATAATTATTCTCCATTCATTTAATATATATACATTTTAACCTCTAACCCCAAAATAGTCAATATGATTATTTTTGCAATATAAAATGCTTAAAAAAGCTATATACAAATTTAAAAATATGTTGTATAATAATGGCAGAAATTTACCAAGAGGTGTTTATTTATGAAAAGAATAGTAACTTTCGGCGAAATTATGCTTCGCCTTGCCCCAAACGGCTACTACCGCTTCTTCCAGAACGATCAGATGCAGGCCACCTTTGGCGGCGGTGAGGCAAACGTTGCCGTTTCTCTTGCAAACTTCGGAATGAACGCCGCCTACGTTACCAAGCTTCCCAAGCACGCTATCGGTCAGGCCGCTGTTGATTCTCTTCGCTATTTCGGCGTTGATACCGACGATATCGTCAGAGGCGGCGAGAGAGTAGGAATCTACTACCTCGAAAAGGGCGCGTCTCAGCGTGGCTCGGTCTGCATTTACGACCGCGCACATTCCGCAATTCAGACCGCTTCTCCCGAGGATTTCGACTGGGACGACATCTTTGAGGGTGCCGACTGGTTCCACTTCACCGGAATCACTCCCGCGCTGGGCGAAAACCTTGTTGAGATATGCAAGGCTGCTTGTATCGCCGCTAAGAAGAAGGGTGTTAAGATCTCCTGCGACCTTAACTACCGCGGAAAGCTCTGGACAAGAGAACAGGCTCGTGCCGCTATGACCGAGCTTTGCAAATACGTTGACGTCTGCATCTCCAACGAGGAGGACGCAAAGGACGTATTCGGTATTGAGGCCGAAAACACCGACATCTACGGCGGTAAGCTCAACCACGAGGGCTACAAGAGCGTTGCGAAGCAGCTCGCCGACAAATTCGGCTTCGAAAAGGTTGCAATTACCCTCCGTTCCTCCATTTCGGCCAGCGATAACGACTGGGCCGCTATGCTCTACGACGGCGAGAACTACTGCTTCTCCAAGGAATATCACCTTCACATCGTCGACCGTGTCGGCGGCGGAGATTCCTTCGGCGCAGGACTTATCTACTCCCTCCTTTCGGGCAAGGATACTCAGAGTGCGGTTGAGTTTGCGGTTGCCGCATCCGCCCTTAAGCATTCTATCGAGGGCGACTTTAACCGCGTAAGCGTTTCTGAGGTTGAAAAGCTTGCAGGCGGCGACGGCTCCGGACGAGTACAGAGATAAAAAAGCAAAAAATCCCCTCCTCGCGGAGGGGATTTTTTAGTGGACAGTGGAATAATAAAACTACCGTTTTATTAGGGAAAGGGGAAAGGGGAAAGGGGAAATGGGAAAGGTTAGGGACGAGGGAAGAGGCAAGCGGCGCAGATAAAATTGAAAACTTAAAATTGAAAGTTGAAAATTAAAAACGGATA
>SFWF01000033.1 GCA_004560045.1 bacterium | reverse complement strand
CTATAACTGCGACCAGATGACGATGTATAACGCAATAGTAAATACCGCTCAAAGTGAGGTTGTAACCAAGGAGCTTATCGACGGTCTGATCCCCTCGGGAACCACGATTCAGAATCTGCGTACCTCCTATCTCGGCGATACGCTTACCCGCGATACGACCCATCTTTCCATGGATTTCGGATGTTATGCGGCAGGTCTTACCTGGATGACCGCAATTACCGGAATTTCGGCCGATAAGGTAACTTGGGTACCCTCGTCTTATCCTGTTCTTTCAAAGAATAAGGATATGATTAACGAAGCGGTTGAAAACTCAATAAAATCTCCGTTTAGTGTAACCGATTCAACCTATACCGAAAGCCCCGAAACCCCCGAACTCACCGGCGATGCTGCGATTTTGTGGGAAAAAGGCTTCGATATGAATCAGTATGAGCCTCTCGACTGGGAGCCTACGGTAAACGCATTCTATTCTTCGGTCGACCCCACTCCTCCGCAATTGGTATATAACTCGCGTTCTCCGAATTTCATCGGCTCAAAGCTTTTAACCAAGCAGGATTTACCCGTAGGTTCGATAATACTTCTCGACAGCGGCTATGCCTATCGTCCCGAAGGATGGATCGATGCCAACACGTCAAACACGTCTGCAACCCGTCCCAATAGTGTGACTGCTGCATTTACCGTCGTGGATGAAGCCTGGTGGGGCAATTTCACAATTCGCGGCTTTAACCTTTGCGCCCAAGGAGCCTCTACAGTAATGACCGAGGCGGATATTAGCGCCCTTCGAATCTACGTGCCCAAGGCTCTTTCTGAAGACGAAAAGCTGATGCAGGAAAACGGACTCAATCCCTTTAATTATGAAGCGGTTGATATGGAGCTTGTTGTAGGCGCCTTCTACGATTCACACTATCTGCCGGAGCTTGGATACGAAAGTATATATTCCCCATATTTTATCGGCTCTAAGCTTTTTACAAAGCAGGAATTACCTGTAGGCTCGGTAATAATCGTCGATAGCGGTTATCAGTATCGTCCTGAAAGATGGATCGATGCAAATACCGTAAACGAAACACGACCGAACTCGGTTAAGACCAATATTGTTGTCGTGGATGAGGCTTGGTGGTCCAACTTTACCATTTGCGGCTTCAACCTTTCGTATATCGGAAGCTCAAAAGTAATGGCCGAGGCGGATATGAGCGCCCTTCGTATCTATGTGCCCAAATAAATGTCTGCGCGCAAAACTTCATTTCTTGATTGTTCCTAAATTATCATATCCTTTCAGCAAAAAGAGCGACTGTTTTACAGTCGCTCTTTTTGCTTATTTCTGATTATATCGGGTCCGCTTCAAATTTCTCTTCGGTAACGGTGTAGATATCTTTAACGCCGATAAGGTTTCGGACCCTTATTTCTCCGGCCTCTACGTAAACCTTAACAAGGGGAGCGTCGAGGTTTCTGATCTCAACCGAGTCAATATCAATAACTCCGAAATTACCGCCTCTGATAGCGCAGTCCGCTTTGCCCGTAAAGGCTACGGTAGAGTTTTTGATAGAGATGTCGACCCTCTCCTTTTGATCGCCGTAAGCGTTAAGAGGCATATCTATACCCTTTGCGGTAATTCCGTCAAAGGTGATCTCCCTAAGGGGTCTGTTCTTCTGCCAGACCTGTTTTCCCGTAAAGTCATAGTGCAAAAATCTTTCGACGTTTTCGGCTTTGCAGTGTCTGATAATGATGTTTTTGGGGTCACGTCTTACCTTAAGGGTGAAATCGGAATAATAGGTGAAAATGCTGAGCATTGTCTTTTTACCTTCGGTGGGGGAAGGGTTTCCTGCGATCTTGTCCTCAAGGGAAAGACTGCCGCGGAAGAAATATTTTGCCGGCCCGAAGAAATGACAGTTTTCAACCAAAATGTTGTTTCCGCCGAAGCGAAGTCCGCTGCAGGCCGAGTTGATCTCACAGCCTGATACGTAAACGTTATTGTTATCAAAGCCTGCTATACAGTCATCTCCCGTATAGAAATTGCAGTCCGAAATCTTAATATCGTCGCAGGAGGACATATGTATTCCGTCGTGTCCGCCGAGTATCGTGATATTTGAAAAACTCATATCCGATGAAAACAGGGTTTGATGAGCCCAGTTGCCTGTATTCTGTATGGTGTAGCCCTTAAAGGTAAGATTTTTACTGTAATGCACGCTGATGCCGTGAGGACCTCTGTAAAATTCCTCTCCTGTTTCGTCATAGCAGTCAGACCCGTCGATAACCGACCCTTCTTCGCCTATTATGGAAACATTTTCTGCATCCAGAACACGAATAACTGCATTATTCCAGCTGCTTCCGGGCTTTAGAAAATGATCGTGTGTGGTGCGAACGGCGGCATAATTCCACAAAACGTCGGTTTTATACTATTCCTTAATTGGCTCGACGTAATCGTTTTTCAGTATACAGTAATCATCAGGGTTTCTCGTTCCCTTCAGTATAGCACCGCTTTCAAGATAAAGGGTACAGTTTGACCGAAGGCGCAGACCGCCTACCTTAAAAACGCCTTTCGTAAGTCTTACCGTTCCGCCGCCTGCAAGAAAGCAATCGTCGATTGCTTTTTGGATATCGGCGGTATTCATACCTTCTTGAGGTTTAAGTTTAATTTCAATAAAATGCACTTGCTTTCTTAAAGTACGTCTGCAATATCTAAAACAAGCTTTTCGGTCTTTTCCCAGCCAAGGCAGGGGTCGGTGATGGACTTGCCGTAAACTCCCTCGCCGATCCTCTGACAGCCGTCCTCGATATAGCTTTCTATCATAAGACCCTTGACCATATTCTTTATATCCTCGCAGTGGCGCATACTGTGGAGTATCTCCTTCGCAATGCGAACCTGCTCTAAATACTGCTTGTTGGAGTTAGAGTGGTTGGTGTCGACAATAACCCCCATATTAAGAAGATTCTTGGCAGAATAGGCTTCAAAAAGTCTTATAAGATCCTCGTAGTGATAGTTGGGGATAGCCTGTCCGTGCTTGTTGACCGAGCCTCTGAGGATAGCGTGGGCAAGCTCGTTACCCGAGGAGGTAACCTCCCAGCCACGGTATATAAAGTCGTGACTGTGCTGTGCGGCGGTAATAGAATTAAGCATAACCGAGTAGTCGCCGCTGGTGGGGTTCTTCATACCGACGGGGATGACCATTCCGCTGGAAACGAGGCGGTGCTGCTGATTTTCTACCGATCTGGCTCCGATCGCAACATACCCTAAAAGATCGTCAAGATAGCGGTAGTTTTCGGGGTAGAGCATCTCGTCTGCGCAGGAAAAGCCCGTTTCGTCGATAGCACGTGTGTGCAGTTGACGTATGGCAAGAAGTCCCTTTAGCATATCGGGCTTCTGATTAGGGTCGGGCTGATGTATCATACCCTTATAGCCGTCTCCCGTAGTCCTCGGCTTGTTTGTGTAGATTCGGGGGATGATAAGGATCTTATCCTCAACCTGTTCCTGAAGTCTCTTCAGACGGTGAATATAGTCCATAACGGACTCTTCGTTGTCTGCCGAGCAGGGGCCGATTATAAGCACGAATTTATCGCTTTCTCCCGAAAAGACCTTTCTTATCTCGGCGTCTCTTTTGGCCTTTTTCTCGACGACCTCAGCCTTTAAGGGATATTGCTCCTTTATCTCCTTCGGAATAGGGAGCTTTTGATGGAATAACATTGACATTTTAAGTTGAGCCTTCTTTAAAACAAATATTTCTGTATATTATAACATACTTTTTTGCTTTTTCAAACACAATTTTTATATACTTACCAAAAGAGTTTTTTCGAGGTTATTTTGCTTGACCTTTCGCCTTAAAAATGTTAAAATGGGAAAGTAAAAATATGGGCTTTTGTAACTGACGGATCATTGGGAAACCAAAGGGGAGCAAAAGCACCGAAAAAATGTCGACCGTCTGGGCAGTTCGTAAACCTTTATTGAGGCTCGGACTGCCTTTTTACGTTTTTAGGAGGAAATATAATGAAAAAAGTCGGAATAATTATGGGAAGCGACAGCGACCAACCGGTCGTTGAAAAGGCCTTTAAGGTGCTGAGCGACTTCGAAATTCCTTTCGAGGTTCACGTCTACTCGGCCCACAGAACCCCTGAGCAGGCAAGAGAATTTGCCGTGAATGCAAGAGCTAACGGCTTCGGTGCCCTCATTTGCGCCGCAGGAATGGCCGCTCATCTTGCAGGAGCTATCGCCGCCAACACTACCATCCCCGTAATCGGTATTCCGATAAAATCCTCCCTTGAGGGTATGGACGCTCTGCTTGCCACCGTTCAGATGCCCTCGGGAATTCCCGTCGCAACGGTAGCCATAAACGGCGCCGCCAACGCCGCCTTCCTTGCCGCCGAGATGATCGCGTTATCCGACGACGAGCTGGCAGAGAAGCTTGACGCAAGAAGAAAGGCCGACGCCGAGGCGGTACTTGCCAAAGACGCCAAGATAGCAGAACAGTATAACGCATAATTTTCATCGCAAATTACCATAGGAGGTATTTATGGGAGGCTTTTTCGGAGCAGTTTCTAAAGGAGACGCAATTTTCGACGTCTTTTTCGGAACCGACTATCATTCTCACCTTGGAACCCGCCGCGCGGGTATCGCCGCATACGACCCCGAAAAGGGAATGCAGCGCAAAATTCACAGTATTCAGAACTCACCCTTCCGAACGAAATTCGAGCATATTTTCGAAGAGGCAAAAGGCAAAGCGGCCATTGGCTGTATAAGCGACTACGATCCGCAGCCTCTCCTCGTCCGCTCGAAATTCTGCACCTATGCTATATGTATGATCGGCGCAATAAATAACGCGGAAGAGCTTATTTCCCGCTACCTTGTTGACAATGGGGGACATTTTCTACCTATGAACGGCGGCGGAATAAATAAGACCGAGCTTATTGCCGCTCTCATAAACCAAAAGGATAACTTCACCGACGGAATTCGTTTCGCGCAGGACGAAATAGAAGGCTCGGCTTCGATCCTTATCTTAACCGATAAGGGAAACCTTATAGCCGCCCGAGATAAGCTCGGACGACTTCCCGTGCTTATCGCTAAAAACGACGACGGCTTCTGCGTAGCCTTCGAGTCCTTCGCTTATCAGAAGCTCGGTTACGAGGATTATAAGGAGCTTGGTCCTGCCGAAATAGTGGAGCTTACCGCCGATAAATGCACCGTACTGAGCGAGGCTAAAAAGGAAATGAGAATATGCTCCTTCCTCTGGAGCTACTATGGTTATCCTACCTCCGCCTACGAGGGTGTAAACGTTGAGGTAATGAGATGCCGAAACGGTGAGATCCTCGCCGAAAACGATAAAAAGCAGGGAATTGCGCAGGACGTCGATTCGGTTGCGGGAATACCCGATTCCGGAGTGCCCCACGCTATCGGCTACGCCAACAATTCTTCTGCCCCCTACGCCCGACCCTTTATCAAATATACCCCGACCTGGTCGAGAAGCTTCATTCCGACACGTCAGGAAGACCGAAACAAGGTCGCCAAAATGAAGCAGATCCCCGTGCCCGAACTTATCAAGGATAAAAAGCTCCTCTTTGTCGACGATTCCATTGTCAGGGGAACTCAGCTTAAGGAAACGGTCGATTTTCTTTATAACAACGGGGCCAAAGAGGTTCACATCCGTTCGGCCTGCCCGCCCATTATGTATAGCTGTAAATATCTGAGCTTCTCAAGCAACAACAGCGACTTAGACCTCATTGCCCGAAAGACCATAATCGATCTGGAAGGGGAGGAGGGCCTTAAACATATCGACGAATATATCGACTCCTCCACCGAGCGCGGCAAAAAGCTTCGCGAGACTATCTGTCAAAAGCTTAACTTCACCTCTCTCGAATTTCAGTCACTTGAAGGAATAATCAAAGCAATAGGTCTTGAACCGTGCAAGCTTTGCACATATTGCTGGAACGGAAAGGAATAAAATTATGCATAACAAATCTATGTCCGAAAGCTACGCCGCCGCAGGTGTCGACATCACCGCAGGCTACAAATCTGTTGAACTTATGAAAAAGCACATTGCCCGTACCAAAAACGAGGGCTGTCTCGACGACGTAGGCGGCTTCGGCGGATGCTTCGGCCTTGACCTTACGGGAATTGCCGAACCCGTGCTTGTTGCAGGAACCGACGGTTGCGGCACCAAGGTCAAGCTTGCTCAGCTTCTCGATAAGCACGATACCATCGGTATTGATGCGGTTGCTATGTGTGTTAACGATATTATCTGCTGCGGCGCAAAGCCCCTTTTCTTCCTCGATTATATCGCCTGCGGCAAAAACTTTCCCGAGAAGATCGCCGCAATTGTCGGCGGTGTTGCAGAGGGCTGCGTTCAGGCAGGCTGTGCTCTTATAGGCGGTGAGACCGCCGAGCATCCCGGCCTTATGCCCGAAAACGACTACGACCTTGCAGGCTACTGCACGGGTATCGTAGACAAATCAAAGATCCTCGATAACAGTAAGGTCGCCGAAGGCGACGTGATCATCGCTCTTGCCTCCACAGGTGTTCATTCCAACGGCTTCTCCCTCGTCCGCAAGGTCTTCGACATCGAGTCGGCCGACCTTGGCGCATATACCGAGGAGCTTGGCGGAAAGACCCTTGGCGAGACCCTTCTTACCCCAACCAAGATATACGTTAAATCTATGCTTGCTCTTATGAAAGAGGTCGACGTAAAGGCCGTATCTCATATTACGGGCGGCGGATTCTATGAAAATATTCCGAGAAGCCTGCCGAAGGGCTGTTCGGCTAAGATCAAGAAGAGCGACGTCCGCGTTCTTCCCATCTTCTCCCTTATCGAGAAGGTCGGCAATATCCCCGAGCGCGATATGTACAATACCTTTAATATGGGTGTCGGTATGAGTGTCGTAGTCGCTAAAGAGGATGCCGAAAAGGCAGTTGAGATATTAAACGCTAACGGCGAAACCGCATACCTTCTCGGCGAGATCGTTAAGTCCGACGAAGGCGTGATCCTCGAATAAGGAGAAAAAATATGTCTGAGAAAGCAAAAATTGCCGTGCTCGTTTCGGGTGGCGGAACTAATCTGCAGGCCCTTATCGATGCGGAGAAAAGCGGAATAATCTCTTCGGGAGAAATCAAGCTCGTTATTTCGAACAACGAGGGCGCCTACGCTCTTCAGCGTGCTAAAAAAGCAGGAATCACCTCCGTCGTATGCAGTAAAAAGATCTTAGGCGACGAGTTTGAGGATACCCTAATCGAAATCCTTGAGGATAACGAAATAGACCTTATCGTCCTCGCAGGCTTTATGTGTATCTTAAGCGAGAAGTTTACCTCCCGCTACGCTAACCGCATCATAAACGTTCATCCCTCGCTTATCCCGTCCTTCTGCGGCAAAGGCTTTTACGGACTTCACGTTCACGAAGCGGCTCTCAGCTACGGCGTTAAGGTAACGGGCGCTACGGTGCATTTCGTTAACGAAATTCCCGACGGCGGAAAGATAATTATGCAAAAGGCCGTCTACATTAAGGACGACGATACTCCCGAAACCCTACAGAGACGCGTTATGGAAGAGGCCGAATGGAAAATTCTTCCCATGTCGGTCGAAAAGGTTTCAAAGGAAATTAAAGGATAAAGGTGAAATGATATGGCAATGTACGATTTAAAAACCTTACTCAGCGAAAATTCATATCCCGGCAGAGGCATCGTGATCGGAAAGTCTGCCGACGGAAAATCCGCAATGATAGCCTACTTTATTATGGGCAGAAGCGTCAACAGCCGCAACCGCATTTTCGAGCGTTTCGACGGCGGTATGAGAACCAAGGCCTTCGACGAGTCCCTGCTAACCGACCCTCATCTTATTATTTACAACCCCTACCTTACTACCAAGGGCGGAGATATCGATATCATCACTAACGGCGATCAGACCAATACAATTTTCGACTGTATAAATAAAAACGAACACAACTTCGGTTTTGAAGAGGCCTGCGACCTCCGCGAGTTTGAGGATGACGAGCCCAACTTCACCCCCAGAATTTCGGGAATCCTTTACTACTGCTTCCCCCGAAACACCTTTACTTATAAGATGTCCATTATTAAAAGCGCAGACGGCAGGGGAGAATCCTGCAGAAGATATTACTTCAACTATAACGCTCCCGAAAACGGCGTAGGTCATTTTATTCATACGTATAAGTGCGACGGAAATCCCATTCCTTCCTTCTTCGGCGAGCCTGAGGAGGTTGCCCTTCCCAACACCGCAAAAGAGCTTGCAGACCTTTGCTGGGAAAACCTTAATGAAGATAACAAGGTTTCCCTATTTGTCCGTCAGATTCCCCTTGACGGAAGCGAGCCCACCGAGATAATCATTAACAAGAATAAGTAAACGGAGGCAGAAAAATGAAAGAATTCGAACTTAAATACGGCTGTAACCCCAATCAGAAGCCTGCAAAGATCTTTATGCACGACGGAAGTGAGCTTCCGATAGAAATTTTAAACGGACGTCCGGGATTTATCAATTTCCTCGACGCTTTCAACTCATGGCAGCTCGTAAAGGAACTTAAAGAGGCCCTCGGCATGCCTGCCGCAACCTCCTTTAAGCACGTAAGCCCCACCTCTGCCGCAATCGGCCTCCCTCTTTCCGATACCCTTAAAAAGGCCTGCTTCGTAGACGATATCGAAGGTCTTGACGATTCGCCCCTTGCCTGCGCTTATGCAAGAGCAAGAGGTACCGACCGTATGTGCTCCTTCGGCGACTGGGTAGCTCTTTCCGACGTTTGTGACGTTACTACCGCTCTTATGATAAAGAGGGAAGTGTCTGACGGCGTTATTGCCCCCGGCTATGAGCCCGAAGCCCTTGAGATCTTAAAGTCCAAGAGAAAGGGTTCTTATAATATCGTTAAGATCGACCCCGATTTCGTTCCCGCACCCGTAGAGCATAAGCAGGTTTACGGAATCACCTTCGAGCAGGGAAGAAACGAATTCAAGATCAATAAAGAGCTTCTTTCAAACGTCGTTACCGAGAAGAAGGATATGCCCGAGTCTGCCATCCGCGACCTTATAATCTCCCTTATTACCCTTAAGTACACTCAGTCCAACTCGGTTTGCTATGCCGTTGACGGACAGGCTATCGGTGTTGGCGCAGGTCAGCAGTCCCGCGTTCACTGTACCCGTCTCGCAGGCGGTAAGGCCGACACCTGGTTCCTCCGCCAAAATGAAAAGGTTTTAAACCTTCCCTTTAAGCCCGAGCTTGGCCGTCCCGACCGCGACAACGTCATCGACGGTTACATCAACCAGAACGAAGAGGACGTTTGTGCCGACGGAAATTGGCAGAAATACTTTACCGCCCGTCCCGAGCCCTTTACCCGTGAGGAGCAGAGAGCATATCTCGATACCATCAGCGGCGTAGCTTTAGGCTCCGATGCTTTCTTCCCCTTCGACGATAATATCGAGCGCGCCAAGAAGAGCGGCGTTTCCTACATTGCCGAGCCCGGCGGCTCTATCCGTGATGATGTTGTAATCAACTGCTGCAACAAATACGGAATGGCTATGGCCTTTACCGGAATGAGACTTTTCCATCACTAATACGTAAAGGATGAATAACTTGAAGATTTTGGTTGTAGGTGGCGGTGGAAGAGAACACGCCATCATAAAAAAGCTTAAAGAGAATAAAGAAATCGAAAAGATATATGCCCTTCCCGGAAACGGCGGTATGAAGGAGGACGCCGAATGTGTCGCTATCGGCGCTAAGGATATCGACGCTATCGTTGATTTTGCGAAAAACAACGCTATCGACTTTGCCGTCGTTGCCCCCGACGACCCGTTGGTGCTCGGCTGTGTCGATGCCTTAGAGAAAATCGGAGTTCCTTGCTTCGGACCCGAGGCCAAGGCCGCAATAATCGAAGGAAGCAAGGTTTTTTCGAAGAATCTTATGAAAAAATACGGCATCCCTACTGCGCAGTACGAGGTTTTCTCGGATATGGATGCCGCCCTCAAGTATTTAGAGACCGCTCCAATTCCAACCGTTATCAAGGCCGACGGTCTTGCTCTCGGTAAGGGTGTTATAATTGCTCAGACGAGAGAAGAAGCCTTTGACGCCGTTCATTCTATGATGGAGGATAAGGTATTCGGCGAATCGGGAAGCAACATCGTTATCGAGGAATTTTTAACCGGTCCCGAGGTCTCGGTCCTCTCCTTTACCGACGGAAAAACCGTCGTTCCCATGATCTCGTCAATGGACCATAAGCGTGCTTTAGACGGTGACAAGGGTCTCAATACCGGCGGAATGGGAACCATCGCCCCCAACCCCTACTATACCGAGGATATAGCAAAGGTTTGTATGGAAACCATCTTCCTTCCCACGGTATACGCTATGAACAAAGAGGGAAGAACCTTTAAAGGCTGTCTCTACTTCGGCCTTATGCTTACCGAAAACGGTCCCAAGGTAATCGAATATAACTGCCGTTTCGGCGACCCCGAAACTCAGGTTGTTCTACCTCTCCTTAAAACCGATCTCTTCACGGTTATGAAGGCGGTAAGAGAAGAAAAGCTTTCTGAAATTAAGGTAGAATTTGCCGACAAAGCCGCTTGCTGTGTCGTTATGGCATCTAAGGGCTATCCGGGAAAATACGAAACGGGCTATGAAATTAAAATTGCCGACGGTATCGATGCCGAGGTATACGTCGCAGGCGCAAAGCTCAGCGATAATAAGGTTCTTACCGCAGGTGGACGCGTACTCGGTGTTGTTGCCGTTGCCGACGACCTTATCTCTGCCGTAGATAAGGCTTACAAAGAGGTGCCCAAGGTAACCTTCGATAACGCATACTTTCGCTCCGATATCGGTCAGCGTGCGATAAAAGCCCTTAAATAGGAGGATAAAATGGTATATAGAGTATACGTAGAAAAAAAGGAAGCTCTTGCTAACGAAGCAAAAGCGCTTAAAAACGACATCGTTTCCTTACTTCAGATTAAGGGACTAAGCGGCCTTCGCCTTCTCAACCGTTACGACGTTGAAAACATCGAAAAGGAGCTTTTCGACTATGCCGTTAAAACGGTATTTTCCGAGCCTCAGCTCGATATTGTAACCGATTCGGTCGAAAATACCGATGGCGCCGTCGTTTTCGCCACCGAATACCTTCCGGGTCAGTTCGATCAGCGTGCCGACTCCGCCGCACAGTGTATTCAGATAATCTCTCAGGGCGACCGTCCTCTCGTTAAGACCGCAAAGGTCTACGTGCTTTACGGTCAGCTTACGGATGCCGACGTAGAGGCTATCAAAAAATACGTTATCAACCCCGTTGAAAGCCGTGAGGCCTCCCTCGATATGCCCGATACCTTAGTTTCGGTCTACGATATCCCCACCGAGGTTGCAACCCTCGACGGCTTCTTAGAGCTTGACGAAAAGGGTCTTGCCGATTTCGTTACTAAATACGGTCTCGCAATGGATAACGACGATATTAAGTTCTGTCAGGATTATTTTAAGACCGAGCATCGCGACCCCACTATCACCGAGATCTGTATGATCGATACCTATTGGTCGGATCATTGCCGTCATACCACCTTCTTAACCACCATCGACGAGGCAGAATTCGAGGACAAGACCATTCACGCCGCATTTGAGGAGTATATGGCCGTCCGCGATAGACTTGGCCGTACCAAGCCCATAAACCTTATGGATATCGGCACTCTTGCCGCTAAATATCTTAATAAGCAGGGCAAGCTGCCCCACCTCGACGAGTCGGAAGAGATCAACGCCTGCACCGTTAAGATCAAGGTCAAGGTTGACGGAGAGCAGCAGGATTGGCTTCTGCTCTTTAAGAATGAAACTCACAATCACCCCACCGAGATCGAGCCCTTCGGCGGTGCCGCTACTTGTATCGGCGGCGCTATCCGCGACCCCCTTTCGGGCCGTTCCTACGTCTATGCCGCAATGCGTGTTACGGGCGCGGCAGACCCCACCAAAGCAGTCAGCGAGACTATGGCAGGAAAACTGCCTCAGCGTAAAATAGTTACTACCGCCGCCGCAGGCTATTCCTCCTACGGAAACCAGATCGGCCTTGCAACGGGTCAGGTAGACGAGCTTTATCACGACGGCTATGTCGCAAAGCGTCTTGAAATCGGCGCAGTTATAGCCGCCACTCCCGCAGAAAACGTTCGCCGCGAGCGTCCCGAGGACGGAGATATCGTTATTCTTCTTGGCGGCAGAACGGGCCGTGACGGCTGTGGCGGTGCAACGGGCTCATCTAAATCTCATACCTTAGAATCCTTAGAGTCCTGCGGTGCCGAGGTTCAGAAGGGTAACGCACCCGAGGAAAGAAAGCTTCAGCGTCTCTTCAGAAACAAGGAAGCCTCCCTTCTTATTAAGCGCTGTAACGACTTCGGCGCAGGCGGTGTGTCGGTTGCAGTAGGAGAGCTTGCCGACGGACTTGTTATCGACCTTAACGCCGTACCCAAGAAATACGACGGACTCGACGGAACCGAGCTTGCAATAAGCGAATCTCAGGAGCGTATGGCAGTTGTCGTTGAGCCTAAGGATGTAGAGCGCTTTAAAGAGCTTGCCGAAATGGAAAACCTTGAAGCTACCGTCGTTGCAAAGGTTCAGGCCGAGCCCCGTCTCGTTATGAACTGGAACGGCAAGGCCATCGTCAATATCTCCCGTGAGTTTTTAAACTCCAACGGCGCCGAAAAGCATATAAAGGTCTATGCCTCAAAGCCTGAGGCCTACGATAAGCAGATAGGCGAGGACTTTATCGACGAATATATGAAGCTGGCCGACGACCTCAACGTCTGCTCCAAGCGCGGACTTTCTGAGCGCTTCGACTCCACCATCGGCGCAGGTACCGTTCTTATGCCCTTCGGCGGAAAGTATCAGCAGACCCCCATTCAGGCAATGGTCAACAAGATATCTGTTGAAAAGGCTCATACCGATACCGTTTCCTTAATGGCTTGGGGCTATAACCCCTATATAACCGAAAAGAGCCCCTACCACGGCGCATATTTAGCCGTTGTAGAGTCTGTATCCAAGCTTATTGCCGCAGGCGCTAAGTTCGAGGATGTTTATCTTACCTTCCAGGAGTATTTCGAGCGTCCCCGAAAGGAAGAAAAGCGTTGGGGCAAGCCCTTCTCGGCTCTGCTTGGTGCCTTCAAGGCTCAGCTCGACTACGGCATTGCCGCAATCGGCGGTAAGGACTCTATGTCGGGCTCCTTCGAGGATATCGACGTTCCTCCGACCCTCGTTTCCTTCGCCGTTACCACCGACGACGTTAAGAATATTATTTCTCCCGAGTTCAAGGCCGCAGGTCATAAGGTCGTTATTATAAAGCCCGACCTTGACGAAAACGGACTCCCCGTAACAGAGTCCGAGCTCGAAGTCTTCAAGACGGTAAACGAGCTAATTGTCACCGGTAAGGCTGTTGCCGCCTATACTCCTACCTACGGAGGTATTGCCGAGGCCGTTATGAAGATGACCTTCGGTAACCGTGTAGGCTTCGCCTTTGCCGACGACGTTCCCATGAGCGAGATATTCGGCTACAACTACGGCGCATTTATCTTAGAGCTTAACGAGGATATCGAGGTTGGCGAATACCTCGGCGTTACTATGGAAGAAAACGCTATCTTCTACGGCGATAAGTGCATCAAGGCCGAAGACCTTCAGAAGATCTACGAGGACAAGCTCGAAAAGGTATATTCCTGCAACATTAAGCAGGGAAGCGGCGATAAGATAGAAGCCTTCTCCTATACCGCCGAAAGCCGCGTAGCCCCCGCTATCAAGGTGGCTAAACCTAAGGTACTCATTCCCGTATTCCCCGGCACCAACTGCGAGTTCGATACCGCAAAGGTTATGCGTGACGCAGGTGCCGAGCCCGAGATATTTGTTATCAAGAACTTAACCTCCAAGGGAATTGCCGACTCTGTTTCTGCCTTTGCCGAAAAGGTCAAGGAGTCGCAGATAATCTTCATCCCCGGCGGCTTCTCGGGCGGAGACGAGCCCGACGGCTCGGGTAAGTTCATTACCGCCTTCTTCAGGGCAGGCGCCGTTAAGGAGCAGGTAAACGAGCTTCTTAAAAACCGCGACGGTCTTATGTGTGGAATTTGTAACGGCTTCCAGGCAATTATCAAGCTCGGTCTCGTGCCCTACGGTGAGATAATCGATACCGACGAAAATTGTCCCACCCTTACCTTCAATACCATCAGCCGTCACCAGTCGAGAATGGTTCAGACCCGAATCGCCTCCAACAAGTCTCCCTGGCTTGCCGCAACCAATGTCGGTGACGTTTATAACGTTCCGATCTCTCACGGCGAAGGTAAGTTCCTCTGTGATATGGAGCTTGTAAAGAAGCTTGCCGCAAACGGTCAGATCGCTACTCAGTATGTCGATCTTAGCGGCAATCCCACCTCGGATATTCTCTTTAACCCCAACGACTCTGTCTGTGCTATCGAGGGTATAACCTCCCCCGACGGACGAGTATTCGGTAAGATGGGTCATAGTGAGCGTACGGGCGCAGGACTCTACAAAAACGTCGCAGGAAACTACGATATGAAGATGTTCGACTCGGCCGTTAAATACTTTAAATAACGTTTAAAAACCTCCGATGCGCGTCTGATATAATCCCCTTAGAGTAGACACTTGAAAAAACAAAAAGATTTCAAGACTACTTTAAGGGGATTAATTTTATGCCAAGAATAACGCACAAGAACAAGAAGTACAGCGCAGAATTAAAGATGGAAGCAGTACAATCGTATCTAAAAGGAGAAGGAAGTTTACGCGAGATATGCAAAAAGTTT
>SFWF01000118.1 GCA_004560045.1 bacterium | reverse complement strand
AAAGCCGTGGTAACGCTGTCGCGTACCACGGCTTTTTAACACATTAGGCCGCAAAAATTTGCTTTTTTAGGCATTTCGTCCTTAAGAGTACGGTCCGTTTGATATGATTTCTTTTTTTCTTTAAAGAACAATTTCTCCGTTTTGTTTTACTTTTTATCGAAATTCGATAAAAAACTATTGACAAACGATTATATGTCGGTTATTATTTAGTTGTAAAATATTCGTGAAAGGGGATAGTAGGGTGTTCAAAATTCCAAGCAAGGTATCTATTCTGCTTTCCTGTGTGCTATGCGTGCTTCTGTTTATCGGCTGTATCGTCGCCGCGGTTTTGCTGCCCTTTGGAGTAGAGCTTTTGGCAAACGAGCGAAACGGCTTTTTGATAAACGGAATTATAACCGAGGGTCAAAGGACGGGTGTTATGCTCTTCGGCTATATCGGTGTCGCCGCGATAGCCCTTGCCGTCGGTATGCTTTTTGCCCTGCTGATAAGGGTAAAGGGCGGAAAGGTCTTTACCGATAAAAGTATCGCCCTGATAAGAGGAGTCTCCTGGGCCTGCTATCTTTTGGCAATAGCCTTTATCGGAATAGGATTTACCTATAACGTGTCCTTTGTGGCGGCCTTTTTGGCGGTGTTTTTGGGTCTTTGTCTGAGGGTGGTCAAAAACGTCCTCGAGGAAGCCTGCCGAATAAAAGACGAGAACGACCTTACGGTTTAACGCGAGGTATAATATGATAATAATTAACTTAGACGTAATGATGGCCAAAAGGAAAATGTCCCTTGGCGAGCTTTCGGATAAGGTAGGAATAACCCTCGCCAACCTTTCGGTGCTTAAAAACAATAAGGCTAAGGCCATCCGATTTTCGACCCTTGACGCTATCTGCAAAGCCCTCGACTGTAAGGTTGAGGACATTCTCGAATTTAAGGAGGAAGAATAATGTATAATCAGAATAACGGCGGCTTCTACGCCGCGCCGCAACCGCCTCAGTATCCCCCCTACGGCTACCCGCCGCAGCCGGTTTATCAGCCTGCCCCGCCAAAGCCGAAAAGAAGCTATTCGGGCTTCGAGACCCTTCTTGCCTGGGTATTCCTGCTTATAGGCTTCCTTTTCTGCCGCGTTTCCCCCGTACTGACGCATCCTTTCGGAGGCTTTCTGCTTATTTTAGCGGTTTATTTTACTACCTTTATTTTCCTCGCCGTAAAAAAGATAAAGCTCGGCGGCTTCTCGGTGGCGGTGGGAATAAGCGGAATAATAATGGCCCTGCCCCTTGTTCTTCATGCCACCGATTTTACCTCGACCCTTTCCTACGGCTATAGCGTAGTCGCCTACCTTTATTTCCTTTATACCGCCTTTACCGGCTATAAAAAGCGGTTTTCAAATTCCCTTATTTTAGAGCTCTTCAAGGTGCTTTTCGTATTACCGTTTTATTCCTTCGTCTCGGTGTTCAGAGCTCTGTTTTCGGGAAAAGCGAGCTTTAGCGGAAAGCTTTTACTTAAAGTTTTCTTAGGCCTCGCTATTGCCATACTTCCTACTGCGATAATCTTAGGCCTTCTTTCCTACGACGAAGCCTTTATGCAGCTGATCCGCCGTATTTTCGACTTTACCGCCTACGACGTATTCCTCTTCGTTCTCGATATCGGCTTTGCCATTCCCGTAGCAATGTATCTTTTTGGCCTTTACGTTTCCTGCGGCGACAGCGTGCAGGATAAGGTCCTTACCGCAAAGGACTGTAAAACGGCCTTTTCTAAGGTTCAGGTAGCTCCTGCCATAACCGTTTTCGCCGCCGTAGTTCCCGTCGTATTCGTTTACGTGATCTTCTTCATTTCACAGTGGAGCTATTATATCTCGGGCTTTACGGGCGATCTTCCCTCGGCTCTGAGCTATTCGCGCTATGCCCGCGAGGGCTTTTTCCAGCTCTGCGTCGTTTCGGTCATAAATATGCTTCTCACCTTAGCCGTAGCAATATTCGCCAAACGCAGAGAGGGTAAGCGCTCGGGAGTCCTTACCGTAACCGCGATGATCTTCTCGGTATGTACCCTTGTGCTTATAGCTACCGCCATTGCTAAAATGGTGATGTATATAAATAACTACGGCCTTACCCCCAAAAGGGTCTACGCAACCTGGTTTATGGTATTCCTCGGAATAGTCTTTATCCTTCTTATCCTCAGCCGTTTTATCAAAAAGGTCAAGGTGCTGGCCCTTAGCCTCGCCGTTTTTGCCGTTATGCTGGCAGGTCTCGCTCTTCCCGGAACCAACCGTATGATAGCAGGCTACAACGTCGACCGCTATCTCGCGGGAAGCATAGAGGAGCTTGATTATTACAGTATGACCGATCTGGGTATAGACGGCGTTCCCGAGTTTGCAAGGCTCGCAAAGTCGCTTAGCGATAAGGGTATCGATATTTCTAAAAGCGAGTTCGGAGAGGACCGTACCGAGTACGATCTTCACGCATTTTTAAGACGTCAGGGCAAAATCCTTACCCGAGAGCAGGAGAAGAGAGGCCTTTTCTCCTTTAACCTTGCCGAAAAGGCCGCCGCAAATGCCCTTAAGAGCATAGGCTATATGGAATAATAAAAACGAAACCGAGGTCTTTGACCTCGGTTTCGTTTTCTAATCTATATTGTACTCATAATAAATTAGAAGTCCAAGGGAACGGTCCGTTCCCTTGGACTTCCTTTTTTATCCGTTATTTTCTTTTTGAGCTAAAATCTCGTCAATTTCGGGCTTTAATTTTATTTCTTCTTTTTCGGGGTTTTGATAAAGACGTACCCAATCAATATAGTAGTCAATCGGCAACTCGTCAGCATCGTTAATTGCCCAGCCGTTAGGTTTCCAAGAACTGCCTTCGGTGAACATTTCGTTATTGATAGCAATAAATTGGAAATCGTGGAAACCGCTTGTTCCGTCTATGATGTCAGCTCCGAAGTTTCCGTTTACGGGATCTATCGGGACACGGCCGTATTCCTCGCCATCCACAAAGAAAGCAAAGAATTCCGGATTCCATTCATAGGCGTATACGTGATATTCATTGTTTAAATTTTCGAAGTTTTCAAAGATATAATCGCCGCCATCAATTGATGTATGTTTAGAATATCCCCATTTATGAACGGCGGAAGCAAGCTTTTTCTCGTTTGAAAACACTTCAAATATATCAGCCTCGGCCGTCCAGCCGGTTTTTTGAAATGCCGTTGAAGATAATACCCAAAAGCTGGGCCAAGCTCCGTGACGGAAGGGCACCTTTGCTCG
>SFWF01000117.1 GCA_004560045.1 bacterium | reverse complement strand
GGTATTCACCGAATGGTCGCCGCCGGGCAGCCAGCCGAAATTAAAGGTTATGCAGGACACGGTGCCGTCCTCCGCATAGCTGTCCATGTTGCTGTGACTGTCCAGATGAAGCCTTGCAATGTCAGACAATCCCCGCTCGTTCAGAAGCTGCGCAGTGCTGTCAATGGCGTCCTGCTGAATGTCAAAGCTGTGGACTGTGCCCTCACTGCCCGTAAGCTCGCAGAGAAAGGCTGTGTCAAAGCCTCTGCCCGCCGTTGCGTCTATGCAGAGATCGCCCGGCTGTACCTTTTCCTCGATTATCCTGTGTATTATATTCAACGCGCTGAAATGCTTTCTGGGATCCATTTTTTCCTCCTGTGGTTTATTAGCGGAACTTGCCGCTGTGGTTATTATACCATTATCAGGCGGTTTTGTAAAGGCGGATATGTTTTTTCCGCATAAATACCATTGGTGCTTGACAAGTACGGAAAGGTGTACTATAATATAAGTGAAATAAGGCAAACCAAATAGACGGTTTTGCCCTCAAAGAGATTTGATTAAAAAGATTTAACCGCACAGTTTGCAGACAGGGCGGTTATTTCTTTTTTGTGACCGTTATTACAAGTGTTATAACCGAAATTATAACAATACTAAACTGTAATAAATCCTGATTAGTTATGTACATAGGGCATCACCCCCGTCTCCGAGGGCAAGATTCAACCGCCTACCGTTGTAGGTTTACCTTATTCCGTTTGTTATTTTAACATATTGCGACATATTATGCAACAGCAATCTTTTTAAACATTCTGTAAAAAAATCTTTACTTTTATATCTAATGATGACAGTGGACATAGGGCCCTCGTCCCTGAACTGCTTCGGTATCCGTCGGCCTTCCCTAGCAGGGAAGGTGCCGAGGTACGAGGCGGATGAGTAGAAACCTACTCCGCAAAACAAAACGGGAAAATGTCCAAACTTTACTTTATCAAACATTAAACTTCGCTCGGGTCGTTGAGGGTCTCGTTGCGGGGGAATTACCTCTAGCCGGAGACGGCCCCCTTTTGTCCTTCGGACATTTCCCCCTCCAGGGGGAATTACACTCGGCGGCTCTGACGACGCACTGTGTTGTCATTCACTACCGCCTCGATCACCGACCCCTACACGGATACCTAAAACTTACGGTCGGGCTTACCCGTTTAATCATTTCTCGAAATAAAACCTCCGTATGGCCGCGGGGGCTCCCCGCGGGAAGGCTTACGGATACCGAAAAACCTATAATAAGAGGGTATGTGCGTTTTTAACGAGCTTTTTATTATGCGCTATACTCATTTAAAATTCACATCTTTCCCCGTTTGGTTTTTATTTATAGGTTTCCCTCATCCACCACTACGTGGTCCCCCTTCCCCCAAGGGAAGGCCTACGGATACCGAAAAACCTACGGTCGGGCTTACACACTTAATCTTTTTATAGAATATAATTCGCGTATGGTGGCGGCAGCCTGCCGGGAAGGCCGACGGATACCGAAGCAATCTTATTTTCGATATCCGTTACTCTTTTCTGTTCACTGCCCACTGTCTACTGTCCACTGCCACCGGCCCCTGCGCAGCCCCTTTTCCCTAACCTTTCCCCTTTCCCATTTCCCTCGCGAAGCGTTCGGTATCCGTTCTTAATTTTCAACTTTCAATTTTCAATTATATATCTGCGCCGCTTGCCTCTTCCCTCGGCCCTAGGCCCCGGGCCCTTGTCCCTCTCCCTAAACCTCAATATTTCCCTTGTAGCTTTAACGGTTAGGGAAAAGGGAAAAGGGAGGAGGGAAAACCAATTTATATCTCTTTTACGGGAAATCCCCTCTTCCCTTACCCCTCATCCCTAACGTAGTATATTTGCCTCGGCAACGCCGAAGCTAAAAATTATTCTTGACAAAAGGGGACTTTTCTGTTAAACTTTTAAGGCTAATGGAAATTTACAGCCTTTAGCTCCTTGCTCCGAACGAGAGTCGGGGCCATTTTGACCAAAAGGAGGTGCAACGAAATGACAGTTAAGTACGAGGCTTGCATGATTTTCTCGGTAGCAGGCGGCGACGAGAGTGTTGCTGAGCTTAAGGAGAAATTTGCTGCTCTTATAGCCGAGAACGGAACCGTCGAGAACGTTGACGATTGGGGTAAGCGTAAGCTCGCCTATCTTATCGACGACGAGGCCGAGGGTTACTACGTTTTCACTACCTTTGAGAGCGCTCCCGAGTTCCCCGCAGAGCTCGAACGTGTTGCCGGAATTACCGAAGGCGTTCTCCGCATCATGACCACTAAGAAATAATTTTGGAGGAAAAAAGGAATGTTTAATCTCGTAGTTCTTACCGGAAGGCTCACCGCCGACCCCGAACTTCGCTACACCGCAAACAATACCGCAGTAACATCCTTCTCCATCGCAGTTTCCCGCCGCTATAAGGCAGGAGAAGAGGCTCAGGCCGATTTTATTAACATCGTTGCCTGGCGCCAGACTGCAGAATTCGTAACCAAGTACTTCCAGAAGGGAAGTATGATCGGCATCGAGGGCTCTATTCAGACCCGTCGCTACGTCGATAAGGAAACCGGCAAAAACCGCACCGCTTTCGAGGTTATCGCAAACAATGTTCAGTTTGTTGAATCCAAGCGTGACAGCGCCGCTCCCGTAGGGGAAGCTCCCGCAGCCTTCTCTAATGCAGGCGCTAACGACTTCACCGATCTTTCGGGCGAGGGCGACGACGATCTGCCGTTCTAATTTTGAATTTATCTAATGCCTATATAATAAATTAAAGGAGGCGCCAAAATGGAAGCAAGACCCATGCGCAGAAAGCCTCATAAGAAGGTTTGTCACTTCTGTGTCGACCGTGTTGAGGTTATCGATTACAAGGACGTTGCCCGTCTTCGCAAGTTCATCAGCGAGCGTGCAAAGATTCTTCCCCGCCGTGCAACCGGCACCTGTGCTGCTCATCAGCGTGAGCTCACCTCTGCTATCAAGCGTGCACGTCAGGTAGCATTACTGCCCTACGTAAACGACTAATTAAAAACAAGAAAACCGACCCTCGGGTCGGTTTTTTGTTTTAGTGGACAGTGGGCAGGGAAATCATAAAACTACCGTTTTATTAGGGAAAGGGGAAATGGGAAAGGGGAAAGGTAGGGAAAAGGGGCCGGGGCCTAGGGCCGAGGGAAGAGGCAAGCGGCGCGGATATATAATTGAAAATTGAAAGTTGAAAATTGAAAACGGATACCGAACGCTTCGCGAGGGAAAGGGGAAATGGGAAAGGGGAAAGGTTAGGAACGAGAGACTGCGCAGGGGCAAACTTCGTTTGCAGGGGTTCTACGCATAGAAAAAGAGTAACGAAAACCGTAGAGATGTGACTAAAATTTTAATATCTCTTGTGTCCTTCCTTTATAAAACTAAATATTTTATAAAAGAAAAACGGCTATGATTTTATATGCCTTATTCGTCAATATTTTCAAGAGCCATTCGCACTGCTGCGATCACAAACGCAGAAAAGGTGCATTCTTTTCCCTGAATTGCTTTTTCCACCGCTTCAATAACGTCATTCGGAAAACGAATCGTCTTATTTGTTGTGGCAGGAACGACCGGGATTTTAAATTTATCCATATTAACACCTCGCAATACATATGTCTTGCGTATAGTGTATTCCAAGAAGTCAGAAAAATATGCATTGCAAACGCAATGCATATTTGTTATAATGCTAGTGGGAGGTGAAAATATGGCAGACTATAAACAGATGTACTTGACCCTTTTAGATGCGACCGAAAAGGCAATAAACGAACTTATTTCGGGACAGCGTGCCTGCGAAGAGCTATACGTAATGACCGCAGACGACGAGGATCCCGAAAACGAAAAAGAATAAAAGCACGGCTACGATACACCTCTACGGACGGGGCTTACCGTAGCCGCAATTTTTTGTCAAACCTTAAGTTCTGCTCGTCGACCCCTACAAGGGAAGCCGAATATTTTTACGAAGTTTTCGATGTCTCTACGACGTTATCGTATATTATATATTGAGCATAGCCGTTTTTTCTCGTCTCATTTTCCTCGGGAGGAGCAGAGGTCTCGGCTGTCGCCTCGGACGGTGCTTCTGCTTCGCAGAGGTGTCCACCGGACACCCGCACCCCTTCCCTACAACCTCCCGATAAATTGCATCGGTATCCGTGTAGGGGTCGGTGATCGAGGCGGTAGTGAATGACGACACAGTGCGTCGTCAGAGCCGCCGAGTGTAATTCCCCCTGGAGGGGGAAATG
>SFWF01000116.1 GCA_004560045.1 bacterium | reverse complement strand
GACTTCACTTTGATAAAATCCATGAGGCGACCGAGCGTAACGGTTGATCTATGAATGTGAGGACTTAAATATGATATATACGTTAAAGAACGAATATTTATCATATTCGCTTGATGAAAAAGCATTTGTTGTTTCGGTTAAAAATCTGAAAAGCGGTAATGAATACTGTGCAAAAAAAGGGGAGCTTTTCCGTCTTATATATCAGTATAAAGATTACTACGAGCGAAGCGTTAGCGCCGCCGAGCAGAAAGCTCCATCTATTTGCTTAAACGGCCAAACCCTTAACGTAAAGTACGATAAGCTTACAGGCCCCGACGGAGAGCTTGAAATTTTCCTGAGCAACAGCTTTGTTTTAAGCGGGCGAAGCTTGAACGTTACGGGGTGAAGTCGAAAACAATTCTCCCGTATGCAGAAACGAGCTTCAAACAACGGCTTTTTCAGGAATCGATGCTCTTTGCGGCGGCATCCTGTAAAAAGAACGACCCGATATGTGTGTTAAACACATATCGGGCATTATATTTTTTTGCAGAATTTGCTTTTACCGTATAGATACTATGAGTCTCGTTAAGTTGGAAAGTTGGCTTTGAATTCGTTCGGAGTCATCCCCGTAATGCCTTTGAACACTCTGTAAAAATATGAAAGACTGTCAAATTTCAGAAACTCGCATATATACGTCGTGCTGAAATCTTCATCAACGATCAGTTCGCAGGCTTTTTCTATCTTAAGTCGGTTTATATATCGAATAGGGGAAGTACCGGTTATTTCCTTAAAGCGTTTTCTGTAGGCCGCTTCGCTCATACCGCATTTTTTGGCTAAGCTCGGAATGGAGAAGCTGCGCGTATAATGACGCCCTATAAACTCGATCGCACATTCATCGTAGGGTTCGATGGGAAAAAGGTTGCCGATAATTTCAAAAACCTTGGCTTTCAGCAGTGCCTTTCGGGAGTTTTTATATAACTGTGCGGCGGAGGAGAATAAAGGTAGAAGACTGCCGTCGTCCCTCATGAGCTTAAACACGCCTTCGGGAAGTATGATCTCTTCTCCCGCCGCATTCGTCAGTCGGAAATTCACCATAAGAGGATGGGTACGCTTGCCTTCGGGTATAGGAAAATCTACGGTATAGCGCGACCCTGCGGTCATCAGAATTACGTCTCCTACATCTGCTTTAAAACTATGTCCGTTATAGGTCTCTAAATACGCAGGATGATCGGTTATTAAGAGCAGTCCGTTTGAGCGCCGCCCGTTCTCCATCCAACTGTGCTTGCTTTTTCCTCGGTTTTGCTTTAATGCAATAATACCGTCTATATTGAATTCTTCATTAAAGACTTTGTTTAATTCCTGAAAATTCACGTATATCACCGAAATTATTATAACATAAAAATCGAAATATTCAATAATATGTTTTGGAATGTGTATTGAAACTATGTAGAGCACAGCGTTATAATTTACCGTATACGGAAATCAAATTATTAGCATAGACTTGAAGCCTCTTGGTGTGGGCGTTATAGATTGGAGGCAGGATATAAATGGTTGTAAACGATAAAGAACTAAGACAAAAGGCAGAAAGAAAGGCAAAAGACTATTTGAAAAACGACTCTCAGTACCGAATGGGATATATTACGGCAGAGCAGCCCAATCCCAAAACGCGAAGTCTCTCTATGATTTGTAATAACGATCCGGCCGAGGGTGTTAAGCTGCTCTTTTCGGTCGACAGAGATATGGCAGGCAGAGCCGAAGAAACCCTTGGCGGAGACGAGTTTTGCAGATTTGCCGATACCGTAAGAAGTACAATTAAAAAGGGAGGCAGGGTAATCTTCTCGGGTTGCGGTTCTACGGGTCGAATATGTATGCGGCTGGAAAGTTCCTGGCGCGAGGCGATTGATACGCTTTCCGACCGAAAGTATTTTGAATATAAGGAACGTATCGGTTATATTCAGACAGGTGGCGACTATGCCGTTATCCGTGCGGTAGAAGCCTTTGAAGATTCCGCGCCGCTGGGCCGTGCGCAGGCAATGGATTGGCACCTTACCGAAAAAGACCTGCTTGTCGGAATAACCGCCACCGCCGAGACGACCTCAATACTCGGTACCGCCGCAGGCGCACTTGAGCAGGGTGCAAAGGTCTATATGCTCGTATGCAGTGATCCGTTACCTCTTATGGAAAAAATGGAAAGGGTAAGGGAGATATATTCTCATAAAAACTGTCATCATTTACTGCTTCCCTGCGGCCCCTTTGCCGTTACGGGCTCCTCGAGAATGCAGTCATCCACCTTCGAGCAGCTCTGCTGTGCGGTTGCTCTTGAGGGCGCACTATACGACATTATGTGTAAATCAGACTCCTTTGCGGGCTACCGTCAAATGGGCGAAGCGTTTAAAGATCTTACAGATCAGCTTTTGTCCGATCAAGCCGTTTCGGCTGTTACCTCTGCGGTTTTGGAGGAGACCGAGATATATAAAAACAAGGGACTTATAACCTATTTTGCCGACGACTGTCTTTTAGACGTCCTTACCGATACCACCGAACGAGCCCCCACCTTTATGACCCCTCCATTTTGCTCGACTGCTATGGTGGGCGCAGAGCCCTCGTGGGCCTTTGTTAAAAACCCTTACTGCAGTACAGTCGAAGCCTGGACAAAATGCTTCGGAAGAGAACCGCGCTGTATGGAGTGGGAAAAAGAAAGGTATATTTCCTTAGGCTTCAGCGCCGATGCGGCCGAAAAAAAGCCCGATATCGGCAGGTCTGCACTGCTTTGCTTCCAAATAGGAAACGAGCGTGACGAAAAAAGAGAGGGTGTCCCGTCAAGAGCGCTTTGGGTAGGTAGAGCTGAGGCTCCCGAAGCCTTTAAGGCTCAAACGGCAGGCTACGGCTCGTCTGGGCAACTAACTATCAGACAAATTGGCGTTTCCTTTGCAGAGACCTATATGGATATCTTTTACCATCTTTGTATAAAGCTTACCCTTAACGCTCTTTCAACCGCAACTATGGCGCTTATGGGCAGGATAACGGGAAACTGGATGACCTGCCTTGCGATGTCCAATAAAAAGCTCATCGACCGAAGCGCACGAATAGTTTCGGATGTTTGCGGAGTATCATACGAAACGGCACTTGAAGAAAACTTCTATTCGGCGGCGTTGTGTGAAGCAAAAAATATAAACCGTTCGCCTGCGCAGGAAACAATTAAAAGACTTAGTAAAGGAGAAATAGTATGATCATGACAATAAACGGAGTAAACTGTAAGCCGGTCGATAACGAATATGACGTATATTTCGATATCAGACGGTAATGATAGTCCCCGTCGGCCCTACGGCACAGTATCCCATTCTTGCCGAAATGGTAAACCGTCTCGGTGTGTCACTTAAAAAGGTTCATTTCTTTAATATGGACGAATATCTTATATCTCCGAAAAAAACTATCGAACACACCGACCCTATGAGCTTTAAGTACCGTATGAATAAGGAGTTTTACGAAAGGGTACGTCCCGACCTCGTTATGGACGAGGACCACAGACATTTCCCCGAGGTCGGCAAGGAGGCCGAGTATGATAAGCTTATCGAGGAGCTTGGAGGAGTCGATTATTGCTTCGGAGGAATAGGCATAAACGGACATGTTGCCTTTAATGAACCGCCCGAAAAGGATGCACCAAAAACTCCCGACGAATTTGCCGAGCTTGGCACCCGCGTTCTCCCCATATCCCGCGAAACCAAAACCATAAATGCCTACGGCTATCAGAGAGGCGACCTTAAGGGTATGTGCGAGTGGTGTATAACTATCGGTATGAAACAGATCCTTTCTTCCAAGAAAATTTACATCGCTCTTAATCGTCCTTGGCAGAACGGACCCTTTAAGCATGCCGTATGGGACGAGCCTACCGCAGAGATACCCGCATCCCTTCTCCGTCGCTGTAAAAACCTGACCTACTGCGGAACAAAGGATATTATACTTTAAATAAATAAGACCCGATATGCATTTTTAACTGCATATCGGGTCTTATCATAGCTTTTTTCTGTAGCTTCCGGCGCTTTCACCCATTATCTTTTTGAATACTCTGCAAAAGCTTTTAATGTCCGAAAAGCCTACCGAAAGAGCGGTCTGCTCTATGGTGTTTCCGCTCTCCTTAAGGTGCAGGCAGGCTATCTCTACGCGGTGTCGGTTCAAAAGCTCGTGAAAGGTCTCTCCCGTAACCGCCTTAAAGGTCTTGCAGAAGTTGCTTTTTCCGTATCCGCAGGCGGCGCTGACCGAATCGACGTCAAGTGGCTCGTTATATCGGTTGTAAATAAGCTCTAAGGCTTTTTCGATCTTTCCAACGTCCTTTAAAGACTTTTCGGGAATTCGGTCGGAGTTGCTTTGGAAGACGAGCCGCAAAAGAAGGGAACATATTTTATAAAGATCGCCTTTTATAATGAGCTCGCGGAAGGGGTAGCGCTCGATTTCTGCCGTTGCTGCCTCAACAAGTAAAGCGTGTAACTCTGAGAAGAGAGGGGAATGGCTATCCTGAAGGAAATACACCTGATACGCGTTCAGCCTGCTGACGAGAGGGTCAAAATATTCCTTTAGCATAGCAGGACCGATCTCTACGGTCACCCGTTTTGTGGTAGGGTCGATATCTTCGGTATATTCGTGAGCGGTCATAGGGCCGAAAATGGCGAGATCGCCTTTTTTTAGACGACGTTCTCTGCCTCCGGTCACGACGGTATATCCTCCGTCCATACAAAAGCTAAGCTCGATTTCGGGATGACGGTGATTTTGAAAGGGTATTCCTTTTCCTACGGAAAAGAAATAGGGATCTGTTCCGAGCAACAATTTTTGGTAAAGCATTATTTCTTCAACTCCCGTAAACAGTATAACTTAAAAGAATATAACTTGCAATACCTTTGTAAATTTTTGCGAATTTTTAAAGAAGGTTTGCCCTTTTATATCTTAGCGCCGGGTTATATAATGTCCTTGAAAGGAGGTGTTCGCAATGAACAATATTGGAGCACAGCTATACACCGTCCGCACTCTTCTGACTACAGAAGAGCAAACGGTAGAAACGCTTAAAAAGATAAAAGCCTTAGGCTATACCGCCGTTCAGTTTTTCGGCGGAAAGGACAGAATTATAAGTATGGGCAAG
>SFWF01000115.1 GCA_004560045.1 bacterium | reverse complement strand
TTTCAATTCCGAGGGCCTTATACTCGTCGTAGTACTGCCAAACGTAGGAATGAAGCTCGTGGAGAGAATAACGCTTAACGAGGATATCCTTGACCTTGTCTTCAACCGATTTCTGAAGATCGGGACGAACGGGGGCAATAGGCGCGGATGCGGTATGAATTTCGAAGTTATCGTAGCCGTAGATACGGGTGATCTCCTCGATAACGTCGGCCTTCATAGTGACGTCCTTGGTTGCGCGCCAGCTGGGAACGGTAACGCTGAAATCGTCGCCCTGAAGGCTAACGCCAAAGCCTAAAGACTCGAGGGTCTTAACAATAGTATCGTTGGAAATCTCAATTCCGGTATAGCGGTCAACAAAGGCCTTATTGAAATCGAGATTTACGGTATCATACTTAAAGGCATATTCATCGGTAAGGGATGAAACGACCTTAACGCCGTCGTCGATATCGGTAAGAAGCTTAACGAAACGGGCAATTGCGGGAACGGTAAGCTCAGGATCAAGGCACTTTTCATAGCGCTGAGACGCGTCGGTTCTGTGGCCCAAACGAACGGTAGACTTACGGATAGATACCGCGTCGAAGGTTGCGGATTCGAGGGTTAAGGTAGTGGTATCCTCAACGATCTCGGAATCGAGACCGCCCATAATTCCTGCGATAGCAACGGGGATGTTATCGTTGCAGATCATAAGGGTATTTTCGTCGATGTTACGTTCGTTTCCGTCGAGAGTAGTAAACTTAAAGGGCTCGGCAAAACGCTTAATACGAAGCTTTTCGACCTTACGGGAATCGAATGCGTGCATAGGCTGACCCATTTCGAGCATAAGGTAGTTTGTAAGGTCGGCAAGAAGGTTAATTCCTCGCATTCCGCAATAATAAAGGCGGATTCGCATATTAACGGGGCTTACGTTCTTTGTGATATTCTCGACCTTAAGGCAGGAATAACGCTGACAGAGAGGATCTTCGATTTTCATATCGACCTTGGGAAGGCTATTATATGCAGCGAGATCTACCGTATCGAGGGGCTTTAAGGGTCTGCCTGCAAGGGCGGCAAACTCACGGGCAATACCGTAATGACCCCAAAGGTCGGGACGGTTGGTAAGAGATTTATTATCAACCTCGAAAACTATATCCTCTATTTCGTAAAGGTCCTTAATATCGGTACCGTTCGCGACGTCCTCGGTGATGTCCATAATTCCCGAGTTGTCGTCGGAAATTCCGATCTCCTTTTCACTACAGCACATACCGAATGAGTCGAAGCCTGCAAGAGGTCTGGGGGCGATGGTAATATCCCCTATTTTAGCGCCGACCTTGGCAAAAGCGGTCTTCATTCCTACACGAACGTTGGGAGCACCGCAGACAACGTCGGTGAGCTTACCGTCACCTGCGTCAACCTTTAAAAGGTGAAGCTTTTTAGATTCGGGATGCTCATCAACCGATTTAATTTCGGCAACTACGATTCCGCTTATGTCGGAACCCTTCATAAATATCTCGTTTTCTACCTCAGCGGTGGAAAGAGAAAACTGATTTATAAGCTTAAGCTTGTCCAGACCCGTGAAATCAACAAAGTCTGAGATCCAGTTCATAGATAAAAACATTTCGGCACGCTCCTTTCTTATTCGTCGTCGGTAAACTGAGCGAGAGTTTTAAGGCTTCCGCCGTTTAAGTCACGAATATCTTTAACGCCGTATTTCATCATTGCAAGACGGGTAAGGCCGAGACCGAATGCAAAGCCGGTATATTCCTCGGGATCGATTCCGCCTGCCTTTAATACCTCGGGATGAATCATTCCGCAGGGGCAAAGCTCAAGCCAGCCGCTATGCTTGCAGGAGGGACAACCCTCACCGCCGCAGATAGCACAGCTTATATCAAGCTCAAATCCGGGTTCAACGAAGGGGAAAAAGCCGGGACGGAGGCGAACCTTAACGTCACGCTTAAAGACCTCGGAAAGCATGGTTTTCATAAAGAAAATAAGGTTGGATATAGAAATATCCTTATCGACCATTACGCCCTCCATCTGGAAGAAGGTGTTTTCGTGGCAGGCGTCGGTAGCCTCGTTTCTGAAGCAGCGTCCGGGGAAAATCGCCTTGATGGGACGGCCTTCATTAAAGAGAGCGTCCTTATACTTCTTATAGATCGCATTCTGCGCGGCAGAGGTATGAGACTTTAAAAGCTGACCGTTTTCGAGATAATAGGTATCCTGCATATCGCGGGCAGGATGATGCTTAGGGATATTTAAAGCCTCGAAACACTCGTAATCGGTTACGACCTCGCTATAGTCTTCAACGTCAAAGCCCATAGACTTGAATATTCTTTCACACTCGCGTTGAACAAGGGTAATAGGATGGTATGAACCGCGGGTAAGGTCGGCAGGCATAGACAGATCGAACTCGGGCATAGAGTTTATCTCTTTCATAATTTCCTGTTCCTTAAGCTCTACCATCTTAGCGGCGATTTTTTCGGTTGCATCGTTTTTAAGAATATTAACCTTCTGACCGAAGTCCTTCTTCTCTTCGACAGAAAGGTCCTTCATACCTTTAAGCAGGTCGGTAATGCTACCTTTTTTACCAAGGTAGGCGACCCTGATGTTCTCAAGCTCTGCGGCGTCTTTAACTGCGGCAAGCTCGGCCTCAAACTGCTCCTGCAGTTTTACGATTTGCTCGTTCATTATAAACCTCCAATAAAAAAATCGTCCCATACAAAGTATGAGACGAAAAATTTTCCGTGGTACCACTCAAATTGCGGTTATAAAACCGCCACTCGTTTTTGCTTTAATGCAGCAACTACATCCCTTGTTTCCGAGGGCAACTCCCGAGGCGAAATTCGTAAAACAGCTCCCTGCGACTTTACACCGACCGCCGCTCTCTAAGAAGGAGACCCTGCTTACTACTGAAACTCGTTCACAGTCTTTAACAATTACCGATATATTATACACATTATTATGGTGAATTGTCAAGAACAAATTGACACGAAGCATCAGTATAAGTTCAAATAGACTTGACTCTTTATCTTTATAGGTATATAATTCAAAAAAATGAAAGGTGGTTTCTGTATGAATCTAAAGGTTGTTTCTTTTAACATACGTTGCGCAGACGATAAAGACGGTCATTCTATCGCTGAACGTGCGCCGCGTCTTAAAAGCATTCTTGATCCCATCGACGCCGATCTTATCGGCTTTCAGGAAGGAAGGAACGACTGGGAAACCTGTCTTCCCCGAGATTACGGCAACAAATACGAGATATATTTAGTTCATCGCGGCGATGATGAATCGGCGCCAATGATGTGGAAAAAGGATAAATTCGAGCTAATAAAAAAAGGCGTTTTTTGGCTTTCGGATACTCCCGAGGAGGTCTCTAAGGGCTGGGATGAGCGCTATAACTGCTACAGAATCTGTATGTACGCCGTTCTTAAGGATAAGG
>SFWF01000114.1 GCA_004560045.1 bacterium | reverse complement strand
AAAATCATTTCGGCAGTTTCGTTGTCGTTGGTTAAATCACCTTCAAAGACCTTTATAGCAAAGCTGAGCATAATGTTAAGCATGTGATTCAAGAAAAAATACACATCACTTCCATCTGCAAAAGCAGGAGTCATACCTTCTACTACTTTAACGACACGCTCAGCATGCGATTCAGCAGAATGCTTTTGAAAATAGGGGGAATAAAGATAGCGCATATAGCATACACACTTGTCCCTGTTTCCAAGAAGGAAATTCCAAACCGCACAAAACAGCGTCCTGCAATTAGTAACGAAATCCCGTTCATTATTGTACATAATGGGCAGGTACAGGTACACCGCGTCGATAAGTTCCTTATCGACCATTTCGAAGCTCTTTTTAAGAAGATCTTCTTTTCCCTCGAAAAGGCGGTAGATGTAGACCTCGTTCAGATCAGCTGCTGTAGAGATAGCCTTAGTGGTGGTTTTGTCGAGACCGTCGTTTGCAACGACTTTGACGGTACTGTTAACCAACGCAAGCCTCATTTCATCTTGCGTCATAATACCTCTCCTCTCAATAAAATAAGCGATTACTACAGGCTTTGTTTATAAAAAGCATAATCAAAAACCGACACCTACAAACCGAGAAAAGGACAACCTGTGGTGTGGAGTTGTCTTATGCTATAAACACGATTATTTAATTTTCTGTTATAGTATAACATAAAACCTTAAAAAAAGCAAGCATAAAATTTAGCAAATATAAAAGAAAAACCGAGGAAAATCCTCGGTTTTTCATAAAATTACTTTGCGTAGTCGACAGCTCTGTTTTCGCGGATAACGTTAACCTTGATCTGTCCGGGATAATCAAGCTCGTTTTCGATCTTGTTGGCGATGTCGCGAGCGATTATTACCATCTGGTCATCGCTGATGACCTCGGGACGTACAACTATACGTACCTCCCTACCTGCCTGAATAGCGTAAGAGTTCTCAACACCGCTGAAGGAATTGGCGATTTCCTCAAGTTTTTCGAGACGTTTGATATAGCTTTCGATATTCTCTCTGCGGGCACCGGGACGTGCGGCCGAAATAGCGTCTGCGGCCTGAACGATGCAGGCGATGACGGTTTTGGCCTCTACGTCGCCGTGATGAGCGTGGATGGCGTGAATAACGTCCTCGTTCTCCTTATACTTCTTGGCGGCTTCAACACCGAGCTGAATATGAGTTCCTTCCTGCTCGTGGTCGATAGCCTTACCGATATCGTGGAGAAGTCCCGCGCGCTTGGCAAGGGTAACGTTTTCACCGAGCTCAGCGGCAATTATCCCCGAAAGATGACATACCTCAAGGGAGTGGTTAAGAACGTTCTGACCGTAGCTGGTACGGTAATAGAGCTTTCCGAGAAGCTTAACGATCTCGGGATGAAGGTTATGAATGCCTGCTTCGAGCATAGCGCGCTCACCTTCGCGCTTGATCGTATTGTTAACGTCGGCCTGAGCCTTATTGACCATCTCTTCAATACGGGCGGGATGTATTCTTCCGTCGGTAATAAGCTTTTCGAGAGCAAGTCTGGCAACCTCACGACGGATAGGATCGAAGCTCGAAACGGTAATGGCTTCGGGGGTATCGTCAATGATGAGATCGACGCCGGTTGCGGTTTCTAACGCACGGATATTACGTCCTTCGCGTCCGATAATACGGCCCTTCATTTCGTCGTTGGGAAGAGGAACTACCGAAACGGTTACCTCGGAGGAATGATCTGCGGCACAACGCTGAATTGCACGGGAAAGGATCTCTCTCGCAATGTTATCGGATTCTTCTTTTGTGCGCTGCTCAAATTCGCTGATTTTAACAGCCTTTGCGTGGGTGAGCTCGCCATCGAGAACCGAAAGAAGATATTCCTTCGCCTGCTCCTTAGAGTAGCCGGAAATTCTTTCAAGCATTTCAAGCTGACTGCGTTTGATCTGCTCACTTTCCTCGAGCTTAGCTTCTACCTCTTTTGCACGCTTTGCAAGATTTTCTTCCTTAACCTCGAGATTATCGATCTTTTTATCGAGGGTCTCCTCCTTCTGCTGAAGGCGGCGTTCCTGACGCTGAACCTCGCTTCTTCTCTCACGGAGATCGCGATCGGTCTCGGTACGAAGCTGATGAGCCTCGTCCTTTGCCTCTATAAGAAGCTCTTTCTTGCGGGCTTCGGCATTTTGGATAGCGTCGCTGAGTATTCGCTTTGCTTCGGTTTCGGCGGAGCCGATAGTCTTCTCGGCCTTTGCTTTTCTGAAAGCGGAGCCTACAAAGAAGAAGATAAGAGCGATCAAAACGGCGACGATGCCTGTTATTACGTAAAAAATTGGATCTGTGGGCATATTAAATGCACCTCCTTTATATTAAACAGCATTTGTTTTGTCGAGGCTGCGGTTTTACCTCGGGTATGATAAAGGAAAACTCGTTTCGGCCCGCCAAAGCCGATAACAAAAACATATTCCCACCATTACCACTACATATAATACCACTACATTTATTGTCTGTCAAGAAAAATAAGGACTATTTATTGTGATAAAACCGATACTGCGGAGAGTATCGGTTTTTTACATTTTTACTTATATGAGCTCTGCTTGACCGCTTCAAGGTCGATATCGCCAAGATAGGCAACGCTATCCATTCCGAGATAATCGCAAAGGTCCTTCATTTCGGCAACGGTATTTATGTTAACGTCAATTCCGTTTTCCATACGGTCGGCATAGGCCAGAATTTCCTTTTCGCCATGAGTATAGATACGCTCGGCACCCTCGGCCTTAGGCGCATCACGAAGCTCCTGAAGGAAGGTCGAAAAACGTTCTTTCATAGCGTCAACATCACCGAAAACGGCGGGATCGATAGCCATAAAGCCGTGGCAGGTGCCGCCCTTGCCTCCGATATGGGTATGATTTGAGGTAAGACCGCCCGAGAAAATAGAACAGAAAATCTCGCAAAGCATTCCGTAGCCGTAGCCCTTATGACCTCCGAGAGACTCGGTATCGCCGCCGAGAGGAACTATTCCGCCGCCACTCTTACCTACTATATTTTTAAGCACGCGTGAGGCATCGGTGCAGGGCTTTCCGTTTTCATCAAGAGCCCAGCCCTCGGGCAGAGGCTTTGAAAGCTTATTGTATATTTCGAGTTTACCTCTTGTAACGACGGTCGTTGAAGAGTCGAAGAAGAAGGGATACGGCTCGGCAGGCATAGAAATCGCAATAGGATTAGAGCCGAGCATTGCGAGACGGGAATAAGTGGGAACCATTATAGCCTCAGAGTTTGTCATGGCAAAGCCTACAAGACCCTGATCGCAGGCCATTTTGGCATAGTAACCGGCAATGCCGAAATGGTTGGAATTACGGACGGACACGATGGCCATGCCGGTCTTCTTCGCCTTTTCGATAGCCAGCTCCATGGCCTGATGGCTGACCAGCTGACGACTTTCGGCACGGGTG
>SFWF01000032.1 GCA_004560045.1 bacterium | reverse complement strand
AAACTTTTTGCATATCTCGCGTAAACTTCCTTCTCCTTTTAGATACGATTGTACTGCTTCCATCTTTAATTCTGCGCTGTACTTCTTGTTCTTGTGCGTCATTCTTGGCATAAAACTAATCCCCTTAAAGTAGTCTTGAAAACTTTTTGTTTTTTCAAGTGTCTACTCTAAGGGGATTATATCAATGCTGCACTTCGGATTTTTTTATTCCTTTTATTTATCCCTTATCGAATGAAGTATCGTGAAGCCAAGGGCGGCCGAGAAGACCGCTGTGGCGAGTCCCGTGGTGGCGGGGATGATGTTCATGTGGGTCGGCTGTTCAAGGGAAAGAACGGTCAAAAAGATTCTCGGAACCGAGCCGACGGCGCAAAGGTAACCGTTTAAAAGGGCAGTAGCCGCAACAAGACGGTAGCTGGAGGGCCTTATCTGGCCGCATTCAAGCTTGGAATAAAAGAGCAATACCGCAAGGGTCAGACACATGGTAAAGGTCTCGATAACCGTTTCTGAAATGGTCGAAATGGTCGAAAAATCGGTAAATACGATTATAAGCCTCATTATCCAATATGCTACGGGCAGAAGGGTAATTGCGGGGTGAAAGGGCTTTTTGAGAATTCCGAAAACCGTAATCGATATAAGGGCCGCCATTGCGCCTGCCGCTAAGAAATATAAAACGTAGGTCTGTACGGCGTTGCTTTTACTGAGCAGGGGAGAAATGAAGGTTTCAAAGCCTATGGCCGCCGCCATAACCGAGCAGGCTATCTGAAAGGGGAGGGTAGAAAGGGAGACCTTACTGTCTCGGTTTATTTTGGAAAAGAAGGCAAGAGCGAATATAAGCGCTCCCGCGATAACGAGAACCGATATAAGGCCGATAGCGTGTGGCGTGTAGTCGATGTAGATAAAGCCGCTTACGGGGTCAATGGTGAAAAGAAGCATAACCGTCCTTACCGCTATGCCCGAAAGGCAGGCAATGGAAAAAAGGACGTAATTGTGTCGAGAAGTCATTTAAACTAATCCTCCGTCAGGAATTTATATCCCTATCCTATCATATATAATATTAAAGCCAATATATATCTATTTCATAATTTTAAGGCTTTATGCTCAAAATGTCAACAAAAAAGGATGGTTCTTATGAAAACAGTATACCTTACCGCATTTATGGTGATAGCCGTGCTCATGCTGACGATTCCCCTAAGCGCCAATGCCGATATAAACGGGGACAAGGCCGAGCCCCCGACACAGCAGGTTATCGTTCCCCTGGATACCGCCGAGAAAACCGAAATACGCGTAAAGCTTACCGCCTCGGGAGAAATAATAACCCTTTCTGCAGAAGACTATATTTTCGGCGTGGTAGCGGCCGAAATGCCTGCCCTTTACGAGGAAGAAGCCCTTAAGGCGCAGGCGGTAGCCGCCTATACCTATTATATTAAAAAATCGGTATCGAAAAACGGAGACTACGATATAACCGACGACTATACCGTAGATCAGGCCTTTATAACCCCCGAAAAGGCAAGGGAAAAATGGGGTGAGGAGGCCGAAAAGTACGAGAAAAAGCTCAGGGACTGCGTAAAGAGCGTCCTTTATAAAAAGGTCACCTATAAAGGGGAGCCTGCCTCTACCGTCTACCACGCAATATCCTCGGGTAAGACCGAAAAAGCGGCCGATATTTGGGGAGGGGATTACCCGTATCTTATTTCGGTCGACTCCTCCTTTGATAAGCTTAGCGGAAGCTATCTCTCGACGGCGAAATTTACTACCGACCAGCTTAAAGAGAGACTTAAAAGCTTTGTCAGCGTTACCGAGGCAACGGGAAACGGAATTGCCGATATAAAGCGAACCGAAGCGGGTAGCGTAACCTCCCTTACCGTCTGGGGTAAGAGTATCGGCGGAATAGATTTTCGAAAGGCTCTTGAGCTTCGTTCAGCCGATTTCGACGTCGAATATAAGGAGGGTGTCTATACCTTTACGGTAAGGGGCTACGGCCACGGAATAGGAATGAGCCAAAACGGCGCAAACTACTTGGCACAGCAGGGGAAAAGCTACGAGGAGATACTGCTTCACTATTATTCCGGCTGTACCGTCGAATAAAATCCTTGCCCCAAGGGGAAAAGTGGTGTATAATAAAAAGAACAAAAGTTTGCGGAGATGTTTATGAGAGAAACCACTTGCTGCTTTACGGGTCATAGGGAAATTCCGGCCGAAAAGTATATGTATATAAAGGGCAGGCTCGACGAGGAGCTTGAAATACTTATTGAAAAGGGTATAAAGACCTTCTGTGCGGGAGGAGCCAAGGGCTTCGATACAGTAGCCGCAATGTCGGTGCTTGCCGCAAGGGAGCGTCATCCCGAAATAAAGCTTTCCCTTATTCTTCCCTGCCCCGAGCAGGCCGACCGCTGGAACGAGATAGATAGGATGAACTACGAAGAGATAAAGCGCCGAGCCGACGAGGTAACGGTGCTGAGTGAGCATTATACTCGGTTTTGTATGCAGCAGCGAAACCGAGCCCTGGTCGATAGTGCGAGCGTCTGTATCTGCTATCTTGAGCAGGCCTCGGGCGGCACCGCATACACTGTAAACTACGCCCAAAAAAGCGGAATAAAAATTATTAACCTTATAGACTAACGGGCCCTCGTCCCTGAATTGTTTCGGTATCCGTCTGATCACTAACCACTAAATTAAAAAAGACAGTTCATACGGACCGTAATCAAAAGGACAAATTGGTTTTGGAACAAAACTGCTCCTGCCTCTTTGCCTCAAACCCTCTAAGACACAAAGTATTTCTTCGGTTTGTCGGCTTCGGGAACAGAACAAATTTTTAAGCTACAAAACTGCTCCGCACCTAAAAAAGATAAATTTTTAGCATAATAAAAGGCAAAAAGCCGTGGTAACGCTGTCGCGTACCACGGCTTTTTAACAAATTAGGCCGCAAAAATTTGCTTTTTTAAGCATTTCGTCCCTATGAGTACGGTCCGTTCGTAGCTTTTTATTTTTTCTTATACTCCGAAGGCTTTACCCCCGTATATTTTTTAAAGGTCTTTGTGAAAAAGGACATATTGTTAAAGCCGCACTGTATCGCCGCCTCGTTTATGGGAGAGCCCTCTCGGATAAGCTCCTTGGCACGGTCACAGCGATAGTGGTTGATATATTCAACCACCGTCTGTCCTGTAACCGACTTAAAGCTTCGCGAAAGGGAAAATTTATCGGTAAAGACCTGCTCGGCAAGAACCTCGAGAGTAAGCTTTTTGTCGTAGTTTTCACGTATGTAGCCGATAGTCTTTTTTACTACAGCAAACCTTTTGTTTCCGTTTTCCGAGGAGGTCTCCTCCTTTACGTGCTGTTCCCGAAGCTCTATAAGAAGGGCAAGCAGAGCCATCTCTACCCTTGCCGTTTTACAGATCCGAGCGTTTTCGCCGCAGGCCGCTAAAACACTTGAGAAAAGCCGCTCCATGCGCTCGCTTTTTATAACCGTTTCAAAAAGCACATTGCCGTAGTCTACCGAAGCGAAGCTTAAGAAATCCGTCTTTATAAGCAGGGCGGTATAACGTATTTCGGTATCGGTGCCGGTAAAGTGAACGCAGTTTTGATTTGCAACCACGACGTCTCCTGCCGTTATGTCAAACCTTTCTCCGTCAATAAGCAGGTAGCCCTCGCCTTCGATTATATACTGAAGCTCAAGCTCCTCGTGCCAGTTTGCACCGAGATACGGGCTGTTTGGGGTGCGGTACAGATCGGCGAAAATATAGCAGGGAAGCTCGGTATCTACCTTGAAAATGTTTTGATAATAATACGCAGAGTCATACCTCGGCTTCATTTTCATCGCTCCTTTGCAAGAAAGTGTTATTTTTAATCAAAATGCGATATTGTGTTGGGGACTTAGCTTCATTATAATATTAGTGTAACATAGAATTTTTGTTTTTTCAAGTAGGTTAGCGAAATGCCGCTTAAAATTATTTCCTGGCTTTTCGGTTTTGGAGCTATGCTCTCCCTTTTTCTTATTTATCAGCAAAAGAACCGAAAAAAGCTTATTATATTTAAACTTTGCGCCGACGTCTGCTGGGTGATACATTATTTATGTATCTTTGCCCCGGGCGGTATGGTGCCGAATCTCGTAGGAATCGGACGAGAGCTGGTCTTTGTAAACCGCGAGGAAAAGAAATGGGCAAATAGTGTCTTTTGGCCGATACTTTTTATCCTTATAAACCTTACCCTCGGTATTATAACGGCTAACCGACCTATAAATTTTCTCCCCATAACCGCCTCGGTTTTCGTAACCGTTTCCCTCTGGCTTAAAAATCCCACCCTTACGAAAATAATTTCGGTTCCCGTATCGGCCGCCTTTTTAATCTACGATATTTTCGTAGGCTCTTATATAGGTATAGTTAATGAAAGTCTTGCTATCTGCTCGATTATCATTTCTTTTATAAAATCTAAGCTTGAAAGGAAAGAAGATTATGTTTAAAACAAGCATTGCCTTCAAACGTCTTGTGGCTCTCCTGCTTATCGTCGTTCTTGCGGTCGGTATGATCCCCGTATTTGCCGCCGGTAGCGATAAGCACCCCTTAGAGGACAAAAAGATTCTCTTCGCAGGCGACAGTATCGGCGCAGGCTGGAGAGACGAAGCCTACGGCGGAAATTATACAAACGAGGGAGGCTGGTCTGCCCGTATTGCCGAGCTTTACGGCGCCGAGTCGACCCTTGCCGCTTCTGCAGGTTGTCCCATCTCCACCATCCGTGAGGCCGAAGACAGACCCGCTATAGTTAATCAGCTTCACGCCAACAAGAACGGCAAGTTCGACTACGTCATCCTTCAGGGCGGCTTTAACGACGCAATGGGAACCAATGGTAATCCCACCAAGGAGACCGCCGCTAAGGTCGGCGAAATGACCGATAGCTTCGAGGCTACCGATTTCGATACCGCTACCTTCGCAGGAGCTCTCGAAAACCTTTTCTACTATGCTAAGGAATATTTCCCGAGCGCTAAGGTTGGCTTTATCATAAACTACGCTACCCCTCTCTCCACCTACGGCGGCTATACTGCCGAAGAGGAGTCTATGAGAGAATACTGGGATATGGCGAAGGCTGTCTGCGACAAGTGGGGCGTTTCCTATCTCGATCTTTTCAGCGGAAAGACCTCCGACGGAAAGTCCTATAGCTACGATATCTTAAAGGTCGATACCTCAGAAAACTTCCCCGGTGGAAACGATAATATTCATCTGAATTCCGCAGGCTACGACCTTATCACCCCATATATTGCCCAGTGGATTCCCACCACCTCGGTGATTCGTGGAGGATATACCCTCACCTGGGAAAAGAATGTCCCCTCCGACGCCCTCGTTTATCTCGATTTCGAGGAGCAGTATCTCTATAACGAGGCTCACGCATTTACAAATAGTGTAGTATACTATAACGAAGGCTATGCCGAAAACTGGAACGGTAACGGCGAGGCAAATAACCGCGGCAACAACAGTAAGCTCTGGACGGGTATAGACGGCAATACCGCCGTTCAGTTTACCTGGGATAGCCATAACGGTAACGAAAACTATAATGCCAACGGCCTTATGAATATCTATAACCCCAAAACCGCCTCCACCTTTATCGGCGAAGCGGGTAAGTGGTATAATATTTCCTTTAAGGTAAAGGTTCAGAAGTCGGATAATATCCCCCTTCAGTTCTATCTCGCTACCTCGGGCAGAACCTACTTAAACGCAACTTCTGCACATGAACAGGCCGCTTTCTATTCGACCGACTGTAATTTTAACCACATAAACGCTATGAAGACCGCCACAAACGCCGATCTTCGCGTATATAAGGCAGGAAGCGTCTTCGCCGCCCCCACCGACGGCTGGGTGACCGTTTCGGCCAACTGGTATGCCGACGGCGTTCACTTCCCCGTTATCGGCGTTACCGCAAACAATAAGACCAAGATCGCAGACCTCACCGACTATGCCGTAGTCCTCGTCGACGACGTCTACGTCTCTGAAGCCACCGAATTCGTTCAGGATTTTGAAAACACCTCCACCTTCTACGACAGCACGGTAAATAAGACCGCCGATTCCGCAAGGGGCACCAACGCAGGTATCACTACCCTTGACGACGGCAATAAGGTTGTTTCTTTTAACTGGGATGGCGACAACGGAAGAAACTATAACGATGCTAACGCTATAACCATCTTAAATCCCCTTACCTCCTCTAAATTTGTAGGAGAAGCGGGCAAGACCTATACCGTAAGCTTCGATTATAAGATAACGCATACCGACGGTCAGTCCCTTCAGTTCTACATTTCGGCCTGCGGAAGAGGCTCCCTTGCGGGCACCGATATGGGTCCCTTGGCTATGCAGACGGGAGCTTCACCCGAGCCCTCCTACGTTGCCGTAAGCAATAAATTCACCTCTGCTACAACCGAGTGGGCTACCGTAACCGCCACCTTTACCGCAAACGGCACTCACTATCCCGTAATCATCCTTCAGGCAAACGACAAAAATGCGGTAAGCGGCGCTCCCACTACGGGCAAATACGCCTCCGCTATAATCGATAACGTCACCGTTAAAGAGGTCAAGGATACCGCCTCGTCCATCGGCTTTGAGGTGAACCTCAATAAGAACGACCACGGAGTATTCTATAACGACGGCGGTGCCAACAACTGGACCGGCGCTTCGGGAAGAGGTAATAACGCCTCCTGGACCACCGACGGCAATAACTCGGTTATCCGCTTCACCTGGGACAGCGAACAATCTAACGAAAATTACGGCGCAAACAACGCTATGAAGATCCTCAACCCCACCACCGGAAGCTTCTTTATGGGTGAAGTGGGAACCGAGTACATCATAAGCTTTAAGTATAAGGTTGAACGCACCGACGGAAAGGCCCTTAGCTTCTATCTTGCTCCCTGTAACCGCAAGGCAGGAAAGAACCCCTCCTGGGCAGGCACCGACCTTGGAGGCTCCGACCTCGGTCCCATGGCGACCATAGCAAACTCCACCACAACCTTCATTCCCGCCTCTGCCGTTAATGCCGACGGCGAGTGGCATACCGCCTACGCCAACTGGACGGGAAGGGCGCAGATAAACGGCTACGACGTTTATCCCCTCATCCTCTTAGAGGCCAACGGCAAGACTGCCGACTCCTCCAAGACCTCGGGCTTTGCCTCGGTTCTCTTGGACGGTATTACCGTAACCAAGAATATAAAAGGAAAGCTTCCCGCCTATAACTACGACGGCGACGTGACCCTTCTCGACATCACTAAATCCACCACCTTTGCCGACCTTATGATCCCCGAGCGCAAGGGCTGGATATTCGACGGCTTCTATACAAACGCCGCCCTTACCGATAAGGCCGCAAACGACGACCTGGTCGGTAACTATAAGGCTATCTACGTTAAGTGGGCAGGAGACGGCACCGCTATGACCCCAAGCTCGGTCAAGAACGCTCTCTCCTTCTCGGCGACCAAGGCCTTCGACAGCGCCTCCTTTACCACCGTTACCAAAAACTGGAACGGCAGTCCCCTGTACGACGTAGAAGCACTCGGTATTACCCTGAGCCGCGATAAGCACACCGATCAGATCGGCGCGGCAAACGTCAGCGGCTGGAATGGAGAATATCGCTTCTCTGCCGACAGTATTATCGAAAACGACAGTCAGGCCGTCGTTCTTGATAACGTTAGCTGCTCAACCCCCGCAAATTCTATAATGTTCTACGTCGAGCTTCCCGATTTTGCCGCCGCAGGCAAGGAATATGCCCTTGCTCTCGGAGACAGAGGCGTCTGCCTCATGGTAAACGGAACCGATTGGGTATGGATGAGGGCAAATACCGACGGTACCTCAACCTTCGCCTATATCGACGAGGGCGAGTGGAAAACGGGAACCTTCTCTTCGGATAGCGCCTTTACGGGTCTGCCCTCGGGCTATAAGGGCTATATCAGAATCGATTTCGATACCCTCAGTAGCTCTGTTGACTTCGCTGCCGATTCTTATCAGTTCAACTGTATCGAGCTTGAGCCGAATGCTCTCGGCGGAAAGTGCGGTGACCTTGTCCTCGGCGGAATCGTCTACGTTCCCGCAGAGCGCGGCAGCAGCACCGTATGGAAGGTCAGGAACACCGTAAACAGCAGTACGGGCACCTATAACTATTCTTACTATGATATAGCCTCCTCAACCTCTGCTATGGGAGTTAACTCCTACGGCGTTTACTCCGATAACTATGCCTTCTCCACCCGCTACAGCGGAACCTCTGCTTCTCCTGCGGTCAAGCTTACCGAGAAGGAGACCTCTGCCTTCTGGGCAGACGGCCCCGTTTCTATTACCACAACCTCGGGTAAGCAGGAGACCACCAAGGGCTATATGACCACCTATACAAATTCCGACACCTCCATAACCCTTCAGCCCGGTGTCGATAGCTTTATGTTCTACGTAGAGCTTCCCGAGTTTGAGGAGAGCACCGTACACGCTCCCTTAAAGCTCCTCGATACCGTCCTTTATCAGGCAGGCGCTTCAAAGACCCTTATCTTCTCCAACAGCGCATATTCCTTCGCCTCCGTTACCGACGGAGTCTGGGTTAATACCCGTGCAGGAGCCGACGGAGACCTTTTCGATATCCCCTCGGGCTTTAAGGGCTTCATCCGCTTTAATGTTAAGGATTTCAAAAACTATAGCGATATTTCCTATTACGATGCAAACGGTAACCTTGTCGGCATCGATATGTCCAAGCCTTACAGCATAACCAAGTTCGAGCTCGGCTTTAACCATATCGGCGGCAAGGAGGGCGAGCTTACTATCGGCGGCGTATATTCTGTAATCGTCAACAGCGCCGTACCCTTCCTCAAGAACGGTATAACCGGCGAAAAGCTCTGCTTCAAGGCTATCCCCGGCGACTATAATGCCGACGGCGCCTATTCCGAAGAGGAGATAGTAAATATCCGCAAGACCCTTATCGGCTGCGGCCCCGAGCTTGACGCTATCGGTAAGCTTCGCGCCGAAAATAACGATATTACTACCCTCGTTGCCGCAAGTAAGGGTCCGGCAGATACCTCTAACGAAGGCGCTGACCCCGTTTATCCCGAGATCTTCTCGGCCGACGTCGGATCTACAAGCGGAGCGGTAGTTTATTCGAGAGTCAAGACCAACCCCGCAAACTATCAGGTAATTGCTCAGGATTATGAGGCTTACCGCGCAAAGGGCGACGCCTTTGCCGCAGAGGTCCTCGCTAATCAGATCGGTACCTTCGAAAAGTCGGGCATCGATAAGATGTGCCACGTTTCGACCTTCTACTATTCTCACGGAAAGGTTTACGCCTCCTACTACGCAAATACCGTTTCGGCCTCCGAGAATCCTGCCTTCCAGGTAGCCCGCCTTGCCTACGCTCCCGAAAACGACCTTTCAAAGAAGGTTATAATCGACATTATGCAGGTCGGCGACGAGCTTTACGGAAAGAAGATAACCGGCGTTTACGATACCATCCTTATGCCTAAGGAAGACGAGCCCGATAATCTCTATATCCTCTGGACCGCCGCGGTAAACGGCGAATATTACCGTCTCTATCAGGTATTCAATATGAAGACCGAGGAGCTCGGTCCCATCGGTGTAAACCGCTTCAAGGTAGGCAACACCACCAACGACTTCTCCCGTGAGGGTATGAAGAAGGCTCTTAATAACGAGGGCCACGGATATAAGCAGTTCGCTTCCGATATCGGTATTATGCAGAAGCTTTCTACCCGTGTAGAAAACGGCGAGACCTACTACTACACAGGCGCATACTGCTGCGACTTTACCTGCATAATCAAGTCTAAGGACCTTATCACCTGGGAATACGTTGCTCAGCCCAACGAGGGCGCAAACGGTACGGGCTTCGATAACTGTACCCGCTGGGAAAATGCCGTCTACGTTGTGGGCGACAAGGTCTACTACTACGTTCGTCAGTGGGATCCCCTTGGTGTAGCCTCCAACGGAAGTGCTACCACCTCCACCACCAACCGCGATGCGCAGGGCTCCTACTACGGAATTCTTACCGCCTACGACCTTATTACGGGCGAATGGGAGACCCCCATTCTCGTGGAGGACTGCCAGTCCCGCTCCGACTTCATTATGTATAAGGGCAACCTCTATCTTATCTATGCCCCCACTCCCGAAGCAGGCGGAAGCGACCGTCAGCACCTCGGAATCCTAAAGATCGACACTAACGATCTCTCCAAAACCAAGGTAGTTCTTCAGGCGCAGATGAAGCATTCCTGCTTCTATCCCTTCTGGCAGTTTAATTCAGACGGTGAGCTTTGCATCTCCTATACGTATAACCGTCAGCAGATCCGCCTTGTCTCCATCACCCTTAGCGATTATTTAGACTAATGTTTTGGTAAAAGCCGAGGTTTTCCCTCGGCTTTTGCCTAAAATATGAAGAATTGACAGCTATAATAAAACAAAATTCCCCTCGTAAAGGATTATGAATATGAAAAGAAACTATTTTACAGAGGATAATCAAACCGATAAACCCCTCATAAATATCAAAGCGGGAGTTATCGAAGAATATTCGGCTGTTCTTGCTCCTAAGGACTGCCCCGAAGCCTTGGCGGTAGGCGATAAATTCTCCGAAGAAATAAGAAACGGTATGGTGGCCGATTTTGAAAAATCGGGCGATCAGATGTGTCACGTTTCGACCTTCGTCTACGCTAAAGGCAATATCTATATGTCCTACTACGCCAATACCGATACGGATGCCGAGGACCCTAATTTTCAGGTAGCCCGTCTTGCCTACTGTCCCGAAAAGGATACCTCGAAGATGACCTACCTCGATATTCAGAAGGTAGGGGACAGGGTCGACGGCTGTCAAATCGACCGCGTTTACGATACCATTCTTATGAGATGGGACGAAGATACCCTCTTCGTCCTCTGGACCGCCTCGGCCAATGGTAAATACTACCGTTTTTACCGAATCTTCAATATGGAAACAGGTGAACTCGGCGAAACCTGCGTTAACCGCTTTAAGGTGGGCAACATCGTAAACGATTTTTCTGCGTCGGGAATAGAGAAGGCTCTTGCCGCAAACGGAATCGGTATGAAAAACACCTATGCCGATATAGGCGTTATGCAGAAGCTTTCATATAGAATCGAAAACGGCGAAAAATGGTACTATTCGGGTGCCTACAGCGGCGACTTCAACTGTATTATAAAATCGAAGGACCTTATGACCTGGGAATACGTTTCTCAGCCCGATTTTATAAATCAGTCCAAGTGGGAAAATGCCGTCTACGTGCTTAACGATAAGGTCTATTACTTCGTCCGTCAGCACGACCCGCATTTTAACGAGGACGGAAGCCTGAAAGACGGCTCGGTCTACGGATTTTTGACCTGTTACGACTTAAATACGGGCAAGTGGGAGACCCCCGTGCTGGTTGAGGACTGTCAGTCCCGTTCCGACTTTATCGTCTACGGCGGTAATCTCTACCTCTTCCACGCCCCCATAAACCGAAATCATATCGGCCTTTTAAAAATAGATACCGACGACCTATCCAAAACCGAGATAGTCTTCGCCGCCGATATGAAGGGCTCCTGCTTCTACCCCTTTATAAGCTATAACTCCAAGGGCGAGCTTTCTATGTCCTATACCGTATCACGAAGACATATCCGCCTTGCCGACTTTACCCTGAGTAAATACGTCAAATAACAAAAAAGAGAATGTGAGTAACGGACCGAATACCACATTCTCTTTGCTTTTATCCTTCAAAGCCTATAAGTATTCCGCCCGATTCGGCATAAAAATTGCAAGGACCGTTGGTTTTTTGTATAACCGTTTCTGCGCTCTGTTTTTCCTTATCGGTCACGCAAAATTACCCTGCGCCTTGACTTATTCGCATAAAAGTTATATACTTGTTCGGGTGATAAAATGAAGGTAAACAATAGCTTTTTAAAAGGCCTTGTCGCGGGAATACCGATAGGAATCGGCTATCTTGCGGTATCCTTTGCTTTTGGAATAATGGCCGTAAAAAGCGGACTTTCTCCCTTGGAAGCCCTGCTTATATCTATGACGAACTTAACCTCTGCGGGTCAGGTTGCGGGAACCCCCATAATTGCCGCAGGGGGTAGCTTTATCGAGCTTGCCGTGACACAGCTCGTTATAAATTCCCGATATGCCCTTATGTCGGTCTCTCTTTCACAAAAGCTTCACGGCGCAGGCTTTCTGTCCCGATTTTTAATAGCCTTCGGTAATACCGACGAGATATTTGCCGTATCGGTAGGCGAAGAAGGAGGAATAGGTCAGAAATTCTTCTACGGACTTATGCTTTTCCCCTGGCTCGGCTGGAGCTCGGGTACCATAATCGGCGCTATAGCGGGCTCGGCCCTTCCGGAGATAATAACGGGCTCTCTCGGTGTTGCTATCTACGCAATGCTTATAGCCGTCGTTATTCCCAAGGCTAAAACTCATCTTCCGACCGCCCTTTGCGCCCTTTTGGCGGTAGCGCTCAGCTGCGCCTTTAAATATTTACCCATACTTGCCGATTTTGCCAAGGAATATGCGGGCTTCGTTATAATTATCTGCGCCGTAGCGGCGAGCGCGGTGTTTGCCCTTCTTTTCCCCGTAAACGAAGACAAGGAGGCGAAAGAAAATGACTGTTAGTCCTACCTTCTGGCTCTACCTTGCCGTTATGGCGGGAACGACCTACCTTATCCGTATGATCCCGCTTCAGCTTTTAAGGCAAAAGATGAAGAACCGCTTTGTCCTCTCCTTTTTATACTACGTACCCTACGCCGTGCTTTCGGCTATGATAGTACCTGCCGTATTCTACGAAACGGGTAGCGTAATTTCGGCTACGGTCGGATTTCTTGTAGCCGCCGCGGTAGCCTTTTTCGGAAAAAGCCTTCCCGTGGTTGCGGCCTGCTCCTGCCTTTCGGTTTTTATATGTGAAATTATAAGACAATATCTTTTATAACTTGACAAACGGAAAAAAACTTTGTATAATATAAGTACAGTATTCACGTTTTACATAACTGACGGATTATTGCGGACGCTAACCGCAAGGGAGTGTAAAACTTTATGGCCGACCGTCTGGGCAATCAGTTAAAAGCTGATTGCCCTTTTTGTTTTTTTAACACTTTAATGTCCTAAACAGGAGTGAAAAATATGGAACATTTAAATTGGAACGGGTTTAACCCCGGCGAATGGCAGAACGGGATAAACGTTCGCGACTTTATTCAGAAAAATTATAAGGAATATACGGGAGACGATAGCTTTTTAGCCTCGGCTACCGAAAGAACTACCGAGCTTATGGGCAAGCTGCAGGACCTTTTCGATTTAGAGAGAAGGTTCGGCGGTGTCCTCGACATCGATACCGTAACCGTATCCTCTCTGACGAGCTATGCCCCCGGCTACCTCGATAAGGATAAGGAGCTTATCGTCGGACTTCAGACCAACCGTCCCCTTAAAAGAGGAGTAAACCCCTTCGGCGGAATCCGTATGGCAAGAGGAGCCTGCGAGGCCTACGGCTACAAGCTTTCCGATAAGGTCGAGGAGGAATTTAAGTTCAGAACTACTCATAACGACGGTGTTTTCCGCGCCTATACCGACGAAATGCGTAAGGCAAGAAAATCTCACGTTATTACGGGACTTCCCGACGCCTACGGCCGCGGACGCATAATCGGCGACTACCGCCGCGTTGCCCTTTATGGTGTCGACCGTCTTATTGCCGAAAAGAAGGCCGATAAGGCTAAGATCGGCGACGCCAATATAAACCTCGAGCAGGTGCGTCTATCCGAAGAGCTTTATCAGCAGATAACCTTCTTAGGCTATCTTAAAGAAATGGCCGCGATGTACGGCTTCGATATAAGCGAGCCCGCAAAGGACGCTAAGGAGGCTATTCAGTGGACCTATTTTGCCTACCTTGCCGCAATTAAGGAGCAAAACGGCGCCGCAATGAGCCTTGGCCGCGTTTCGACCTTCTTCGATATCTATATCGAAAGAGATATTGAAAAGGGAATCCTTACCGAAGAGACTGCGCAGGAGCTTATCGACGATTTCGTTATGAAGCTCCGTATGGCCCGTCACCTTCGTACCCCTGAATATAACGAGCTTTTCGGCGGCGATCCTATGTGGATAACCGAGGCGGTGGGCGGTATGGGTGAGGACGGCCGTACCCTCGTCACCAAGAGCAGCTTCAGAATTTTAAACACCCTCTATACCTTAGGCTCTTCTCCCGAGCCCAATCTTACCGTACTTTGGTCGAAGTCTCTTCCCGAAAACTTCAAGAAGTTCTGCGCCGGGGTCTCGGTCGATACCGACTCTATTCAGTACGAAAACGACGACCTTATGCGTCCCATCTACGGCGACGATTACGCTATTGCCTGCTGTGTTTCGGCTATGAAGGTAGGAAAACAGATGCAGTTCTTCGGCGCCAGAGCAAATCTCGCGAAGCTTCTCCTGCTTGCCCTTAACGGCGGCTACGATACCGACAGTAAGATCGAGCTCGGTCCCAAAATGGAGGTAATGCGCCCCGATAAGCTGGACTACGACGAGGTTATGAGCCGCTTCGATACCTACCTTACCTGGCTTTGCAACCTTTACGTTAATACGATGAACGTTATTCATTATATGCACGATAAGTATGCCTACGAAAAAACTCAGATGGCCCTTCACGACACCGACGTTCATCGCTTTATGGCCTTCGGTGTTGCGGGAATGTCTGTTATAACCGACTCGCTGAGCGCAATCAAATACGCAAACGTTAAGCCCATAGTAAACGAGGAAGGCTATATCGTCGATTTCGAAACGGTTGGAAATTTCCCGAAATACGGAAACGACGACGATAGGGTAGACCTTATTGCCCGAGATATGGCTCATAAGGTAATAACCGAGCTTCGAAAGACCCCGACCTACCGAAACGCCGAGCATACCCTTTCGGTCTTAACCATAACCTCAAACGTTTCCTACGGTAAGAATACCGGCTCGACCCCCGACGGAAGAAAGGGTGGCACCCCCTTTGCCCCCGGTGCCAATCCTATGCATAACCGCGAGGAAAACGGAGCCCTTGCCTCCCTTAACTCGGTCGCAAAGATATCCTACGACGACTGCCGCGACGGTATTTCAAACACCTTCTCCATAACCCCTGAGGCTTTAGGCAGAACCGACGGTGAACGCGTCGATAATCTTGTTTCGATACTCGACGGCTATTTCGGAAAAATGGCACATCATATAAACGTTAACGTCCTTAACCGCGAGACTCTTATAAAGGCCTACGAGGACCCCTCGGCCTATCCCAACCTGACCATCCGCGTCTCGGGCTATGCCGTAAACTTTCATAAACTTTCAAAGGAACAGCAGAAAGAGGTAATCTCCCGTACCTTCCACGAGGCAATGTGATGAAGGGCTATGTCAGTTCCTTTCAGTCTATGGGAACCTTAGACGGGCCGGGTGTCCGTTTCGTGGTATTTCTTCAGGGCTGTAATCTAAACTGCGGCTGCTGTCATAACCCCGAGACCCGTCCTATAGACGGCGGAAACATTTACTCGGCCGAGGAGATAGCCGAAAAGGCCGCAAGATATAAGGACTATTTCGGAAAAGACGGCGGTATAACTCTGTCGGGCGGAGAGCCTATAGTTCAGGCCGAGTTTGCGGCCGAAATATTTAAAGAGTGTAAAAAGCGGGGGATCAATACCTGCCTCGATACCTCGGGAAGCCTTTTAAACGATAAGGTAAAAGAGCTTCTGAGCCTTACCGACAGGGTACTTCTTGATATTAAATATCCTACCGACGGGCTTTATAAGAAATACGTAGGCTGTTCTATCGAATCT